>NZ_JAGQFP010000003.1 GCF_019090095.1 Stutzerimonas stutzeri | reverse complement strand
GGCTCAGCGAGCGGGCTGAAGTCACCCTCGACATGTAGGAGCAAGCTCTGCTTGCGACCGCAACCACGCACAATCCCCGATCGCGGTCAGAGGGCTCCTGAAAAGACCCTGCATCGGCAGGACCAAAATGCCATGCCCATCCGTAGCGTCCGGTCGCACGCAGAGCGTGTTCCTACAGCTTTAGCGCTGCGATTTCGGCGCACCTCGGTGTGGTGGCTGCTCCGATGGAAGGTCGAAGTCGCCCTCGACATGTAGGAGCAAGCTCTGCTTGCGACCGCAGCCACGCATAATCCCCGATCGCGGTCAGAGGGCTCCTGCAAAGACCCTGCATCAGCAGGACCACAATGCCATGCCCATCCGTAGCGTCCGGTCGCACGCAGAGCGTGCGCCTACGGCTTTAGCGCTGCGGTTTCGCTGCACCTCGGTGTGGGCGGCTCTGATGGAAGGTCGAAGTCGCCCTCGACCCTGTAGGAGCAAGCTCTGCTTGCGACCGCTGCCACGCATAATCCCCGATCGCACGCAGAGCGTGCTCCTACAGACGTGCCGGGCAGATCCGCAGGGTGGGGCGTTAGCCCACCGTCGGCAGGATGCCTCGGGCTGCCTGGCGAGCTGACGGTAGCCCTACGGGAGCCGGTCAGCCGCGGGTGGTGCTGCCGTCGAGTTCGCGCATCAGCAGGGCGTAGCGCAGGTCGACGTCGTCCGGCACTGCCAGGTAGACGGTGTGGCCATCACCGGGCGCGACGTCGGTGCGTTCGCCGCGCTTGTTTTCCAGGGCGTCGAGGCGGAAGTTCAGGTTGCCCTGCGGCGTCATCAGCTCCAGGCGGTCGCCGACGGCGAAGCGGTTCTTGACGGTCACCTCGGCCAGGCCGTTGCGCCGCTCGCCGGTCATCTCGCCGACGAACTGCTGGCGGTCCGACAGCGAGAAGCCACGTTCGTAGTTCTGGTATTCGTCATGCACGTGGCGCCGCAGGAAGCCTTCGGTGTAGCCGCGGTGGGCCAGGGATTCCAGGGTGTCCATCAGCGACTTGTCGAAGGGGCGGCCGGCGAGGGCATCGTCGATGGCCTTGCGATAGACCTGTGCCGTGCGGGCGACGTAGTAGTGGCTCTTGGTGCGACCTTCGATCTTCAGCGAGTGCACGCCCATCTGCACCAGCCGCTCGACGTGCTGCACGGCGCGCAGATCCTTGGAATTCATGATGTAGGTGCCGTGCTCGTCCTCGAAGGCGGACATGAATTCGCCCGGACGGCTGCTGTCTTCGAGCAGGAACACCTCCGCGGTCGGCGCACCTACGCCGAGGGTCGGTTCGGGTCGGCCGGGCTCGGCCGGCTGCACGACGATGGGCTCATACTTGTGCACGATGTCGCCAACTTCGTTTTCCTTGGCTTCGTGGGTCTTGTATTCCCAGCGGCAGGCGTTGGTGCAGGTGCCCTGATTGGGGTCGCGCTTGTTGATGTAGCCCGACAGCAGGCAGCGCCCGGAATAGGCCATGCACAGTGCGCCGTGGACGAACACCTCCAACTCCATGCCGGGCACCTGCTCGCGGATTTCGCCGATCTCCTCCAGCGACAGCTCGCGGGACAGGATCACCCGGCTGACGCCCTGGCTCTCCCAGAATTTCACCGTCGCCCAGTTCACCGCATTGGCCTGTACCGAGAGGTGGATGGTCTGCTGCGGGAAGTGCTGGCGCACCAGCATGATCAGGCCCGGGTCGGACATGATCAGCGCGTCGGGCCCCATCGCCACCACCGGCTCGAGGTCCCTGATGAAGGTCTTCAGCTTGGCGTTGTGCGGCGCGATGTTGACCACCACATAGAACTGCTTGCCCAGCGCATGGGCCTCGTCGATGCCGAGCTTGAGGTTGGCATGGTCGAACTCGTTGTTGCGCACGCGCAGGCTGTAGCGCGGCTGCCCGGCGTAGACCGCATCGGCGCCGTAGGCAAAGGCGTAGCGCATGGATTTGAGGGTGCCGGCGGGCGACAGCAGTTCGGTGCGGGGCTGGGTCATGGTGCGGTGGCTCGGGATATCAACAAGAAATGTGCGGATTCTACTGAGTTGGCCGGCGCTTTTCGCCCCGCTCGGTCAAGTCAGCGCGAACTCCTGCGGCGGCCCCCAGTCATTTCCTAAACAGGGCTTGCGTCGTGCGCGCCGAGTTCCGATGCCAGCCAACCGCCATTTACCGGAGGCCATCGTGAGCGCCAACCCCGTCGATGCCAGAAGCAGCCTGATCTCGACGATCTTCGGCGGGGTCGGTTTGATGGCCGCCATCGACGAGATCGTCTTTCACCAGCTCCTCGCTTGGCACCACTTCTACGACCGCTCGACGCTGGCCATCGCGCTGCTGTCCGATGGGCTTTTGCATGCGGCCGAACTGCTCATGCTCGCCGCTGGCGCCTATCTGTTCGTACGCCTGAGCGCTCAGGGTCGGCTGTCGCGACGGCACGCCTGGGCCGGTCTCCTGTTCGGTGCCGGCGGCTTTCAGCTGTTCGACGGCATCGTCGATCACAAGCTGTTGCGCCTGCATCAGGTGCGTTATGTCGATGATCTGTGGCTCTACGATCTGGCCTGGAACGGCTTCGGCGTCCTCCTGCTGACGGCTGGCCTGTTCGTCTGGCGCCGGCTCGCGCCCGTCCGAGTCGAGCCAGCGCGGGGGCGGTAGTTCATGACGCACGACGCCCATCTGCTGACCCTGGCCGGGACGTTCCTGATGGTGTTGCTGACCCTGGGCCTGTGGTTTGCCTATGTACTCGCCGTGCGCGCGGAACGTCGACGTCGCAAGGCCTGGCCCTGCCGGAGGCTGATCGGCTTCTCGCTGGGCTGCGGCCTGCTGGTGCTGGCGCTGTCGCCACCCATGGTGGAATGGGGGCATGCCGACCTGCGGGGACATATGACCCAGCACCTGCTGCTTGCCATGTTCGCCCCCATCGCCCTGATGCTCGGCGCGCCCGGCACGCTGTTGCTGCGTAGCGTGCCGGTGCTCACCGCGCGGCGTCTCACCGATCTGGCAGCCAGCCGGCCCGTACGCTGTCTGAGCCATCCGGTCACGGCGCTGCTACTCGATATCGGTGCGCTCTACGTGCTTTACCTGACGCCGCTGTATCAGCTCAGTTTCAGCCAACCCCTGCTGCACCTGTGGTTGCACCTGCATTTCGTGCTGGCCGGATACCTGTTCAGCTGGTCGATCGCCGGGCCGGACCCCGCGCCCCACCGGCCCGGTATGTGGCTACGGTTGGTGGTGCTGTTCGTGGCGATAGCCGCTCACGCGGTGCTCGGCAAGCTGATGTATGCCTATGGTTTCCCGCGGGACGCCGGACACGGCCTGGCGCAGATCGAGGCTGCCGCGCAGCTCATGTACTACGGCGGCGATCTGGCCGAGCTGCTGCTGGCACTGGTGTTTTTCGCCAGCTGGTACCGGCGTCGGGTGGCATCCGATGCGCTTGGCGGCTGGCAGACGGCAAACCGCCGGACCTAGCGAGTGCCGGGTCCGGCAGTTCGGTGTTGCCAGGGGGCGGAGACGCTTATGCCGCCGCGATCACGTCGCCGTGGTTTTCCGGTTCGATCAAGGCGCGGTGCAAGGCGGCGACCGCATCATCGTAGTCTTCCTCGTTGACCACGCACTGCATCTCCACCTGGCGAATCGACTGGTGCACCGCCTGGATACTGATGCCGGCGCCGGCCAGTGCGGCCACGGTCTTGGCGAGGATGCCCTTGACCTTGAGGTCCGAGCCGATCGCCGAGACGATGGCGACGTTGTGCACGGTGACTTCCGCCGCCGGGTACTTCTCCTCGATCAGCCGCGCGGCGCGGTTGATCAGCTTGCGCGAGCCGGAGGCGTAGTAGGTGATGCTGTTGGCGTCGGAGTCCTTGTTGACCACATAGAGGCGCAGCTGCTTGAGCAACTTGCTGATCTCGATGTCGTAGCCGACGTCGCCGAGCATGTCCTGGTCGAACACCTCGATGCCGAAGACGTCCTTGCGCCCGGCGATGATTTCCACGCAAGGCCGCTCGCTCTTGTAGTCCTGGCTGATCAGCGTACCGGCGTGGTCCGGCTCGAAGGCATTCTTGATGCGCAGCTCGATGCCGGCGCGGCGCAGTGTCTTGGCCGCACGCGGGTGAATCGCCTCCATGCCGAGGTTCGACAGCTGGTCAGCCACGTCGTAGTTGGTACGGCCGATGGTGACCACCTTGTCGGCACCGACCAGGTTCGGGTCAGCACTGGAGAGGTGGAATTCCTTGTGAATGATCGCCTCGCGCGCGCCGGTGGCCGCCGCGATCTGGGCGAAGGTGATCTCGCTGTAGCCACGGTCGAAGGTGTTCATCAGCCCTTCGCTGCAGTGCGTATAGCCGGTGGCGACGACCAGCTCGCGGGACAGGTCCACCTCGTCGAAGCTGTGGCGCACCATCTCCTCGAAGGGCAGTGGCGCGTCGCGGTGCCAGCCGGTCAGGTCGACCATCTTGGCGTTGACGCCGCGATGCTTGAGCGCCAGCACCGAGTTGAAGGCCGAGTGCGCTTCGCCAAGAGAGGCGAGCATCTCGCGGACCTTCATCAGGTGCTCGTCGAGCTGGAAGTGGCCATAAGCACACAGGCGCTGCAAGCTGCTCATGCACTCGCGGGCATCGTCGAGGCGCGAGTTGACGAACTGGTTGGCCGCGCGCAGCTCGAACTGGCTGGCGAACAGTTCGGCGTTCTTGGCGAGCATGCGCGTGCGCACCGTGTCCAGCGCGTCGAGCCAGGCGCCCTCGTTGCGGGCGTCGGCGAAGCGCTGGTAGACACCCGGTTCGCCGGTCTTCTTGTGTTCGAGCAGCAGGTTAGTCATGCCGCTGTACGCCGAGACGACGAAGACGCGCTGGTAGAGTGCGTCGCCCTCGCGGCCGCCGATAAAGATGTTGTCCAACAGTTCTTCGAAGCGGCTCATGGATGTGCCGCCGATCTTTTCTACGGTATGCATCGATTCAACTTCCCATCGTGGGGGTGAATGTCATCCCTGGGCCGCCGTTTTCCGGCCGCCAACAAAGATCAGGCCCGGTAGTCGGGCCTGATAGGGGGTGCGTCAGAGATACGTCTGTTTCTGGATATTCAGCGGCTCGAAACGCTCCCGTTCGGCGACAAATGCCGGACGGGGCGACAGCCCACAGAACGGGGCCTGCGCGGCATTATCCACGTGGTTGTAGACGTAGAACAGGTTGCTGCGGGCACTGGGTGTGATGTTGCTGTTCGAGCCGTGCATGGTGTTGCAGTCGAAGAACACCACGCTGCCCGCCGGGCCGGTGGCGGTGTCGATGCCATAGCGGTCGGCGAGACGGGTCAGGCTGTCGTGATCCGGTACACCGAATTCCTGCTTGCGCAGCGACTTTTCGTAGTGGTTCTCCGGCGTCGCGCCGACGCAGCGGATGTAGTGCTTGTGTGAGCCGGGCACCAGCATCAGCGGGCCATTGTGCGGCTCGTTGTCGGTGAGCAGGATCGAGCAGCTCAGGGTGCGCATGCGCGGCAGGCCGTCCTCGACATGCCAGGTCTCGAAATCCGAGTGCCAGTAGAACTCCTTGCCGGTGAAGCCGGGCTTGAAGTTCATCCGCGACTGGTGGACGTAGAGGTCGCCACCCAGGAGGAAGCGGGCGATGCCAGCGGTCCGTTCGTCCGCGGCGATGCGGGCGAACAGCGGGTTGTCCTGGTGGATGGCGAATACCGAGCGGATCGCGCCGCTGTCGGGTTCCTTGATGGTCTTGCCGGACTCGGCCACGGCCGGGTCCTGGCGCATGCGCTCGAGTTCTTCGAGAAAGACCGCGACTTCCACGGCGCTGAACAGATTGGGGACGACCAGATAGCCGTCACGCTCGTAGCGCTCGATCTGCTCCGGCGAGAGGGGCGCATTGGCCAGGTCGTTGCGGTAGACAACCGGATCCAGACGCTCCTGCCAGCTGGGCTCGTCTTGCTGGCGTGAAGGGTACAGGTCGGCTTGTGCGGGGTTCACGTTAGCTCTCCTTTCGATTCCTTTGGACATGCAGGGTGGGTGCAACCCGCCAGTCGATGCCGGCGTTGACACCGCCTTGGTGGGTTTCACCCACCCTACAAACGGTCGCCGTAGGATGGGTGCAACCCATCAATAGCGGTGACGGATCGCGCCCAACCCTGCCTCTCAAACGGTTTCGGCTTCGAGCGGATAGACACCGCTCTCGTCGTGTACTTCCTTGCCATTGAGTGGCGGGTTGAACACGCAGGCCATCTTCATGTCCTCGCTGCCGCCGCGCAGCAGGTGCTCGTCGTGCTTGTCGAGGATGTACAGCGTGCCGGGCTCGATCTTGTAGATCTTGCCGTCGGCGATGGTTTCCACCTCGCCGTTGCCGCTGATGCAGTACACCGACTCCAGATGGTTCTGGTAGTGGATATGCGTCTCGGTGTTGGCGTAGATGGTGGTGATATGGAACGAGAAGCCCATCTTGTCGTCCTTGAGCAGCATCCGGGTGCTGTCCCAGGTCTCGGTCTTGATCTTGCGGTTGGACTGCTCGCAGTCAGCCAGGGTACGTACGATCATGTGTTCAACTCCTCAGGAGGCTGTTGCAGGCGGTGCGAAAACTACTGCGCTCGGTTATGCGGCGTTAAAAACAGGCTCGGAATGCTCATTTACAGCAGTAAACTCCGCTTCCTCGCCTGTTTTTTCCTTGCCTAACCTTCGCTCGCTACGTTTTCACACAGCCTGCTCGCGGGCTTGCTCGGACATCACGGCGGCGAACGCCTTGTCCAGGATGCTCATGGCCTTGTCGATCTGCTCTTCGCTGATGATCAGCGGGCAGAGGCACTTGACCACTTCGCTGTGGGCGCCGCTGGTTTCGATCACCAGACCGTTTTCGAACGCGTGGCGGCAGATGGCGGCAGCGGTGTCGCCATCCGGGCAGCTGATGCCGATCATCATGCCGCGACCCTTGACGAACAGAGAGTCCGGGCCATAACGGCGGACGATCTTGTGCATGCCATCGGCAATGCGCTTGCCCTTGGCCTGCACGCTCTTGGCGAACTCGTCGTCCTTCCAGAAGTGCTCGATAGCCGCCGCCGCGGTGACGAAGGCGTGGTTATTACCGCGGAAGGTGCCGTTGTGCTCGCCCGGCTTCCACTGGTCCAGCTCCTTGCGCAGCAGCACCATGGCGAACGGCAGGCCGTAGCCCGACAGCGACTTGGAGAGGGTAATCATGTCCGGCTTGATGCCCATCTCTTCGAAGCTGAAGAAGCTGCCGGTACGGCCACAACCGGCCTGGATGTCGTCGATGATCAGCAGCATCTCGTGCTTGCGGCAGAGTTTTTCCAGCTTGCGGACCCAGTCGGCGGAGGCTGCATTCAGACCACCCTCGCCCTGGACCACCTCGACGATCACCGCAGCCGGCTTGTCGACACCGCTGGACGGGTCGCTGAGCAGCTTGTCCATCATGCCGATGGTGTTGACCTTGTCGCCGAAATAGTTGGCGTACGGCATGCGGCTGACATCGGCCAGACCAACGCCCGCGGCGCCGCGGTGATGCTTGTTACCGGTCGCGGCCAGCGCGCCGATGCTGCAGCCATGGAAACCATTGGTGAAGCTGATGATGTTGTTGCGGCCAGTCACCTTGCGCGCCAGCTTCAGCGCGGCTTCGACTGCGTTAGTGCCGGTCGGGCCGGTGAACTGCATGACGTAGTCCATGTTGCGCGGCTTGAGGATCAGCCGGTCGAAGGTCGACAGGAAGCGTTCCTTCGCGTCGGAATACATGTCCAGGCCGTGGGTGAGGCCGTCGGCGCTGATGTAGTCGAGCAGCGCCTGCTTGAGCACCGGATGGTTATGGCCGTAGTTGAGCGTGCCGGCTCCGGCGAGGAAGTCGATGTAGTGCTTGCCTTCACGGGTAATCAGTTCTGCGCCGCGGGCCTGCTTGAAGACCACGGGGAAGGAGCGGCAATAGCTACGGACACCGGATTCGTGCAGTTCGAACGTTTGCATAGGGTTTCCTTTGATTCGTTGTCTGGAGTCGGTGGCGTCGAACGGACCCGCCCGATAAAGCTCTTCGTCTTCGTGTTGCCCGGCGAAGTGCTTGGCCCGAGAAAACAGCGTGCGGGTGCTGTAGTCGGTCTCCAGCTGAGCGAAGGCCTTCTTGAACAACGCCTGCGAGGCGCCGTTGTCAGGCGAGATGGTCGTTTCCAGGTGACGGATGCCCTGTTCTCTGGCGACCCGAGTGACCAGTGCCATCAGCATGCGCAGGGCCAGACCTTGGCCGCGCATCGAAGCGTCTACCGCGACTTGCCAGACGAATAGCGTGTCGGGGCGAGCGGGAGGGCAATAACCGGAAATGAAACCTACCAGCTGGCCGTTTGCGTTCTCGGCCGCGATGGAGGTGTCGGCGAAATCGGAACACTGCAGGAGGTTGCAGTACACCGAGTTGGTATCCAGAGGTTGGCAGCGTGCTACCAGCTCATGGAGGGCGGAACCGTCGCCGTCGGTTGGGCGACGGAGCGTTACGGTAGGAACACTCAAAACAAATCCTTTGGGGTTGTTGATTGAATCCTTTATTAGGATAAACACATCAAAAATTTAATCTCAACCCGACGTGCCGATCATCTTGCCTGAATGAACGGCGATATCGGCGAAGTTGGCCGCTTATCGCGTGATCTGAACTTTGTGCGATTCCTGTTAGATAGGCCGGAAATGCCGGGGCATATTCTCGCGCATATCACCGGTAAGTTCGGCGCGCCCATCACGGCGATTCACGACGAGGCGCCGGCGGTGTCGCGCGGCGCTCGCAAGATGCTGCAGGAACGGGCTGCGGCCCAGTAAAATCAAGGGTTGTAGAGGTCTTGGTCGGTCGCCTGAACGGCCCCGCCGGGCGGCCGGGTCAACTGGCGCATAACTAACGAAAGTTAGACCGGGCGAGGTGCGAGATATGGCGCATGAACTAGCGTGAGCGAGGGAACATATCGGCGGCGTGCAGCGTCTACATATTCGGCGAGAATTGTCGGCGTCGTCGCATTCAATGAAATTTTTGTGGCGAGTTGATTATCCGCCGCTGGGATAGTTGCTCGGCATAGTTGTCGAGCGACTGCTGCCCTAGTTGTTCGGACAGGCCGCAAGCCGCTCTGCACCGCCCGCTGGAAGCATCGCGGGCGGCGCAGCGCGCAGGGCTCAGCGCCACCACTGGCGGCCCTGGTGCTCGATCAGCTGATGAGCCTGTTCCGGGCCGTCGGTGCCCGCTGGATAGGGCCTCGGTTTGCGGTAGTGGCTTTGCCAGCCGCGCAGGATCGGGTCGACCCAGTTCCAGGCCGCTTCCACCTCGTCGCGCCGCATGAACAGCGTCGAGTCGCCTTCGATGACATCCAGCAGCAGGCGCTCGTAGGCTTCCCAGCGACGGCTGCTGCTGAATGCCTTGGCCAGGTTCAGGTCCAGCTCGACGGGCTCCAGCTGCATGCCCTTGCCGGGCGCTTTGGCCATCAACTGCAGGCTGATGCTTTCTTCCGGTTGCAGGCTGATCACCAGGCGGTTGACCTCGCCCTTGGTGAACAGCATGTGCGGCACCTGCTTGAAGGTGATGATGATCTCCGAGCGCTTGCGGGCCATGCGCTTGCCGGTGCGCAGGTAGAAGGGCACGCCGGCCCAGCGCCAGTTGTCGATCTCTGCCTTCACCGCGACGAAGGTTTCGGTGTCGCTGTCGTTGTCGACATCATTTTCGAAGTAGTAGGCCTGCACGTCGTGGCCGCCGATGCGCCCGGCGCCGTATTGCCCTCGCACGGTCTTGTCCTGCACGTCACTGCCGGTGATGGGCTTGAGCGCTTCGAGGATCTTCACCTTCTCGCCGCGTATCGATTTGGCATCGAACCGCACCGGTGCTTCCATCGCTACCAGGCATAGCAGCTGCAGCAAATGGTTCTGCAGCATGTCACGCATGGCGCCGGCGTGGTCGTAGTAGCTGCCGCGGTTCTCGACGCCCAGGGTTTCGGCGACGGTGATCTGCACATGGTCGATCTGGCCGCTGCGCCAGATGGGCTCGAACAGGGCATTGGCGAAGCGCAGCGCCATGAGGTTCTGCACGGTTTCCTTGCCCAGGTAGTGGTCGATCCGGTAGATCCGCGATTCGGGAAACACGGCCCCGATCGCCTCGTTGATCGCCAGTGCCGAGTCCAGCGAGTGGCCGATGGGTTTCTCCAGCACGATGCGTGCGTTTTCGCCGGCAAGGCCTACGCTCTCCAGGTTGGAGGCGATGGGTTCGAACAGGCGCGGCGCGGTGGCCAGGTAATGCACCCGCACGCGCCCTTCGGGCTGGCCCAGGTAGTGCGCCAAGCCGGCGAACTCGCCGCGCTGGGAGGCATCCATCGCATAGTAATCGAGCCGCCGACTGAAGCTTGTCCAGGTGTCGGCCTCGAAATCGACGCGCGCGACTTCCGCGCGGCAATGGCGCTCGGCCAGGCTCAGATAGGCGTTGCGGTCGATGTCCTGCCGGGAGATCGCCAGGATGCGCACGTCATCGTGCAGGCGTTTTTCTCGATGCAGGTGATAAAGCGCAGGGATGAGTTTGTGTAGCGCCAGGTCGCCGGTACCACCGAAAACCAGCATGTCGCAGGAAATGGACACAGCGTCACTCCTAGAGATGGGGACAGACACAATATGACCGTGGATCAACCTAAGCGAGCAGGCAAGGCAGCGCCCAGCGACCAGCGGAGTCGTCACGGACGGCCGGCCGAGACGAGGTTGCGTGCTCGAAGCAGCCGGAAACGCGACATTCGCTGCCGTAGCCCGCATTTGAGGCTGTTTCCAGCGCCGTCTTGTCTGTCCAGGCAGTTTTTCGCCGGTCTGGGTGGGCGATGCCGGGGGCATGTAGTATAACTACAAGCCCACTACAGCCAGCCGGCAAGATCAGATACGCGCGCACCGCGCCGTTTCGCTCCTTCTTGCCTGGTATTGATCATAGCGAGTCTGGAACGTGAACCTGCTGCAACACATCGCCCAATCGAGAAGTTCGCTACGCAAGTCGGAACTGAAGGTGGCCGACCATGTGCTCCTCGATCCGGCAGCGGTAATGCACAGTTCCATGGCCGATCTGGCCCATGTGGTGGGTGTCAGCGAGCCAACCATCGTGCGCTTCTGTCGCGCCATTGGTTGCCTGGGGTTTCAGGACCTCAAGCTGAAACTGGCGCAGAGCCTTGCCGCCGGGGCCAGCTTCGGTCAGTTCGCCATCAGTGAGAGCGACTCGGTTACCGATTTCGCACTGAAGATCTTCGATACCACGCTGCACACGCTGATGGAGGTGCGCGAAAAGCTCGACTCCGACGCGCTAGAGCGTGCCGTGGCCGCCATGGCGGTGGCCGAGCGTGTCGAGTTCTACGGTTTCGGCGCGTCCGGCGCGGTCGCCACCGATGCCCAGCACAAATTCTTTCGTCTGTTGCTCAGCGCCGCGGCCTATTCGGATCCGCATATGCAGGCGATGTCCGCTGTGACGCTCAAGCCGACCGACGTGGCGATCTGCATTTCCCAGTCGGGGCGCTCCAAGGACCTGTTGATTACCGCCAATGTCGTGCGTGAGTCCGGAGCGACCTTGATCACGCTGTGCCCGAGCCAGACCCCGCTGGCGGACCTGGCCACCATCAACCTGGCGATCGACGTTCAGGAAGACACCGAGATCTATACCCCGCTCACATCGCGCATCGCCCATCTGGTGGTGATCGACGTGTTGGCGATGGGCGTGGCCATGGCGCGCGGGCCGACCCTGGTCAATCACCTGAAGAGCGTCAAGCGCAGTCTGCGCAGCCTGCGCCTGTCGCCCAAGTCAGTGAAGCCGCACGACGACTGAGCCCCGCTCGGGCAACCGGCGACGTCATCGCAGCGTCATCAGGCTGTCCTCATAACGTCATTCACCGCGCCGATGCTGAGCCTCCCAGTACCTTTCTCGGGAGACCAGCATGGCCCAGCAGCGCGATACCACCGCCAACCTCGATGCCCGTGCCCGCCGCAAGCAGCAGGACGAACGCCGCATGCGCTTCCGCCGCGCGATCGAGAGCTACGACGAGCAGCGTCAACTGCATGCGCAACTGATGGAGTTTCCCGATCTGATGGTGGTGAGCCCGCTGCTCTCGCCTTCGGCGGAATGCCGCTAGCGAGGCAGTTAAGCGCGACGGGGCAGCGGTCGGCGCGCCTTGCGAAGATCCGCTTCGGTCGCTGTCGATGGCCCGCCCGCCGTCGGATACTCATGTTCCGACGAAGCTGGTGCGGGCTTTTATGCCCAGCTGCCCTTATTAGGAATGCTCGGCTCCGCTGAAACGGCGCTCCAGCGCGTTGATTCGCTGGCGTTCGGCGCGGGCGAAGGCGAAGAAGGTCTGCGCCACCGGTGACAGGTATTTCCCGCGCGGGTGGACCAGGCACCAGCTACGCATCAGAGGCAATTCCTCGACCGGCAGTTCGATCAGCGCCCCGCTTTTCAACTCGCGCAGCACGGCGTGGCGGGGCAGAAGCGCCAGCCCCAGCCCGGCCAGCACGGCTTCGCGCTGGGCTTCCATCGAACCCAGCTCGAGCGTCTGGGCAAAGTGCGCGCGCTTCTGATTGCAGTACTGCTCGGCCGCGCGGCGGGTACCGGAGCCCTGCTCGCGAATCAGCAGCGGCCACGCGGTCAGGTCCTGCAGCAGCAGTGACTCGCGCTGGCACAGTGGATGATCGGGCGGTGCGACGGCGACGATGGCGTTGTCGAGGAAGGGCAGGAATTCCAGATCCATGTCCGCAGGCACCTGTGAGATCAGCAACAGGTCGTCGCGGTTGGCATTGAGCCGGTGAATCGCCTGGGCGTGATTGACTACTACCAGTTGCAGGCTGACTTCCGGATGCTGGTCGCGAAACAGGGCAAACAGGTGTGGGACGAAATACTTGGCACTCGACTCGACCGCGAGCTTCAGCTGGCCCTGCAATGACCCCTGCAAGGTGGACAGCTGCATGTCGAGGCTTTCCAGCCTGCCGAAAATGTCCTCGCTGGTGCGTTTGAGCGCCTCGGCCGCATCGGTGAGGTAGAGCTTCTTGCCGGTGTATTCGAACAACGGTTGCCCGAGCAGCTCTTCCAGCTGACGGATCTGCAGGCTCACCGCAGGCTGGGTCAGGGCCATCTCTTCGGCTGCGCGACTGTAGGAATGGTTGTCGCAGACTGCCCGGAACACGCGCAGCTGGCGCAATGTCATTCGCATCAGGGACTTTCGCATGGGCTACTCCGGCTCGGCGCGATGCAGTGAGCTAGCGCGGTTGCTGCTCACCTATAAGTCATAGTTTATGCGCAACCAAACAATTATTCATTTTCGTTAATCGATGCTTGCGGAGTAGGGTAAAACGCATCGCCTGAAGGCGGTATCACACGGCCCACTGGGCCATCTGCTCACTGATCCGAGGGAAGACAGCGTGATCAAGAAGCTGCTGATCGCCAACCGCGGTGAAATCGCCGTCCGCATCGTGCGGGCCTGCGCCGAGATGGGCGTTCGCTCGGTGGCGGTATTCGCCGAGCCCGACCGCCATGCGCTGCACGTCAAGCGCGCCGATGAGGCGCACTTCATCGGCGAGGACCCGTTGGCCGGCTACCTGAACCCACGCAAGCTGGTCAATCTGGCCGTGGAAACCGGCTGCGATGCATTGCACCCGGGCTATGGTTTCCTTTCCGAAAATGCCGAGCTGGCGGAAATCTGCGCCGAGCGCGGCATCAAGTTCGTCGGCCCCAGCGCCGAAGTGATTCGCCGCATGGGCGACAAGACCGAGGCGCGGCGCAGCATGATCAAGGCCGGCGTACCGGTCACGCCCGGCACCGAAGGCAACGTGGCGGATGTCGACGAAGCCTTGGCCGAGGCCGAGCGCATCGGCTATCCGGTCATGCTCAAGGCGACCTCCGGTGGCGGCGGTCGCGGTATTCGCCGCTGCAATTCGCGCGAAGAGCTGGCGCAAGCTTATCCGCGCGTCATCTCCGAGGCGACCAAGGCCTTTGGTTCGGCCGACGTGTTCCTCGAAAAATGCATCGTCGAGCCGAAGCACATCGAGGCCCAGGTGTTGGCCGACTCCTTCGGCAACACCGTGCATCTGTTCGAGCGCGACTGCTCGATCCAGCGGCGCAACCAGAAGCTCATCGAGATCGCCCCCAGCCCGCAGCTGACCCCCGAGCAGCGCGCCTACATCGGCGACCTGGCGGTGCGCGCGGCCAAAGCAGTGGGCTACGAGAACGCCGGCACCGTCGAGTTCCTGCTCGCCGATGGCGAGGTGTATTTCATGGAGATGAACACTCGCGTGCAGGTGGAACACACCATCACCGAGGAAATCACCGGCATCGACATCGTCCGTGAGCAGATTCGCATCGCCTCCGGCCTGCCGCTCTCGGTCAAGCAGGAAGACATCCAGTACCGTGGCTTCGCCCTGCAGTTCCGCATCAACGCCGAAGAGCCGCGCAACAACTTCCTGCCCTGCTTCGGCAAGATCACCCGCTACTACGCGCCCGGCGGCCCCGGCGTGCGCACCGACACGGCGATCTATACCGGCTACACCATCCCGCCGTACTACGACTCCATGTGCCTGAAGCTCATCGTCTGGGCGCTGACCTGGGAAGAGGCGCTGGCGCGTGGCTCGCGCGCGCTGGACGACATGCGCGTACAGGGCGTGAAGACCACGGCCAGCTACTACCAGAAGATTCTCGAAAACCCGGATTTCCGCAGCGGACAGTTCAACACCAGCTTCGTCGATAACCATCCGGAACTGCTGAACTACTCGATCAAACGCAAGCCGGGCGAACTGGCCCTGGCCATCGCTGCCGCCATCGCCGCCCACGCAGGCCTGTGAGGAACGAACCATGACTGCTCAGAAGAAAATCACCGTTACTGACACCATCCTGCGTGATGCCCACCAGTCGCTGATCGCCACCCGCATGCGCACCGAAGACATGCTGCCGATCTGCGACAAGCTCGACCGCGTCGGCTACTGGTCGCTGGAAGTCTGGGGCGGCGCGACGTTCGACGCCTGCGTGCGCTTCCTCAAGGAAGACCCCTGGGAGCGCCTGCGCCAGCTCAAGGCGGCGCTGCCCAACACGCGTCTGCAAATGCTGCTGCGCGGGCAGAACCTGCTCGGTTACCGGCATTACGCCGACGACGTGGTCGAGGCCTTCTGCGCCAAGGCGGCGGAAAACGGCATCGACGTGTTCCGCATCTTCGATGCGATGAACGATGTGCGTAACCTGGAAACCGCCATCAAGGCCGTGAAGAAGACCGGCAAGCATGCCCAGGGCACCATCGCCTACACCACCAGCCCGGTGCACACCGTCGAGCTGTTCGTCGAGCAAGGCCGGGCGATGCGCGACATGGGCGTCGATTCCATCGCGATCAAGGACATGGCCGGTCTGCTGACGCCGTTCGCCACCGGCGACCTGGTCCGCGCACTGAAAGCCGAGATCGACCTGCCGGTGTTCATTCACTCGCACGACACCGCCGGCGTGGCCAGCATGTGTCAGCTCAAGGCGATCGAGAACGGTGCCGACCACATCGACACCGCGATCTCCTCCATGGCCTGGGGCACCAGCCACCCGGGCACCGAGTCGATGGTCGCCGCGCTGCGCGGCACGCCGTACGACACCGGTCTGGACTTGGAGCTGATCCAGGAAATCGGCCTGTATTTCTACGCGGTGCGCAAGAAGTATCACCAGTTCGAAAGCGACTTCACCGGCGTCGATACCCGCGTGCAGGTCAACCAGGTGCCGGGCGGGATGATTTCCAACCTCGCCAACCAGCTCAAGGAACAGGGCGCGCTCAACCGCATGGATGAAGTACTCGCCGAGATCCCGCGCGTGCGCAAGGACCTGGGCTACCCGCCCTTGGTGACCCCGACCTCGCAGATCGTCGGCACCCAGGCGTTCTTCAACGTGCTTGCCGGTGAGCGCTACAAGACCATCACCAACGAAGTGAAGCTCTATCTGCAGGGCCGCTACGGCAAGGCACCCGGCAACATCGATGCCAAGCTGCAGCGCCAGGCCATCGGCGGAGAAGAAATTATCGAAGTTCGTCCGGCCGACCTGATCAAGCCGGAACTGGACAAGCTGCGCCAGGAGATCGGCGCGTTGGCCCACAGCGAAGAGGACGTACTGACCTACGCGATGTTCCCGGATATCGGTCGCAAGTTCCTCGAGGAGCGCGAGGCCGGCACCTTGCAACCCGAGGTGCTGCTGCCGATCCCCGACGGCACCGCGGCGAGCGCCGCCAGTGGCGAAGGTGTACCGACCGAGTTCGTCATTGACGTGCACGGCGAGACCTACCGGGTCGACATCACCGGCGTCGGCGTCAAGGGCGAAGGCAAGCGGCACTTCTTCCTCTCCATCGATGGCATGCCGGAAGAGGTGGTGTTCGAACCGCTGAACAACTTCGTCGGCGGCGGCAGCGGCGGGCAGCGCAAGCAGGCCAGCGGCCCGGGCGATGTCAGCACCAGCATGCCGGGCAACGTGGTGGATGTGCTGGTCAAGGAAGGCGATGTGGTCAAGGCCGGACAGCCGGTACTGATCAGCGAAGCGATGAAGATGGAGACCGAGATCCAGGCGCCGATTGCCGGCAAGGTGAAGGCCGTGCACGTGGCCAAGGGTGACCGGGTAACGCCGGGTGATCTGCTGATCGAGATCGAAGCTTAAGCAACTGTCCCGTGGGAGCCGAAAGGCTCCCTTTTTTTGTCTGCTGAACGAATGCGGGAGTTATCGATGGGGCTCGACCCAGTTGTGCTGTTCTTCCTGTTCGGCCTGTTTGCCGGGTTGTTGAAAAGTGAGCTGAAGCTGCCAACGGCACTGTACGACACGCTGTCCATATTGCTGCTGCTGGCCATCGGGCTGCATGGCGGTGTCGAGCTGGCCGAGCAGGCCAGTGCGGCGTTGCTGGGGCAGTCGGCGTTGGTGTTGCTGCTTGGTTGCACGCTGCCGCTGCTGGCGTTTCCGTTGCTGCGTCTGCTGGGCTTTTCGCGGGTGGACTCAGCCAGTGTTGCGGCGCACTACGGTTCGGTCAGCGCCGGTACCTTCGCCGTAGTGGTGGCATTTTTGCTGGCCAACAAGATTGCCTTCGAAAGCTACATGCCGCTGTTCGTGGCGATCCTGGAAATACCGGCAATCCTGGTCGGCATCGTGCTTGCCAAGGGCGTCGCGCGCGACACCGACTGGCGAGAGCTCGGTCGAGAGATCTTTTTGGGCAAGAGCATCATGCTGCTGCTGGGCGGGTTGATCATCGGGGCCATCGCGGGCAAGGAAGGCATCAAGCCGCTTGAGCCTTTCTACACCAGCATGTTCAAACCTGTTCTGGCGCTCTTTCTGCTGGAAATGGGCTTGATCGCGTCAGGCCAGATGGGCTCGTTAAAGCGCTATGGCCTGCGTCTGGCCGTGTTCGGCCTTGGCATGCCATTGATGGGAGCGCTGATCGGCGCTTTGCTCGCGCGGCTGATGGGGTTGTCGCTCGGCGGCACCGCAATGCTCGCTACGCTGGCTGCCAGTGCGTCCTACATCGCCGTGCCAGCAGCCATGCGCCTGGCATTGCCGGAGGCCAATCCCTCACTGTCACTGACGGCGTCGCTGGGGATTACCTTTCCATTCAACATCCTGATCGGTATTCCGCTGTATCTGGCGCTGGCCGAAACCTTGATCGCCTGGGGGCTTTGACATGACGACTGCGACCCGAACACTGCTCACCGTGATCTGTGAAGCCGCGCTGGAAAAGAAGCTTGTGGCCGATCTTGACCACCTCGGCGCACCGGGCTGGACCCTGTCCGAAGTGCGAGGGCGAGGCAGCCGTGGCGTGCGCAGCGCCGAATGGGACACCGAGGGCAACATTCGGCTGGAGATCATCTGCAACCGCGACGTCGCCGAGCGCATCGTCGAGCATCTGCAGGCTCGCTATTACGACAATTTCGCCATGGTCTGTTATCTGGCGGATGTCGAAGTGCTGCGGCCGGAAAAGTTCTAAGCGGTTGCCTTGTGGGATTGGCAAGCAAGGTGGGACGTGGCTCGATCGGACATCGCCTCGGCGCATGCCGAGACGATGAGCCGATGGGGCTAGCGGTCGAGACGGCGCTGACTGCGAAGGGCTTTCAGGTCGCCCTGGGTGCACGTGAGTGGCTCGGCGCCGGTCAGGTCATAGCAGCGCTGACCGAAGCCCATCGGCCAGTAAATGATGCCGCCGGGTGGCCAGAAGATCGATGCAACGCGAAAGCGCGCGCGCAGCTTGCCTTGCTGAAGCAGTTCGCCCTGTTCATTGCTGAGCTTGTAGGGAATGCCGCCAGCGGCGGTCCAGAAGAACGGGCGGGTTTTGACCAAGCCCTGGGAGTATTGCTGCGGTCGCTCATAGACGGAGACCTGGCTATGTTCCGGCAGCTTGAAATAGGTCGCGGTGGAGCAACCGCTAAGGATGATGGCGAAGGCCAACAGGCTTGCCGCGCGTTTCAACGTCATATCGATTCGTTCCTTGTGGTGATGCCCAGGGCGCATACCGTGCCCTGTAAAGCGGGCGGGACTATACCCCGCGCAAGGGTGATGGCGAAATCGTGGCGCTGAACGGTGCAGTCGCAAGGCGAGGTCGAGCGTTGTCTGGTCATCGCAATGGGCGTCGGCGCTTGTCGCGTCTGCTGGATCTGGAGAGGCGGCATGGGGATGTGTGCGTTGATCGGAACACGGGAAGGCCGGCGGCAGAGGTTGACTGTGATGATCGCCGTCTAACTGGCGTCAGTAGCCTGATGAGCAACTGGCCTGCGCGGCAGTGCGCTGGCGTGCCCCGACTTCTTCCAACCATGGGACCTGTATGCAAAACCTGTTGAGCGAAATCCTCGATGAAGTTCGGCCGCTGCTCGGTAAAGGCAAGGTGGCGGACTACATTCCTGCACTGGCGGACGTGCCGGCCGATCAGCTGGGTATTGCCGTCTGTAGCGCCGAGGGTGAGCTCTACCACGCCGGCGATGCGAAGACGCCGTTCTCGATCCAGAGCATCTCCAAGGTGTTCAGCCTGGTGCAGGCGATCCAGCACGGTGGCGAGTCGCTGTGGGAGCGGCTGGGGCACGAGCCGTCCGGGCAGCCGTTCAACTCGCTGGTGCAGCTGGAGTTCGAACGCGGCCGGCCGCGCAACCCGTTCATCAACGCCGGAGCGCTGGTGATCTGCGACATCAACCAATCGCGTTTCGCCGTGCCGGCCCTGTCGATGCGCGACTTCGTGCGGCACCTGTCGGGCAATCCGCTGATCGTGTCGGACTCCCGCGTCGCCGAGTCGGAGTACCAGCATCGCGCACGAAACGCAGCGATGGCTTACCTGATGCAGGCCTTTGGCAACTTTCACAATGATGTCGAGGCGGTGTTGCGCAGCTACTTCCATCACTGTGCGCTGCGCATGAGCTGCATCGACCTGGCCCGCGCGTTCAGCTTTCTGGTGCGCGACGGCGCTTGTCTGGACGGTGACGAGCCGGTGCTCAGCCCGAGGCAAGCGAAGCAGGTCAACGCGATCATGGCGACCAGCGGACTTTACGACGAGGCCGGCAATTTTGCCTACCGCGTCGGTCTGCCGGGCAAGAGCGGTGTCGGTGGCGGCATCGTCGCCGTGGTGCCCGGGCGTTTCACGGTTTGTGTCTGGTCGCCGGAATTGAACCAGGCCGGCAATTCACTGATCGGTATGGCCGCTCTGGAGAAACTATCGCAGCGCATCGGCTGGTCCATTTTCTAAAGGCCGGTCGCCTGGATTCCTCGGGCTGGGGTGGGACCCCGGCCTGGTTACGGTCTGTCACACCTTTGCGGTGTCTGGCCTTGTACGTGCAACGTCGTATCCAACCAACCTAAAAGAGAGATCGCCATGAGTCTCGAAGACAAGACGACCGAAACGGCGCAGGAGGCGCTCGACAACCTGATCGCAGGCGTCATGCAATTTCGCGAGGAAATCTATCCCCAGCAACGCGAGCTGTTCAGCAAGCTGGCCAACGAGCAGACGCCGCGGGCGATGTTCATCACCTGTGCCGACTCGCGCATCCTGCCGGAGCTGATCACCCAGAGTTCGCCAGGCGATCTGTTCGTGACGCGTAACGTCGGCAATATCGTACCGCCCTACGGCGTGATGAACGGCGGCGTGTCCACTGCCATCGAGTTCGCCGTGATGGCGCTCGGCGTTCACCACATCATCGTCTGCGGTCACTCCGACTGCGGTGCGATGAAGGCGGTGCTGAACCCGTCGAGCCTGGAGAAGATGCCGACGGTCAGAACCTGGCTGCGCCATGCCGAGGTGGCCAAGACCGTGGTTGAAGCCAACTGCGGTTGCGCCGATCACAACACCCTCGGTGTGCTGACCGAGGAGAACGTGCTGGCGCAGCTCGATCATCTGCGTACGCATCCCTCGGTGGCGGCGCGGCTGGCCAGTGGCGACCTGTTCATCCATGGCTGGGTGTACAACATCGGCACCAGCGAGATACGTGCCTACGACGCGTCGAAAGGCGAATTCCGCCTGATCGGTGACGGCCCGTTGCCGATGGCGACGCCGAAATCGCGTTACGTCTGACCGGGCGTGACCGCAGGTGCGCTTATGGCGCCTTGCGGTCACGGATCAGGTAGCAGAGGTCGGGTGTCTTGCTGCACCCGGCATAACCTTCGCTGATGATCTCGTTCAGCGCTGCTTGCAGGCGCGTCACCGCCTCGTCAGGGGTGTCCTTGTGCAGCGCCAGATAAAGGTCGGTCGGCTGGAAGCTCAGCACCGCATGCAGACCCTCCGCACCTTGCTGTTTGGCGTGATAGCGCCAGACCGGGTCGGCGGTGGCCCACAGGTCGATGCGACCGCTGAGCAATTTGCGCAGGTTCTCCTCTTCGCTCAGGCTGTCGATCGGCTGCAAGCCCTGGCTGCTGAGCAATTGGCTGATCCCACTGCTTTTCTGAGTACCAATTGCGTAGGGCTTGGCCTGGCTTAGCGACGTGAGCGCGATATCGGCATTCGGCGCGGCCAGCAGCACGCTTTCATAGCGCGCCAGCGGCCCGACCCATTTGAATTGCGCTTGGTTCTGTTGCGTACGGGCAACGGAAAACAGGCCATAGCCGGCGTCGTCCAGCGTCTGGGTATAGATGCGGTCCCAGGGCGAGCGCAGGGTCAGGCTATAGGCGATTCCGGCACGCTTGAACATTTCGCGCACCGTGTCGGTGCCGATACCCTGCACCTCGTCGCCGCGCGCGAAGTGCTTGTTGTTCGGGCCCATATTGAACGGCGGAAAATTATCGGTTTGCAGGATGATCTGGTAGTTCTTCGGCAGCTCCGCCTGTGCGGTGCCGATGGCCAGCCCGAGGCATAGCGATAGGATGGCTTTATGGGGCGCGCCCATGATGTCTGCTCCCTTGACGCTGTTTTTATTGTTGACTGCTCAAGGGTAGTCGCGCGGCGCCACCCATGCCAGCGCGGGGCGCCGTTGGGGTGAACGCGATCGCGTTGCGGAAGATTGTTTGGTTAGGAGCGGAGGGCGCGCCACACTCAGTGGCGCATCCAGCGGATTCGCGGCGCAGCGCGAATTATTTGTGCAGGACGAACTGGCCAGTGAAGCGTACGGCGTCACGTCCGTCGGCCGCCAGGATTCGACTGTGCAAGGCGATGCGCGAACGGCCTCGGCGGCGATAGATGGCCTCGAAGCGATCCCAGGCCTCTTCGCTGGGCGCCGAGCAGATCGCGATGGCGTCATCCACCACCGGGAGCGGGTAGTCGATCTGGCCTTCGTGAATGACGATATGGCCATCCTCGATGCCCGCCTCGCGCAGACGTAGATGCAGCCAGCCCCAGCCAGCCAGAACCGAGGCGCAATACAGGCTACCGCCGAACATGCTGCTCTTGTGGTTGATGTTCGCCTGCAACGGGACCCTCAGGCGCAGCTCATGGTTTTCCCATTGCTCGACACGCAGGCCCATTGCCCGGGTCAGAGGGATATCGTGGTGCAGAATGGCTTCCAGGTAGCGGCTATCGCGGCTCATTCCGGGCGGATTCCTAAACGTTTGCAGATACAGGCAGACGTCAAGCATGACTGCTGAGTCACGAGATTGCCAGTTTCTGCGGGCGCTTTTTTACCGGGTTCGAATCGCCGTTGGCGGCTGGCTCGCCAGCCTCAGCGGGCCGCCGT
This sequence comes from Stutzerimonas stutzeri, assembly GCF_019090095.1. Lineage (NCBI taxonomy): Bacteria > Pseudomonadati > Pseudomonadota > Gammaproteobacteria > Pseudomonadales > Pseudomonadaceae > Stutzerimonas > Stutzerimonas stutzeri. The sequence goes on along the minus strand of NZ_JAGQFP010000003.1, from coordinate 328,472 downwards.
TTTCTGCTGGTAGGCGCAATAGCCGGGCCGTGGGCCGATGCGTGGATGGTTGCGGCAGGTGTCCGGTCGCTTGGCATAGACCGTGCACAGACGTGTCTGCCGGTCGAGGTAGAGGCAGTCCCCATTGGCCAGGCGAGTCAGGGTGAAAATGCCATGCTTCTGATTGAAATGTTCGATGATGCCGGCCTTGCTCAGGCGCTTGGCGACCTGCTTGGTCGGTTCGTCGCGTTCGAAGGCATCGATCACCTCCAGGCGGATCAAGTCCTCGAGACGCACCTCGACGGGCAAGGTGCAGCAGGTGGCTCGGCAGTCGCCACACAGGCCATTGCTGTAGCGCGCCCAGGTTTCCAGGCGGTCGGGGTCGGCGGAAGCGATCAGTCGAGTTTTCACGGGGCAGGGCAATCGGTCATGAAGGCGCGCGATCATAACGAGCCGGTGTGGAATTTCCAGCGAATCCGACGAGTCGAACGACGGACAGACGGTCGCGCAGATCCCGCCGAAACCTGCAAACCTGTCTACAGAGCTGTTTTGCGAGGTGGCCTGGGGCTGCCATGTACTCCTCACTTTCATTCCCCGCTTCTCGAGGTCCGTCCATGACGCAAGAATCCATTGCTTCCAACGCCGATGAAGTCACCGCTTTCCGCCAGGCCATCATCAGCAAGCTGACCTATTCGATCGGCAAGGATCCGGAGCACGCCTCCGACCATGACTGGTTCGAAGCGGTTGCGCTGGCAACTCGCGATCGCATGATCGACCAGTGGATGGATCGCACGCGGCAGGGCTATCGCGAGGGCAAGAAGCGGGTGTACTACCTCTCGCTCGAGTTCCTGATCGGTCGATTGCTGGTCGACAGCCTGAGCAACCTGGGGTTGCTGGAGGTGGCGCGAGAGGCATTGTCGGAAGTCGACGTCGATTTCGAGCGCATCCGCGTGCTCGAGCCGGACGCCGCGCTCGGCAACGGCGGTCTCGGCCGGCTGGCAGCCTGCTTCATGGAAAGCATGGCGACCCTGGGCATTGCGGCGCATGGCTATGGCATTCGATATGACCACGGCTTGTTCCGCCAGGCGATCGTCGATGGCTGGCAGCACGAGCAGACAGAGACCTGGCTGAACTTCGGCAACCCGTGGGAGTTCGAGCGGCCCGAGGTGAGCTACCTGATCGGATTCGGCGGCAGCGTCACCGCCATGCCGCACGATGCCGCCGGGCAGGAGCAGCGCAAGCATTTCTGGCACTGGGCCGAAGGGGTTCGTGCAATCGCCTACGACACGCCCGTGGTCGGCTGGCGGGGCGCCAGCGTCAATACGCTGCGGCTGTGGCGCGCGCGGGCCGAGGCGGATTTCCATCTGGAGCGCTTCAATGCCGGTGACCATATCGGCGCGGTCGCCGAGGAAGCCCGCGCCCAGAGCATTTCACGGGTGCTCTATCCCGCCGATAGCACCGAAGCGGGGCAGGAGCTGCGACTGCGTCAGGAATATTTCTTCGTTGCCGCCTCGCTGCAAGACCTGTTGCGCCGTCACCTGGATCAGCGTGGCACGCTGCTGAACCTGCCGGAATTTGCTGCCATCCAGCTCAACGACACCCATCCGGCGATCGCCGTGGCGGAGCTGATGCGGTTGCTGGTCGACGTTCATGACATTCCCTGGCGCAAGGCCTGGGAACTCACCGTCGGCACCCTGTCCTACACCAACCACACCTTGTTGCCCGAAGCGCTGGAAACCTGGCCGGTGGGGCTGATGGAACGCTTGTTGCCGCGCCACATGCAGATCATCTACCTGATCAACGCGCAGCATCTCGATGCGTTGCGCGAGCGCGGCGTTCACGACCTCGACCTGCTGCGCTCGGTGTCCTTGATCGAGGAGGGGCATGGCCGGCGGGTGCGCATGGGCAACCTGGCCTTTCTCGGTTCGCATTGCATCAATGGCGTGTCCGCGCTGCATACCGGCCTGATGCGCGAGACGGTCTTCACCGACCTGCACTCGTTGTATCCGAAACGCATCAGCAACAAGACCAACGGCATCACCTTCCGCCGCTGGCTGTATCAATCCAACCCGCAGCTGACCCGCCTGTTGGTCGAGCATGTGGGCGAGGAGCTGCTCGACTCGCCGGAGACGCTGCTGCGCCAGCTCGAGCCGTTCGCTGACCAGCCGGACTTCCGTGCACGTTTCGCCGCCCAGCGGCTCGGCAACAAGCAGCTACTGGCGCGCATGATTCAGGAGCGGCTGGGGATCAGCGTCGATCCGAATGCGCTGTTCGACGTCCACGTCAAACGCATCCACGAGTACAAGCGCCAGCTGCTCAACCTGCTGCATACCGTGGCGTTGTACCAGGCGATTCGCTCCGATCCCGGCGGTCACTGGGTTCCGCGCGTGAAGATTTTCGCCGGCAAGGCGGCGGCCAGTTACCACACGGCCAAATTGATCATCAAACTGACCAACGATATCGCGCGGACGATCAACGACGACCCCACCGTCCGCGGGCTGCTCAAGGTGGTCTTCCTGCCCAACTACAACGTCAGCCTGGCCGAGCGCATCATTCCGGCGGCCGACCTCTCCGAGCAGATCTCCACGGCCGGGCTCGAGGCCTCCGGAACCAGCAACATGAAGTTCGCGCTCAACGGCGCGCTGACTATCGGCACCCTGGATGGCGCTAACGTCGAGATGTGCGAGCAGATCGGTGCGGAGCACATGTTCATCTTCGGCATGACCGCTCAGGAAGTCGAAGCGCGCAAGCAGGCCAACGAATACAACGCCGAGGCCACCATCATCGAGTCGCCGCGGCTCAACGAGGTGCTGATGGCGATTCGTAACGGCGCCTTCTCGGCGGATGATCCGGCGCGCTACACGGGGCTGATCGATGGCCTGAAGTGGCACGACACCTTCATGGTCTGCGCCGATTTCGAGGCGTACTGGCAGGCGCAGCTGGAGGTCGAGGCGCGTTGGCGCGATGCCGATAGCTGGTGGCGTTCGGCTGTCCTGAATACCGCGCGCACGGGCTGGTTCTCCTCGGACCGGACCATCCGTGAGTACGCCGAGGAGATCTGGAAGGTGCTGTGAGCGCTCGTGAGCGTCGCGATGGGGCAGGGTAGAGCGGTCGCCTGACTGGGGCGGCCGCTTCGCTGAACTCCGCGGATATCGGTCGGTCTGAGGGAGGGTTAGTTTTCCCTCGGCCTGCTAAACTGCGCGGGTTTCTTCATTCTCCGGAGCCATTCCATGTCACGCGTAACCCTGAGTCGCTACCTGATCGAGCAGACCCGCAGTAACAACACCCCTGCTGATCTGCGCTTCCTTATCGAGGTAGTGGCCCGAGCGTGCAAGGAGATCAGCCACGCCGTATCCAAGGGCGCACTGGGTGGCGTGCTCGGCGCAACCGAAACCGAGAACATCCAGGGCGAAGTCCAGAAGAAGCTCGACGTGCTGTCCAACGAAATCCTCCTCGAAGCCAACGAGTGGGGCGGCCACCTGGCGGGCATGGCGTCGGAAGAAATGGACAACGCCTACCAGATTCCCGGCAAGTACCCGAAGGGCGCCTATCTGCTGGTCTTCGATCCGCTGGATGGCTCCAGCAACATCGATGTGAACGTCTCCGTCGGGACCATTTTCTCGGTGCTACGCTGCCCGGGCGAATGCTTCACTCAGAACGATGCATTGGGAGAAGAAGCCTTCCTGCAGCCGGGCACCAAGCAGGTCGCTGCCGGCTACGCAATCTACGGTCCGCAGACCATGCTGATCCTGACCCTGGGCAATGGCGTCATGGGCTTCACGCTGGACCGCGAGCTGGGCAGCTTCGTGTTGACGCATGAAAACCTGCGTGTGCCCGAATCGACCGCCGAATTCGCCATCAACATGTCCAACCAGCGTCATTGGGAAGCGCCTGTGCAGCGCTACGTCGGCGAGCTGCTGGCGGGTACCGAAGGTCCGCTGACCAAGAACTACAACATGCGCTGGATCGCCTCGATGGTGGCCGACGTCCATCGCATCCTGACCCGGGGCGGCATCTTCATGTACCCCCGCGATTCCCGCGAGCCAGGCAAGGCGGGCAAGCTGCGGCTGATGTACGAAGCCAACCCGATGTCCTTCATCATCGAGCAGGCCGGTGGTGCCGCCACCAACGGTACTCAGCGGATCCTCGACATCCAGCCCGACTCCCTGCATCAGCGTGTGCCGGTCTTCCTCGGTTCCAAGGAAGAGGTCGAGCGCGTCACTGGCTATCACCAGGGCTGATCGATGTCGGCGCCCTGGCTGGACCTGTTGAACTGGTGGTTCGGTGAGGGCGCCACGGCCCGCGAAATCGCCAGCGACAAGCAAACCCTGTGGTTCGGCTACAAGGCCGAACAGGATGCCGAGGCACGTCGTCGCTTTGGTGGCCTGGTCGACCAGGCACTGGCTGGCGGTTTGGGCGAGTGGACTGAATCGCCGCAGGGCTGGCTGGCGCTGGTGCTGCTGCTCGATCAGCTACCGCGCATGATCCACCGTGGCACAGCGCAGGCGTTCGCCGGCGATGAGCGCGCATTGCAGCTGGTGCGCGAGGGCATGGCCCATGGCGGCGACGTCCTGTTGTCGCCGATCCAGCGGGTGTTCATCTACCTGGTGCTTGAGCACGCCGAGAACCTGCAGGTGCAGGAGCAGTCGGTGGCGCAGTTCCAGATGCTGTACGGGCTCGTCGGGAGCGAAGAGCAGGCGTTGTTCGCCAATTTCCTGAGCTTCGCCGAGCGTCATCGCGATGTCATCGCGCGCTTCGGCCGCTTCCCTCATCGCAACGAGCTGCTCGGGCGGGATTCTACCGAGGCCGAGCGGGCTTTCCTGGCCGAACCCGGCTCACGCTTCTAGCCTATCGAATACGGAACCTCCCGCCTCGTTCGTTTCCTAAACTTTACCCAGGCGGCCCCGTCCGTGTGGGCCAGCCACCGCCGACTCAAGGAATTCATCATGTCGCTGCGTCCCTTTTCGTTGATCGTTGCAGTGGCGCTGCTAGCCGCCTGCAGCCCGGTCACTCAAGAGAATTTCGCCAAGCTGGAAGCTGGCATGTCTCGCGCTGAAGTCGAGAAGCTGCTCGGCAAACCCGGCGAGTGCGCTGGCGCCCTGGGGATGTCCAGCTGCACCTGGGGGCAAAAGAACCGCTTCATCAGCATTCAATTTGCCGGCGACAAGGTGATGATGTTCTCCGGCCAAGGCCTGAAATGAGGAGTTCCCGATGCGTACGCTGATCGCGCTGTTCGCAGCCGCACTGCTGGCCGGTTGCGCCGGCTCAAAACCTGAGGACGCGCCCCAGACCGTCGGACAGGTCGATCTGCAGCGCTATCAAGGCACCTGGTACGAACAGGCGCGACTACCGATGTTTTTCCAGCGCAACTGCGTGCGCTCCGAGGCGCACTACAGGTTGCAGCCGGACAATAGCGTAGCGGTCACCAATCGCTGCGAAACCAAAGACGGCGAGTGGGAGCAGGCGACTGGCGAAGCGGTGCCGCAGGAGCCTGGCCGCACGGACCGGCTCTGGGTGCGTTTCGACAACTGGTTCAGCAACCTCTTTCCGGGCCTGACCAAGGGCCACTACTGGATCCTGTATCTCGACGAGGCTTACAGCGTGGCGCTGGTGGGCAGTCCTGACCGCGACTACCTCTGGCTGCTGTCGCGCGAACAGGAGATCGACCAGGGTACGCGCGACCGGCTGCTCGAGGTGGCCCGGCAGCGCGGCTACGACACCGGTGAGCTGATCTGGCGCGGCGAGTCGTCCTGACGCCAAGCGATTCCTGTACGCGCCGGTGGCAGCGGCGGTCCTTATTGCCAATCCAGACGGGCCAGCTTCCACTGGCCGTGTTCTTTCCACCATTCGAGCCTCACTTCGTAGTGACGGGCGCGCTGCGGTAGCAGGTGTTCTGCACCGGTCAGCGCGACCTGGGCTTGGCTGTGGCCGCGGTCCGGGTAGGTCGGGTTGATCCAGCTGCGGCTGCTCAGGCGGATGACATTGACGTTGCGGTGGCGCAGGAACATCAGCGTTGCGGTTCGCTGCGCCCAGTCACGACCGTATTGGCCGTTGGCCGTGAAGTCCGTATGAAGGCTATCCATCAGTGCGCCGGTATCGCGTTTTTCGATGCTCTGCTGGAGTGATTCGGCCGCGGCATCCAGCGCGGCCTGCGGGTCGTCAGCATTGCATCCGGCCAACGCCAGCGCGGCGAAGACGCCCCATACTGCTATTTTCCATACGGGCATGCCGAACCTCTCGAACCTCGTTATGATGCCGGAAATGCCAGGCGGGTCATCGAGCCCGCACCGACCATGGAGTGTGCCATGCAGACCTTGTACCCGGAGATCAAACCCTACGCCCGGCACGAGCTGGCGGTCGAAGCGCCGCATGTGCTCTACGTCGACGAGAGTGGATCACCGGAAGGCCTGCCTGTGGTCTTCGTACACGGCGGGCCGGGTGGCGGTTGCGATGCGCTGAGCCGGCGTTTTTTCGATCCGACGCTGTACCGCATCGTCACCTTCGACCAACGCGGCTGCGGCCGTTCCACGCCCCACGCCAGCCTGGAAAATAACACCACCGCTCACTTGATTGCCGACATGGAGCGCATCCGCGAGCACCTGGGTATCGAAAAATGGGTGCTGTTCGGCGGATCCTGGGGCTCGACGCTGTCGCTGGCCTACGCCCAGGCCTATCCCGAGCGCGTCCATGCGTTGATCCTGCGTGGCGTGTTCCTCTGCCGGCCGCAGGAGCTACGCTGGTTCTACCAGGAGGGCGCCAACCGGATCTTCCCCGACTATTGGCAGGACTACCTCGCGCCGATTCCGGTCGAGGAGCGTGGCGACCTGATGCGGGCCTACTACAAGCGGCTCACCGGCACCGACCAGATTGCCCAGATGCATGCCGCCAAGGCCTGGTCCTGCTGGGAGGGCCGTACCGCCACCCTGCGCCCGAACACTCAGGTGGTCGACCGCTTCTCCGATACCCACCGCGCCCTGGCCATGGCACGCATCGAGTGCCACTACTTCGTCAACAACGCCTTCCTCGAGCCGAACCAGTTGCTGCGTGACGTACACAAGGTGGCGCACCTGCCGTGCATCATCGTGCACGGCCGTTACGACGTGATCTGCCCGCTGGAAAACGCCTGGGAACTGCACGAAGCCTGGCCCAACAGCGAACTGCAGATCATCCGTGAAGCCGGCCATTCGGCCGCCGAACCGGGCATCTGCGACGCCCTGGTGCGCGCTGCTGCCGACATCGCCCAGCGCTTGCTCGACCTGCCACCCGAGGAAGCCTGATGAAGGCGCTGATCCAGCGCGTGCGGCATGCACGCGTCGAGGTCGCGAACGAGGTGGTCGGCTCCATTGACCAGGGGTTGTTGGTGCTGGTGGGCGTCAAGCGCGAGGATGATAAGGCGCGTGCCGACAAGCTGCTGCACAAGCTGCTGCGCTATCGCGTATTCAGCGACGAGCAGGGCAAGATGAATCGGTCTCTGGCCGACGTCGGCGGTGGGCTCCTGCTGGTCTCCCAGTTCACCCTGGCCGCCGATACCGGCAGCGGATTGCGCCCGAGCTTTTCCAGCGCGGCGCCACCCGCGCTTGGTGAACAGCTCTACGAGTACCTGCTCGCCCAGGCGCGCCAGCAGCACCCGTTGGTCGCCTACGGCCGTTTCGGCGCCGACATGCAGGTGCATCTGCAAAACGACGGCCCGGTGACCTTCCTGCTGGAAAGTTGAGACGCCCGCTGCGGTTCGACTAGCGCTTCGAGGGCTCCAGGCCGTTCTCGTGCAGCCAGGTGATGGCGTATTCGCGCAGTTGCACGGTCTGGTAGTCGAGCCAGGCCTGACGAACCTCTGGAAAATCCTCCAGCTTGAAATCGAAGGTGCGCAGCGGCTTGCGTCCTTGCAGGGCATTGCTCAGCACTGCATGGGCGTTGGGGTCGTGCTGGGTGAAGAGGAACGCCTCGCGCATGGCGATCGATTGTGCAAGCCCGAGCGGTTCGATATGCAGGAAGCGGTCTTCTTGCACGTCGTATTTTTCGTCGATGCCCGGCGTGGTTTCGCCCGGGAAAACCGCACGGATCTCACCCGATTCCAGGTCGAGGTAATGCTCACTGGCGTCGCGGTTGTCCAGCGCGTACTCCAGGCGGTGTAGATCGATGGTCAAAGGTCGCATGGCAGATGCTGCTGTTTGGGGTTCAGTAGCTCTGACCCGTATGCACCGGATGCGTGCATGACGTTCATCGGTACTGGCTGGCCGCCCGACGTACGTACCGGAAGGTCAGAACAGGCGCGCCAGCAGGGCGCTGACGGCTGTTTCCACACGCAAGATGCGCTCGCCCAGCTGCACGGGCTGCAGGCCCGCCTCGGTGAGCTTGTCGACTTCGTAAGGAATCCAGCCGCCTTCCGGTCCTATCGCCAGCGTCACCGGGTCGGTGACTGCGCGCGGGCAGCTCGGGTAGTCGCCCGGATGACCCACCAGCCCACGAGTGCCTGCGGCCAGTTGCGGCAGACGGTCCTCGACGAAGGGTTTGAAGCGCTTTTCGATACTGACCTGGGGGAGCACTGTGTCGCGTGCCTGCTCCAGACCGAGCAGCAACTGCTCGCGAATAGCAGCCGGTTCCAGGAAGGGGGTCTGCCAGAAGCTCTTTTCTACCCGGTAGCTGTTGAGCAGTACCAGTCGCGGCACACCCATGCAGGCGACCGTCTGCAGCACGCGACGGAGCATCTTGGGTCGCGGCAAGGCCAGCAGCAGGGTGATCGGCAGCTTGGCCGGTGGCGGTTGGGTCAACCGCACCTCCAGCTCGGCTTCGTTGGTATCCAGGCGCAGCAGGCGACCCTGCCCCATCTGACCGCCCAGCAAGCCGACGCGCAGGCTTTCGCCTGGTTCGGCGCGGTGCACCTCTTGGATGTGCGTGAGCCGGCGGTCGCGCAGGACCACCCGATCGGCGGCCACGAAATCGGCCGCCTCCAGCAGCAACAGGTTCACGGGCGGGAAGCGGGCGGCTGGTCGCCGCGGTGCGTCTCGTCGTCAGCGTCGCTGCGGAACGCTTGCTCGCGCTTCTGAACCATGCTGCCGCAGATCAGCCCGGCCTCGAACAGCAGCCACATCGGCACGGCCAGCAGCGCTTGGGAGAACACGTCCGGTGGTGTCAGCACCATGCCGACCACGAAGCAGCCCACGATCACGTACGGGCGGCTCTTGCGCAGCGCGGCGACGTCGACGATGCCGACCCAGATCAGCAGGAAGGTCGCCACCGGTATTTCGAATGCCACGCCGAACGCGAAGAACAGGGTGAGCACGAAATCCAGGTACTGGCCGATGTCCGTCATCATCGCCACGCCTTCCGGCGTCACGCTGGCGAAGAAGCCGAACATGATCGGGAACACGACGAAGTAGGCGAAGGCCATGCCGCCGTAGAACAGGAAAATGCTGGAGATCAGCAGCGGTACCGCGACGCGCTTTTCGTGCTTGTACAGCCCGGGGGCGATGAAGCTCCAGATCTGGTGCAGGATCACCGGCATCGACAGGAACAGCGCCACCATCATGGTCAGCTTGAACGGCGTCAGGAACGGCGAGGCCACGCCCGTGGCGATCATCGTCGCGCCCTCCGGCAGATAGGCGCGCAGCGGCGCGGCCACCAGGGCGTAGATCTGCTGGGAGAAGTAGAACAGCCCGCCGAACAGCAGAAGAATGGCGACCACGCAACGCAACAGCCGCTTGCGCAGCTCCGTCAGATGGGCGACCAGCGGCATTTCCTGATCATCGATGGAAGTATTGCTCATGGCTCAGCAGGTCTGTCCGGGCGTGGTACGGGAGGCGTTTCGGTGGTTTTGGCGGCGTCCGCCGCGGCCTGCGCTTCAAGCGTGCTGGCGTCGGGGGGCGGCGTGGCCGATTGGGGAGAGCTGCTGCCGGTGCCGGGTGAATCGGGCATGATGCTCTGCTTCATTTCCCGCTCGAGGTCGAGGATTCGCTCGTTATGCAGCTGCCGACGGATCTCGTCGGCGCCGATCTCGCGTTCGACCTCGGCCTTGATGTTGGCAAAGCTGCGTTTGGCGCGACCTATCCACAGCCCGGCCGTGCGTACCGCGCCCGGCAACCGCTCCGGGCCGAGGACGAACAACGCCACCAGGCCGATCAGCAGCAGTTCGGTGAAGCCGATATCGAACATGGCGCCTCACTGCTTCTTCGTGGGATCTTCGACCTTGCGGGCCTCGGCATCGATGGTGTGGTTCTGCTTCTCTTCGACACTGGGCTTGTCCTCATCGGTGCCCATTGACTTGCGGAAGCCCTTGATCGCATCGCCCAAGTCCGAGCCCAGGCCCTTGAGGCGCTTGGTGCCAAAGAGCATGACCACGATGAGCAGAATGATCAGGAGCTGCCAGACGCTGATTCCACCAAAACCCATGCTGTGTTACTCCAGTTGAATGTCAGGATTGTGGGCGTGCGGCTTTTTCCGCGTGCCCGGAGAGACCGAAACGCCGGTCCAGTTCGTCCAGCACCGCCTGCGGGTGCTGGTCCAGCGCGGCCAGCATGACCAGGCTGTGAAACCACAGATCGGCGGTTTCGTAGATCAGATCGCTCGCATCGCCACTGGCGGCAGCGTCCTTGGCGGCCAGGATGGTTTCCACTGATTCCTCGCCGACTTTCTCGAGGATCTTGTTCAGCCCCTTGTGGTAGAGGCTGGCGACGTACGAGCTGTCGGCCGCGGCGCCCTTGCGGGCTTCCAGCACCTCGGCCAGACGGGCGAAGGTGTCACTCATGGCTATGCTCCCGGTAAATCGCCTGCGGGTCCTTGAGCACCGGTTCGACGGTTTTCCACTCACCGTTCTCGAACACCCGGTAGAAGCAACTCTCGCGTCCGGTGTGGCAAGCGATGCCGCCGATCTGTTCGACGCTCAGCACGATGACGTCGGCGTCGCAGTCCAGGCGCAGTTCGTGCAGCTTCTGCACGTGTCCGGATTCTTCCCCCTTGCGCCACAGCTTGCCACGTGAACGTGACCAGTAGATGGCGCGGTTTTCCGCTGCGGTCAATGCCAGCGCCTCGCGGTTCATCCAGGCCATCATCAGGATGCGCCCGGTCTGATGATCCTGGGCGATGGCCGGCACCAGGCCGTCCTCGTTCCAGTTTATCTCGTCCAGCCAGTTCATCGAATTCTCCGGTCAATGCGCGCAGTGTGCCAGCCTCTCGGACGGCTGGCTATCGGCGTACCACGAGGTAAATCCCGGCGCTCAGCATCAGCCAGGCCGGCCAGGTGGTTACCGCGGTGAAGCTGTCGGCCGCCGCGGCGACGGTGGCGCCGCCACCGAGCAGAACGGCGCCGACCAGCCGCAGCGGCCAGTGCCGATGATGTTCGTGCCAAGGTGGCGGCGGGTTGTTGGCATGGGGGTTGGACATGCGCTCGAGCAGCTCGCGCGTCATGCCCGCCAGATGCGGCAGCTGTTCGATCTGCGCCTGGGCGTTCTTCAGCAACTGTTTCGGGCTCATGCGCTCGCGCATCCAGCGCTCGAGGTAGGGTTGGCCGGTTGCCCAGAGGTCCAGCTCCGGATAGAGCTCGCGGCCCAGCCCCTCGATGTTGAGCAGCGTCTTCTGCAGCAGCACCAACTGGGGCTGGACTTCCATATTGAAGCGGCGAGCCACCTGGAACAGCCGTACCAGCAGCTGGCCGAAGGAGATGTCCTTCAGCGGCTTTTCGAAGATCGGCTCGCAGACGGTGCGGATCGCTGCCTCGAATTCGTTGACCTTGGTTTCGGCCGGCACCCAGCCGGAATCGATGTGCAGCTGGGCGACCTTGCGGTAGTCACGCCGGAAGAACGCCATCAGGTTGCGTGCCAGGTAATCCTGGTCTTCCGGTGTCAGGCTGCCGACGATACCGAAGTCGACGGCGATGTACTGCGGATTCCACGGCTGGTGGGTGCTGACGAAGATGTTGCCGGGATGCATGTCGGCATGGAAGAAGCTGTCGCGGAAGACCTGGGTGAAGAAGATCTCCACGCCGCGCTCGGCCAGCTGCTTCATGTCGGTGCGCTGCTCGGCCAGGCGCTTCATGTCGGTGACCGGTACACCGTAGATGCGCTCCATGACCAGCACCTGCGGACGGCACAGGTCCCAGTAGACCTGGGGAATGTAGAGCAGCGGCGAGCCCTGGAAATTACGCCTCAGCTGGCTGGCGTTGGCAGCCTCACGCAGCAGGTCGAGCTCGTCGTAGATGGTCTTGGCATAGTCATCGACGACCTCGACCAGGTGCAGGCGACGGGCTTCGGTCGAGGCGCGCTCGGCGGTTTTGGCCAGCAGGAACAGCCAGGCGAGGTCCTGGCTGATCACCGGGCGCAGGTTCGGGCGGACCACTTTGACCACCACCTCTTCGCCGCTGCGCAGCTTCGCTGCATGCACCTGGGCGACCGAGGCGGAAGCCAGTGGCTTGCTGTCGAAGCGCGCGAAGATCTGCGCGACCGGTGCGCCCAGCTGGCGCTCGATCAGCGCGGTGGCGACGGCCGAGTCGAACGGTGGCACGCGGTCCTGCAGCATGGCCAGCTCTTCGGCGATGTCCGGCGGCAGCAGGTCGCGGCGGGTCGAAAGGATCTGCCCGAACTTGATGAAGATCGGCCCCAGCCCTTCCAGCGCCAGCCGCAGCCGCGCGCCGCGAGACAGCTCGGTGTGGCGCCGCGGCAGCCAGCGCCAGGGCAGCAGGTAACTGGTCGCGCGCAGCCACCAGGGCATCGGCAGGTCGAGGATGATGTCATCCAGGCGGTAGCGGATCACCACCAGCAGGATGCGAAACAGGCGGCGGGCCGCGGCGAACAGCTTCATTCGGTTCGGTCTGGTTTCAGGGAATGGGCGAGCCGCTCGACTCGGGCTTCGAGTCGGTCGAGGTCGAGCTTGAGGCGGTCCAGTTCGGCGAAGCGGGTTTCGGCTTCGGCGCTGCCCACCAGGGTTCGCGATTCTTCGTTGAGGTAGTCGGCCAGGTCCTGGCGCAGGCTGTCGGCGCTTTGGCGCATCCATTCGGCCTGACCACGCAAGCCGGAACCGAGCACGTGCGTGGCGACCGGGCCGAGCAGGCGGGACAGTTCGTATTCCCAGTCCAGCTCCAGGTCCTGCAGTACCTCGGCCAGGCTCATCAAGGCGCCGCTGTCGCCGTCGATCTCGACGTCCGGGCCGTGCAGGATGGCGGTCTTGTTCCGGCTGGTGGCCAGGCGAATCAGACTGCTGGCGGAGGCACGCAGGCGGCAGTCGGCCTCGCTGCCCCAGTCGGCAGCCAGGCGCAGTCCCTCGCCATCGGCGAGCACGAAGACGCGCCACGCCGGTGCGCTGCAGTCGATCTCGATGATCCGGCCGCTGAGACGAGCCAGGCGTGGCAGCGCGGTCGGGTCCAGGCGCAGCGCGCGGTTGATGCCGCGCTCGGCACCGGCCAGCAGAGCAGTGCGCAGCATCAGGGCTTGATGCCGCGGTGCAGAGCGACGATGCCGCCGGTCATGTTGTGGTAGGTCACGCGCTCGAATCCGGCATCGGCCATCATGCCCTTGAGTGTTTCCTGATCGGGGTGCATGCGGATCGATTCGGCCAGGTAGCGGTAGCTTTCCGAGTCGTTGGTGATCAGCTTGCCCATCATCGGCAACAGACTGAACGAGTAGGCGTCGTAGGCCTTGGAGAACAGTGGGTTGGTCGGCTTGGAGAATTCCAGCACCAGCAGCCGGCCGCCGGGCTTGAGCACCCGCAACATGGAGGCGATGGCGTCTTCCTTGTGCGTCACGTTGCGCAGGCCGAAGGCGATGGTGACCACGTCGAAATAGTTGTCCGGGAAGGGCAGCTTCTCGGCGTCGGCCTGGACGAACTTGACGTTGCCGGCCACGCCCTTGTCCAGCAGACGGTCACGCCCGACCTTGAGCATGGAGGCGTTGATGTCGGCCAGTACCACTTCGCCGGTCGGGCCGACGATGCGCGAGAATTGGCGTGTCAGGTCGCCGGTGCCGCCGGCGATGTCCAGGATGCGGTTGCCGTGGCGTGCCCCGGACAGCTCGATGGTGAAGCGTTTCCAGAGGCGATGAACGCCGCCGGACATCAGGTCGTTCATCAGGTCGTATTTGGCCGCCACGGAGTGGAATACCTCGGCAACCTTCTGCGCTTTCTCGCTCTCGCGCACGTTCTTGTAGCCGAAGTGCGTGGTGGGCTCTGCGTCATGCTCTTTGCGGGGATCGGTCATGTCACTGTCACCGGAAGAATGTGCCCGGCATTCTAAACCTAAATGCGACGTCGAGCGCGAAGCGGCGAGCGGCAAGTCAGCGCAGCGCAGAGAGGCGCGGTAGCGTCGCCCGACAGCCGGCTCGGCGCGGCGGCAACTGCTATAGTGCGCGCCTTTTTTAACCCAGCAGCCAGGAGTTGCCATGGCCCGCATCGTTGTTGAGCGTACCCACACCCTTGGTCGGCAGGCCGCCCGTGAAAAGGCCGAGCAGTTGGCGGCGAAACTGGCGAGCGACTACGGCGTACGCTGCGAATGGCAGGGCGATGTGTTGGCGGTCCGTCGTAGCGGCGCCGATGGCCGCATCGAGGTGGGTGACGATCGGGTGCGCGTGCTGCTCGATCTCGGCGTGTTGCTGTCGGCGATGGGCAGCAGCGTGCAGGCGCAGATCGAACGCACACTGGACAAGGCGCTGCAGGCTTGAGCGCCAGCCCGAGCGACGCGGTCAGAGCATCAGCTTGACTGGAGAGATGTCCGGGTCACGGGACTTGCCGGCGGCGGCGAGCGCGTCGAGGTAATCGGCCCACATCTGTTCGTGGTGGGTCGCCAGCCGGTGGAGATAGTCCCAGCTATACAGGCCACTGTCGTGGCCATCACTGAAGGTGAGCTTCAAGGCGTATTGGCCGGCTGGCTCGATCCCTTCCAGGGCGACGTTGATCTTGCCGGTCTGCAGAATCGGGTTGCCGTGACCCTGCACTTCCGCCGATGGCGAGTGCACCCGCAAAAATTCGGCCGGCAGCACATAGCGTTGGCCGGGGCCGTACTCGAGCTCCAGTGTCCGGGACAGCTTGTGCAGCTTGATGGCGGTGGGGATGTGCATGCGCCTGCTCCGTAGGGGGACGCCAGAAGCCGCAAGCGAGCGCCGCCCGCTCCGGCTTCAAGCGACCCGCTGCCGTTAAAGAATGTACCGCGACAGGTCTTCGTCTTCGGCCAGCTCGCCGAGGTGGCTGTTGACGTAGTCCGTGTCGATGCGGATCGGTTCGCCGTTCTGCTGTCCGGCCAGGTCGCCAGCGCTGAACGAAACCTCTTCGAGCAGCCGTTCCAGCAAGGTATGCAGGCGGCGGGCGCCGATATTCTCGGTCTTCTCGTTGACCTGCCAGGCGATCTGCGCCAGACGCTTGATGCCGTCATCGGTAAATTCGATGCCCAGCCCCTCGGTCTTCAGCAACTCGCGATACTGCTCGGTGAGCGAGGCATGCGGTTCGGTGAGAATGCGCTCGAAGTCCTCGGGCGACAGCGCCTTGAGCTCGACCCGGATCGGCAGGCGACCCTGCAGCTCGGGGACCAGGTCGCTGGGCTTGGAGAGGTGGAACGCCCCCGAGGCGATGAACAGGATGTGGTCGGTCTTGACCATGCCCAGCTTGGTGTTGACGGTGCTGCCCTCGATCAACGGCAGCAGGTCGCGCTGCACGCCTTCGCGGGAGACGTCGGCACCGCCGGTGTTGCCGCGCTTGGCGACCTTGTCGATCTCGTCGATGAAGACGATTCCGTTCTGCTCCACCGCTTCGAGCGCACGGGCCTTGAGCTCTTCCTCATTGACCAGGCGCGCGGCCTCTTCGTCGCGGACCAGCTTGAGCGCGTCCTTGATCTTCAGCTTGCGGCTCTTCTTCTTGCCCTTGCCCATGTTGGAGAACAGGCTTTGCAGCTGGTTGGTCATCTCTTCCATGCCCGGCGGGGCCATGATTTCCACGCCGCCCGGGTTCTCGGCTACTTCGATCTCGATTTCCTTGTCGTCGAGCTGACCTTCGCGCAGACGCTTGCGGAACAGCTGGCGGGTGTTGGAATCATTGCTCTGCACCGGCTCGTCGCCGAATCCCGCTGGGCGTGCCTGGGGCAACAAGGCGTCGAGGATGCGCTCTTCGGCGGCGTCCTCGGCGCGATGGCGCATCTTCACCACTTCCTGCTCACGCAGCATTTTCAGGGCCGCGTCAGCGAGGTCGCGGATGATCGATTCGACATCGCGACCCACATAACCGACTTCAGTAAATTTCGTCGCTTCCACCTTGATAAAGGGGGCGTTCGCCAGCTTGGCCAGGCGACGGGCGATCTCGGTCTTGCCGACGCCGGTGGGGCCGATCATCAGGATGTTCTTCGGGGTGACTTCCGGGCGCAGCTCGGCGGAGAGCTGCATGCGCCGCCAGCGGTTGCGCAGGGCAATGGCAACGGCACGCTTGGCGTCGTCCTGGCCGATGATATGGCGGTTGAGTTCGTGGACGATCTCGCGGGGCGTCATGGACATGGTGCGGTACTCCGGGGCTCGAGGGCGATCAGTTCGCGCTGTCGAGCTCCTCGATGGTGAGATTCTGGTTGGTGAAGACACAAATGCTGCCGGCAATGTTCAGCGCGGTCTCGGCGATTTCCTGCGCGCTCATGTCGTCGCCGCCTTTGCGCATCAACGCCATCGCCGCGGCCTGGGCGAAACCACCGCCGGAGCCCATGGCGATCAGGTCGTCCTCCGGCTGCACCACGTCACCGTTGCCGGTGATGATCAGCGAGGCGTCCTTGTTGGCGACGGCGAGCATGGCTTCCAGACGGCTCAGCGAGCGGTCGGTACGCCAGTCCTTGGCCAGCTCGACGGCGGCACGGACCAGATGGCCCTGGTGCTTCTCCAATTGGCCTTCGAAGCGCTCGAACAGGGTAAAGGCATCGGCGGTGGCGCCCGCGAAACCGGCCAGTACCTGGCCGTGATAGAGACGCCGCACCTTCTTGGCATTGCCTTTCATGACGGTATTGCCGAGGGAAACCTGGCCGTCGCCGCCCATGACGACTTTGCCGTTGCGGCGGACTGAAACGATGGTGGTCAAAAGAGAACTCTCCACGCAGCGGGGCGATGAATGCCCGAATGCGCTTGATATGGGGGACTCTTTTGCGCATTTCAACCAAGTGCGGGTGAAAGGTCGGAGCTGGACACGGCACCCTGCCTGATTGCGCCTTTTGGGGATCGTCGGCGCGGCGCCGATCACGCCGGCGGGCGCCTCGATGGATCACTGCAAGGCGAAGTCCAGCTGCCGCCAGGCCTCGTAGACCGCGACGGCAACGGTGTTGGAGAGGTTCAGGCTACGGCTGTCGGGCCGCATCGGCAGACGCAGGCGCTGCTCGTTGGGCAGTGCATCGCGAATCTCTGGCGGCAGGCCGCGGCTTTCCGGACCGAACAGGAAGGCGTCGCCGCGCTCGAACCGGACCTGATGGAAGGGCTGCGATCCCTTGGTGGTAAAGGCGAACAGGCGCGGCTGGCCGAGGCTTGCCAGGCAACTGTCGAGGTCGGCGTGTCGCTTGAGCGGCGCGTACTCGTGATAATCCAGGCCGGCGCGGCGCAGCCGCTTGTCATCCAGCTCGAAGCCCAGGGGTTCGATCAGATGCAGACTGCAGCCGGCGTTGGCGCAGAGCCTGATAATGTTGCCGGTATTCGGCGGAATTTCCGGTTGAAAAAGGATCACGTGGAACATGCGCGGCACCGACACTGATAACGACCGGCATTCTACTGCAGGCGGCCCTGTGGCTGATGATCCGCTACCTCGCCTGCGCCGACGCTTTTTCGGTGCGCTGGTGCTGCTCGGGCTGCTGTTCGGCTCGTTGCTGGGCAATCTGTTCCGTCCCGGGCCGGTGGAGCTGCTGCGGGTCGAGCCCGTGGCCAGTGGCTTGCAACTGTGGTTCAGCCGCGAGCCGGAGCTCTATAGCGAGAACGTCGACGGGGCGGTGGGAATGCTGTTTCAGGCCAAGGGCCAGGCCGCAGCCGGGCGCTTGAAAATCAATGAAAACGATGCGCGCTGGCGCGTGCAGGGCACGGAGAGGGGCCTGCTGCTGCACGTCGTTGCGACGCGCCCGCTGCAGGCCCGCTGGTCCGGTGAGAAGGTCGACGGCGAGTGGCGGCTACAGCTGCAGATCATGCCGCGTTAGGGCGCAGCCTGCGGATGGCCCGCTTCGCCTTCAGCTGTCGTCGCCCTCGTCATCGTCGGCGGCGTCACCGCCCATGCCCAGCTCCTTGATCTTGCGTGTCAGGGTGTTGCGGCCCCAACCGAGCAGCAGCGCGGCATCGCGACGGCGACCGGCGGTGTGCTTGAGCGCGGTCTCGATCATGATCCGCTCGAAGGCCGGCACGGCCTCGTCGAGCAGGTTGGACTGACCGCGAGACAACGCCAGGTCCGCCCACTGATGCAGGGCCTGTTCCCAGTTCTTCGCCGGCAGGGTGTCGGTCGGCTGGCTGAGCAGTTCCGGTGGCAGGTCACTGACATGGACTTCACGGCCGGAAGCCATCACGGTGATCCAGCGGCAGGTGTTTTCCAACTGGCGGACGTTGCCCGGCCAGGGGAGGTTGCGCAGGTATTCCTCGGTTTCGGCCTTGAGCAGCTTGGTCTCGACCGCCAGCTCCTGGGCGGCGCTGGCAAGGAAATGCTTGGCCAGGGCGGGGATGTCCTCGCGCCGGTCGGACAGGCGCGGAATATGAATGCGGATGACGTTCAGCCGATGAAACAGGTCCTCGCGAAACTTGCCGGCCTGCACCAGGGTTTCCAGGTCCTGGTGGGTGGCGGCGATGATGCGCACGTCGACCTTGACCGGCGTGTGACCGCCGACCCGGTAGAACTCCCCGTCGGCCAGCACGCGCAACAGGCGCGTCTGGGTGTCGGCCGGCATGTCACCGATTTCGTCGAGGAACAAGGTGCCGCCGTCGGCCTGCTCGAAGCGCCCGCGACGCTGGTTGGCCGCGCCGGTAAACGCGCCTTTCTCGTGGCCGAACAATTCCGATTCCATCAGGTCCTTCGGAATGGCCGCCATGTTCAGTGCGATGAACGGCGAGGCCGCGCGCGGGCTGTGGCGGTGCAGGGCATGGGCCACCAGCTCCTTGCCGGTACCGGATTCGCCGTTGATCAGCACGGTGATGTTGGAGTGCGAGAGCCGTCCGATGGCGCGGAAGACTTCCTGCATCGCCGGCGCTTCGCCGATGATTTCGGGCGTGTGATGCTGACGGGCCGGCTCCTGCAGGTTCTGCTGTTCCTGGGCGTGCTGGTTGGCACGCTTGACCAGCGCCACGGCGTCGTCGACGTCGAACGGCTTGGGCAGGTATTCGAAGGCGCCGCCCTGGTATGACGCCACGGCGCTGTCCAGGTCGGAATGCGCGGTCATGATGATCACCGGCAGGCGCGGGTACAGCTCGCGGATCTGCTTGAGCAGGTCCAGGCCGCTGGTGCCCGGCATGCGGATGTCGGAGATGATCACGTCCGGCTGCTGGCGCGACAGGCGGGCAAGCACGCCGTCGGCGCTGTCGAAACTTTGTGTGGCCATTCCGTCCTGCTGCAGCGCCTTTTCCAGTACCCAGCGGATGGAGCGGTCGTCGTCGACGATCCAGACGTTTTCGCTTTGGCTCATACGGAAAGGGCTCCTTGTTCCAGGGGCAGGAAGATTGAGAAGGCGGTATGGCCGGGATGGCTTTCGCACTCGATCAGGCCTTGGTGCTGGCTGATGATGTTCTGGGTGATGGCCAGGCCGAGCCCGGTTCCGTCCGGGCGACCACTGACCATCGGGTAGAAGAGGGTGTTCTGCAGCTCGGCCGGAATGCCGGGCCCGTTGTCGATGATCTCGATTCGCGCCACCAGGCGATGGCGCACATGGCCGATGGTGAACTGGCGCAGCGTGCGGGTGCGCAGCGTCAGGCGGCCCAGCCCCAGCTCGCATTGCCCGGCCAGTGCCTGCATGGCGTTGCGCATGATGTTGAGCACCGCCTGAATCATCTGTTCGCGGTCGAGCAGCACTTCCGGAATGCTCGGGTCATAGTCGCGCACCAAAATGAGGCTGCCTTGGCTCTCGGCCTCGATCAGGCTGGCCACGTGTTCGAGCACTTCGTGAATGTTGGTCATCGACAGGGACGGCAGCTTGTTCGAGCCGAGCATCCGATCGACCAGGTTTCGCAGGCGGTCGGCTTCCTCGATGATCACCTCAGTGTAGTCCTTGAGGTGCTCCTCCGGCAGCTCGCGCGAGAGCAGTTGCGCCGCACCGCGGATACCGCCCAGCGGGTTCTTGATCTCATGGGCGAGGCCGCGCACCAGTAGCTTGGTGGTTTCGTGCGCAGACAGTTGCGCCTCTTCCTTGGTGATGCGCAGCAAGCGATCACGCGGCAGCACCTCGAGCAGCAGCTTGGTTTCCTGCCGAGTCAGGATTGGTGTAACCGCATAGTCGACGGTCAGCGCCTGTCCGTTGGTGGAGGTCAGGGTCGCCTCACGCTTGGTGAAGGGATGCGCCTGCTCCACGGCTTGGCGCAGCGCGGCCAGTGCTTCGGACGACTCGGTGAACAGTTCGCTGATGAACTGGCCGTGGCTGCGTTGACCGCTGACCGCCAGCAGCATCTCGGCAGCCGGATTCATGTACTCCAGGCGCAGCCGCGAATCGAGCAAGAGCGTCGCGGTGGTCAGGTTCTCGATCAGCAGGCGCTGTAGGGCTTCGTTGATCATGGCTGTCTGCATCCGATGGGTAAGGCGGGAAATGCAAGAAGCAAACCAAGGTGCGTAGTTTCGGCGCAACGCCGCGGGTACTAGCGCTCCAGCGCGGGGCATGGCCGAAAACGGACCACGGCGATCAGGCGGGTCGTGCTAATGCACCATTCAGGTGCATAGCATGGTCACAGAAAGGGCACGAAGGGAATATCCCTCTTTTCCTTCGGCTTGTCTTTGAGGGGACATTCGGGGCGGACGCCATAGTCGTCCTTCTTGCAGGGCCTGACCATGCGGCGCTGAGCCAGCGAGGTGCGCATCATGTGGAAGGTGCTGGGAGGGCTGCTTTGCACCAGGGCTCCGCTCTGGTCGACCACTTGCACGCTGAGCTGGTGCGTGCCGCGATCGACATTCTCCAAGGCGAACTGCGGATTGCTGCCGGACAGTCCGGTGTCGCTGCCGTCCATCAGCAGGCGATAGGCGTGGCCGGGCAACAGCGGCGGCGTGCTGCCGACCGACACCAGCAAGCCGCCGGCATTGTCGCGAATGGTGGCGTCCGGCAGGGGCGTCAGGATGTCGAGCTGGGTGTAGCGGTTCGTCGCGCTCTCGGTCGCGGGAGCTGCCGTCGGTGCTGGTGCCGGCATGTCGCGTGGTTCGGCTGCGGGCATGCTGTTGGTTGGCTTCGGCTTCACCTGCTCGACCGCCCGCCCGCCGGGGCGATCGGTGAAGACACGGTTGCCCTGCTCGTCGGTGTAGCTGTAGATCTCGGCGGCCGCCGGAAGGGCGCACGCCAGCAGCGCGGCCGCGAGCGTTCGGTAAGCGGTTCTCAAGAGGCGGGCTTCGGCTTGGGCGTGGGGGTCGGTTTCGGCGTTGGTTTGGGGGGTACGGCCGGCTTGGGACGCAGCGCAGGGCTCGAGGTGTTGACCCGCTGCACCGTGAACTGCTCGCTTGCGCGCTGAATGACCTGGCCGCCGCGCAGCAATTCGACTTCGATTACATGCGTTCCGCGGTCGACATGGATCAGCTGCAGTGACGTCGAGCTGCTGGGCTCGCCCTGGGGTTCGCCGTCGAGCAAAAAGCGGATGCGATGATTCTGGCGCAGCGGCGGATCGAGCTGCGCGTTGACCACGAAGGTACCGTTGTTTGCGCGCAGCGCCTGCTCATCGGGAATGCCGCCAATGGACAGGCTGCGGTAAGCCTGCTGTCGGCCTGCGCCGGTCTGTTCTTCCGTCAGGGGAGGGGGCGCATCCGGGACCTTGATGTCCACGGTATTGGCCGGCGGTAGATCGACGGCCTCTGCCGTAACCCCTTCCGGGGGCTGGTTGGTGAAGACGGTGTTGCCCTTGTCGTCGGTGTATTTGTAGATCTGCGCCTGGGCGGGGATCGTGAGTGCGAGCAGCAGGCCGAACAATGCGATGCGCATGGGAAGCTCCGCGAAGTGGGTAGCGGCAGCCTTGCACTGTGACGGCTGCTAGGCAAGTGCCAGCGTTGCGATTTGGGATCGGCACCACTGCGCTGGCCCGTAGCGGTGTGGAGGTCCCGGGTCGCCTCGGTGCGGAAACGAAAAAGCCTCCCGAAGGAGGCCTTTTCTGTCACGCGGACTGGATCAGACGCTGTAGTACAGGTCGTATTCCAGCGGGTGAACGAAGGTGCGGACCTTGATTTCTTCCTCGCTCTTGAGCTCGAGGTAGGCATCGATGAAGTCGTCGGAGAACACGCCGCCCTTGGTCAGGAACGCACGGCCCTTGTCGAGTTCTTCCAGGGCTTCCTTCAGGCTGCCGCAGACCTGCGGGATCAGCTTGCCTTCTTCCGGCGGCAGATCGTACAGGTTCTTGTCGGCGGCATCGCCAGGATGGATCTTGTTCTGGATACCGTCCAGGCCAGCCATCAGCAGTGCGGCGAAGCACAGGTAGGGGTTGGCAGCCGGATCCGGGAAGCGCGCTTCGATGCGGCGGGCTTTCGGGCTGGATACGTACGGAATACGGATCGAAGCGGAACGGTTGCGCGCCGAGTAGGCCAGCATGACCGGTGCTTCGAAGCCCGGGACCAGACGCTTGTAGGAGTTGGTCGACGGGTTGGTGAAGCCGTTCAGCGCCTTACCGTGCTTGATAATGCCGCCGATGAAGTACAGGGCGGTCTCGGACAGACCGGCATAGCCTTCGCCAGCGAAGGTGTTCTTGCCGTCCTTGGAGATCGACATGTGTACGTGCATGCCCGAACCGTTGTCGCCGTACAGTGGCTTCGGCATGAAGGTCGCGGTCTTGCCATAGGCGTCGGCGACGTTGTGCACGCAGTACTTCAGGGTCTGAACTTCGTCAGCCTTGTTGACCAGCGTGTTGAACTTGACGCCGATTTCGTTCTGGCCGGCAGTCGCCACTTCGTGGTGATGCACTTCGACGACCAGGCCCATTTCTTCCATGGCGTTGCACATGGCGGTACGGATTTCATGGTCGTGGTCGCACGGCGGAACCGGGAAGTAGCCGCCCTTGACGGCCGGGCGGTGGCCCTTGTTGCCGCCTTCGACGTCCTGGTCGGTCATCCAGGAACCCTGTTCGGAGTAGATCTTGAACATGGAGCCGGAGATGTCGGACTTGAACTTCACTTCGTCGAAGATGAAGAACTCGGGCTCCGGACCGACGAAGACGGTGTCGCCGATGCCGGTGGACTTGAGGAATTCCTCGGCGCGCTTGGCGATCGAGCGTGGGTCGCGATCGTAGCCCTGCATGGTGCTCGGCTCAACGATGTCGCAGACCAGAATCAGGGTCGGTTCTTCGGTGAACGGATCCAGTACAGCGGTCTCGTCGACCGGCATCAGGATCATGTCGGAGGCTTCGATGCCTTTCCAACCATGGATGGAGGAACCGTCGAACATCTTGCCGTGCTCGAAGAAGTCTTCATCCTGAGCGTCACGCGCCGGGACAGTCACGTGGTGCTGTTTGCCTTTGGTATCAGTGAAGCGCAGATCAATCCACTTCACATCGTAATCTTTGATCAGTTGAAGCGACTTCGACATGGTGTTCTCCAAGTGGTGGAAGCGTGACAGGTTGCTTCCGAATCAGGGTGAAGCCGGGCGGCGATGTTCCGCCATGGCGACCTGCCTCACAAGGGAGCAAATTGCATGCCAGTGCTCCGTATTGGGTCTGGACGCCTATATAGGGTGTTTCTTCGGCGGATGCCGTCGAGTGGTCTGGCCGACACAAGAAAAAGCGCACCTTATTGGTGCGCAGAAAAATCGCTTTGTTCAATTTAGGTGCATTATGGTTCTCTTCGAGAAAACTGCCTAAAGCTTGATCAATTTCCGATATACTCCGCCCCCCTCTTTTTACGCCTTGCCGGCGCACGCGCTGTTTCCATGAAACTGATCGTCAAAGTATTCCCAGAAATCACCATCAAGAGCCCGCCGGTGCGAAAGGGCTTCATTCGCCAATTGGCGAAGAACATCCGCACCGTGCTGCGCGACCTCGATCCCGATGTGCGGGTGGAAGGGGTGTGGGATAACGTCGAAGTGGAAACCGCGCTCAGCGACGCCAAACCGCTGCGCGAGATGATCGAGCGTTTGCGTTGCACGCCGGGTATCGCCCATTGCCTGGAGGTCCACGAGTATCCGCTGGTCGATCCCGAGGACATCGTCGAGAAATGCAAGGCGCACTTCGCCGATCGGCTGGCTGGCAAGATCTTCGCCGTGCGCTGCAAGCGCGCGGGCAAGCACCCGTTCAGCTCGATGGACGTCGAGCGGCTGGTCGGCAGCCGGCTGCGCGAGGAATGCGGCGCTGCCGGTATCTCGCTGAAGGCGCCGGAAATCGAAGTGCGGATGGAAATCCGTGATCAGCGCGTGTTCATCGTGCATGCCCAGCATGACGGCATTGGCGGTTATCCGCTGGGCGCGCTGGAGCAGACGCTGGTGCTGATGTCCGGCGGCTTCGACTCCACCGTGGCGGCCTATCAGATGATGCGCCGCGGGCTGATGACCCATTTCTGCTTCTTCAACCTCGGCGGTCGCGCCCATGAGCTGGGTGTGATGGAAGTCGCCCACTATCTATGGAAGAAGTACGGCAGCTCGCACCGCGTGTTGTTTATCAGCGTGCCGTTCGAAGAAGTGGTCGGCGAGATTCTCGAGAAGGTCGACAACAGTCAGATGGGTGTCGTGCTCAAGCGCATGATGTTGCGCGCTTCGACCCAGATCGCCGAGCGTCTGCATATCGATGCGCTGGTCACCGGCGAGGCGATTTCCCAGGTTTCCAGCCAGACGTTGCCCAACCTGTCGGTGATCGATTCGGCCACCGACATGCTGGTGCTGCGCCCGCTGATCGCCAGCCACAAGCAGGACATCATCGACACGGCCTTCGAGATCGGTACCGCCGAGTTCGCCAAGAACATGCCCGAGTATTGTGGCGTGATTTCCAAGAACCCGACCACCAAGGCCAAGCGCTACCGTGTCGAGCATGAGGAAAAGCAGTTCGACATGGCGGTGCTCGAGCGCGCCATGGCCAATACCCGCCAGGTCGCTATCGACCGCGTGATCGACGAGCTGGGCCAGGATCTGCAAGTCGAAGAAGTTGGCGAAGCCAGGGCTGGCCAAGTGGTCCTCGACATCCGTCACCCCGACGCGGCCGAGGACGAACCTCTGCAGCTGGCAGGCATCGAAGTGCAGACGTTGCCGTTCTATGCGATCAACAACCGTTTCAAGGAACTGGACTCGAACCGCCAGTACCTGCTGTATTGCGATAAAGGTGTCATGAGCCGCCTGCATGCTCATCATCTGCTGAGCGAGGGGCATGTCAATGTGCGTGTTTATCGTCCGGGCTAAACAGCCTGGCCTGCTGGGAGGCAGCATTCGCCATCGCCCTCCCGACCGGTGAGGCCCGCTCGGGCTCACCCGGCTCATGACGTACCGGCGTTCGCGCGTGCGAACCGGCAAACTTTCAGCTTCAGGCCTTCAGCTTGTAGCTTTTTTACAGAGAAACAGACTTGTGATCGAGAATCTCCGCAACATCGCCATCATCGCCCACGTCGACCATGGCAAAACCACCCTCGTCGACAAACTCCTGCGCCTGTCCGGCACCCTGGACCGCAAGGAAGCCGAAAACGAGCGAGTGATGGACTCCAACGACCAGGAAAAGGAACGCGGCATCACCATCCTGGCCAAGAACACCGCGCTGAAGTGGAAGGACTACAACATCAATATCGTCGACACCCCCGGCCACGCCGACTTCGGTGGTGAGGTCGAGCGCGTGATGTCGATGGTCGACTCCGTGCTGCTGGTGGTCGATGCACAAGACGGCCCGATGCCGCAGACCCGCTTCGTGACCCAGAAGGCGTTCAAGGCCGGCCTGCGCCCGATCGTCGTGGTGAACAAGATCGACCGTCCCGGCGCGCGTCCGGACTGGGTCATCGACCAGATCTTCGACCTGTTCGACAACCTCGGCGCCACCGACGAGCAGCTGGACTTCCCGATCGTCTACGCCTCGGCCCTGAACGGCATTGCCGGCATGGACTACGAGAACATGGACGACAACATGGACGCCCTGTTCCAGGCCATCGTCGACCACGTGCCGGCACCGGTCGTGGACGTCGATGGTCCGTTCCAGATGCAGATCTCGCAGCTGGACTACAACAGCTTCCTCGGTGTAATCGGCATCGGTCGTATCGCCCGCGGTACCGTCAAGTCCAACACCCCGGTGACCGCCATCGGCGCCGACGGCAAGAAGCGCAATGGCCGTATCCTCAAGATCATGGGGCACTCCGGTCTGCAGCGCGTCGAAGTGCCTGAAGCCCAGGCCGGCGACATCGTCTGCGTCTCCGGCATGGACGAGCTGTACATCTCCGACACCCTGTGCGATCAGAACGCCGTCGAGGCCCTGCCGCCGCTGACCGTCGACCAGCCGACCGTGAGCATGACCTTCCAGGTCAACGACTCGCCGTTCGCCGGCAAGGAAGGCAAGTTCGTCACCAGCCGCAACATCAAGGACCGTCTGGACAAGGAGCTGCTGCACAACGTGGCGCTGCGCGTCGAGCAGGGCGACTCCCCCGAGAAGTTCAAGGTCTCCGGTCGTGGCGAGCTGCACCTGTCGGTCCTGATCGAGAACATGCGCCGCGAAGGCTTCGAGCTGGCCGTAGGCCGTCCGGAAGTGGTAATCATCGAGAACGAGGCCGGCGAAAAGCAGGAACCGTACGAGAACGTCACCATCGACATCGAAGAACAGCATCAGGGCCCGGTCATGGAGCAGATGGGCCTGCGCAAGGGCGATCTGACCAACATGATCCCCGACGGCAAGGGCCGTATCCGCCTGGAATACACCATCCCGGCGCGCGGCCTGATCGGCTTCCGTAACAACTTCCTTACCCTGACCTCGGGCTCGGGCATCCTGACCTCGACCTTCAGCCACTACGGCGCGATCAAGGCCGGCGAAGTCACCAACCGCCAGAACGGCGTGCTGGTATCCATGGCCACCGGTACGGCGTTGACCTACTCGCTGGAAACCCTGCAGGCGCGCGGCAAGCTGTTCCTGGCGCCGGGCGACGAGATCTACGAAGGCCAGCTGTGCGGTATCAACAGCCGTGACAACGACCTGGTGCTCAACCCCACCAAGGGCAAGAAGCTCGACAACATGCGTGCCTCGGGCAAGGACGAAGTCATCGCCCTGGTTCCGCCGATCAAGTTCACCCTCGAGCAGGCGCTGGAATTCATCGCCGACGACGAGCTGGTGGAAGTGACGCCGAAGTCGATCCGCCTGCGCAAGAAGCTGCTCAACGAGAACGACCGCAAGCGCTACGAGCGCGCCAAGGTCTGATGACCGAGCGGTAGTGAAGAAAGGCGCCTTAGGGCGCCTTTCTTTTTGGGTGCAGACGGGCGGTGAACTACGGGCGCAGAAGGTGCTTGCATATCTAAGCAGTGAACCGCGCTGACCGCACTCTGTGGAGTGGGGCACCCCGATGGGCGCCATCCGTCTCGACACCCTGCGGACAGCATCACTGTCTTGAATCGATCGCGGCTACGTGATGCGCCTCTGCCTGCTGCCGCAGGACCTGGCCCATGGCGAAAGCATCATCTACCCCGGCCCCTTCAACCCAAATTGCATCGGCCAGTCACGGTGGTTGAAGACCTGGCCCTCAGCGCGGATGCGGGCAATTTCGCTTAGATCGATGGTTGCGAAGACCCAACGGGGCTCGTCGTCGGGGCCTTCCGCCAGGATGCCGTCATCGGGAAAGCCGTAATCGACCGGCGTATAGACACTGGCGCGGCCGATGTTGATATCTACCGCTTCGGACCAGGGCGCATGGCCAACGGTGGGCGCCTGGACCACATAGCACTGATTTTCCAGCGCCCGGGCCTGGCAACCGATGCGCACCCGATGGAAACCTGCCTGGGTATCGGTGCAGCTAGGCACCAGCAGCAGATCGGCTCCGGCTGCAACCTGCTGGTTCGCAATCATCGGGAACTCCGAGTCGTAGCAAATCAGGATGCCGATACGGCCCAGTTCGGTATCGATCACTTCGATCTGGTCGCCTGCGCTGACCTGCCATTGTTCGGCCTCAAAGCGAGTCATCATCAGTTTGTCCTGATGCCCTAGCGTCCCTTGGGGGCCAAACAGGGTCGCCCGGTTTACCACGCGCCCCGCCTGCAGTTCGGTCGGGAAGGAGCTGGCGAGAACCAATACGTTGTGGCGGCTGGCCAGTGCCTGGTGGATGGCGTGCCATTTTGGCAGCAAGGTCTGCATGGCCTGCAGCTGGTGCTGCAGGTCGTCATAAACCGTCTCGCCGAACAGCGAGGCCAGTTCCATGCTGCCGTACTCGGGAAACACCAACAGCCTGGCGCCTTGCTGCGCGGCGCTGGCAATCCAGCGCTCAAGTTTTTCGGCGAACTCATCCCAGTGTGCAAAGAAGCCGATGTCGTACTGGGCGGTCGCGAGTTTGAATGCGCTCATTGCAGGGATTTCATCCAGAAGGTCATGGGCTTGGCTGTTTCCTGCGCATCGCCAAGGTCTTTCCAGCTGAAGTGCGTCGCCAGCTCCGGGTGTTTTTCGTAGCCACGATGACGCCAGAACTCGTCCAGTGGTCGGTAGTCGGCAGGACGCGCGGGATGGGTGGCGGGGCGCTCCACGGCGCAAAAGCAGGAGTACTTCATACCGCCAATGGCGCGTGCGTGAAGCTCACGCTGTTCAAAAAACGCCACGCCCGCCCCCTGGCCACGGTATTGCGGCAGTAGCACGGATTCGCCGCAGTAAAAGAGCTCATCGACGTTGTAGTCAGCCTCACGAAAGGGCTGCTGGACTTCCTCCGTTTCATGGCGCAGCGGCAATCCGGTAGACGCACCGACGACGTTCTCGCCATCGAATGCCAGCACCACCACACTGTGCGGCGCTTCGATGTAGGTCTGCAGATAGCGCGCCTCGTAATCGGGGTCGCCGTCATACAGGTAGGGGAAGTCACGGAACACGCGCATGCGTAGCCGGGCCAGTTCGGGGATGAACCGGTGAAGCGCTGCGCCAGACAGGCGCCGGAAGATCAGCTTGGCCATTACGCGGACACTTGAGCGATCCAGTCTTCAAGGTTGTAGTAATTGGTGACCCGCGCCACCTGCCCCTCTCGGATGACGAAGAACGCACCCGCCGGAAGGCGGTAGGTCTGGCCCTTCGCTTCGGGCAGCCCCTCGTCGGTCGCCAGGTATTCGCCTAGCACGGTGAATTCGACCGCAGCGCGGTCACCGGCTTCATTCGTGGTGATCGAGAGGTCCACGATCGTTTCCCGGTAGTTGCGGTTCATGCGCTCCATGAACGCCGCGAAGGCCGGCTTGCCGACCTCGCGCCCACCCTGGTTGATGTCGTGAATGACATCGTCGGTGAGCAGCGAGAGGAAGGTCTCCATGTCTCCGGCATTGAAGGCATCGTAGTAGCGTTGCAGTAGCTGAGCGGTGGCCTGATGCATGTGAGGTGTCCTGAAATGATCCGTGGTCCGATGGTAGACAGTCGCGGCGGCCTGACGAAAGAGCCGTGCAAGCGGGCTGGCAAAATCAAGTAAGTGACGGTCGCAACTGCAACATCGGCGGGGGGATCAGGCACGCTTGGCAATGTGATTCCCGTCTCGCTCAGCGATCCCCGCTTGTCTGCTCGGCACCGCTAGCCGAGGAAGCCGCTTGGCCGTCGACGGTCGGCCACCCCGAGCCTGGGACGATCGCTCTTACGCCTATCGAAAGGCTGCTAGCTACCGCGGCGCTACATAAGCATTGCATCCGCTGTCCTGCCAGTTCGTAAGGTCGCCCCTTATGACGGCCCTTGTCGGCGAATGAACTCGCAAGGCGTCATACATGCGACATCGCCATTCTAGAAAGCGACCCCTTTGCCGCTGATCCGGGCGACGCGGCTAAAAACGATTGCCATGCGGTCGACAGAATGAGAGACAGGCACTTATGGCCAAGGGCCATTTATGTTGCTGCCACACGGACGGAAGATGACGATGCTCGGTTTCGCGACGGCCAGACTGGCCAATATGGGAACGGCTACCAAACTCGCCCTCGGTTTCGGCCTGGTCTTGCTGCTGACCGCCGTAGTCACCATCGCTGGGCTGACGGCCCTGCAGTCGGTGAACACGCGATTCGATGCACTCAAGCGCGTGTCGTCGATAAAAACCGAGGTCCTGTCCATCCGCAGCATCGAGCAACAATTCACGGAAAGCGGTGACGCAAACCAGGTCAAGGCACTCAACGACCAGGTGGCCACAACCCTGGCCAACGTTGCCGAGCTCAAGGCGCAAGTGGGCGAGGCGCAACAACAGGGGCTCACCAGCGTTGAGCAAGCCCTTGGCGACTATCAGGCGGCCTTCGGCCGTTTCGTGCAGGTGTCCGACGCCAAAACCATCGCGCTGGATTCCGCCTACTGGTCAGTCGTCAGCGCCTCCAACAGCCTCGATATCCTGCAGAGCGGGCTGGTCGAAGACGGCCTCTACGACCTCAAGGAATCCGAGGGGCAGCGAGGCGCCGAGATGGTCAGCCAGGGGCAGCAGATCGCTCAACTGTACAGCCTGATTCTTTCCGCCCTGAACGAGGCTCGCCAGCGCACTCAGCAGCGCGACGAAGCGCCGGCCACGACGATCCAGCAGGCCCAGGCGGCGCTGGATCTCACTAACACGCTGATGGAAGCGTTGGACCGGGGCATGTATGGCTCGGTGCTGACCGAGGTGGCGGGCAACATCAAGTCCTTCAACGACCGGCTGGCCGATTACACCCAGGCGCTGGCGGACGGCGCTCGCCTGTACGCCGAAATGAACGACCGTGCCGCAGGCGCGCTCGAGGCTGCGGACAGGGCTTATCAGGCCCAGCAAGACGCCATGCACGACAACCTGGTCGCCAGCAGCCGCTTGATTCTGCTCGCGTCCGGATTGGCCTTGATCGTCGGCGTCATCGCCTCGCTGTTGATAACCCGGCTGATCGTCCGGCCACTGCGCGAAGTGATAAAGGCCGCCAATCAGATCGCCCGAGGCGACCTCAGCGCGCACATCGTGGTTAACCGTCGTGATGAGTTCGGCCAGCTGATGCAGGCGATGCAGGAAATGTCGACGAGCCTGCGCGGGATCGTGGGCCGCCTGCAAGGGGCGGTGACGCAGATCGCCGATTCCGCGGAACAGGTAGCGGGCGTCACCGCACAAGCCCGGGATGGGGTGCTGCGACAGCGCGTCGAGATCGATCAGGTCGCCACGGCGATGAACGAGATGTCCGCGACGGTGCACGAGGTGGCGCGCAACGCCGAAGAGGCGGCGGGTTCTGCACGGGTGGCCGACCGCACCGTCGGCGACGGGCACGCGATGGTCAACCAGAGCATGCAGCGCGTAGGGCAACTGGTCGAATCGGTCCAGCAGGCGGTGCGTGGTATCGATGCGCTGAGCGACGAGAGCCAACGCATCGGCACCGTGCTCGATGTCATCAAGACCGTCGCCGAGCAGACCAACCTGCTCGCGTTGAACGCCGCCATCGAGGCAGCGCGCGCCGGGGAGCAAGGACGGGGCTTCGCCGTGGTGGCCGATGAGGTCCGCTCGCTGGCCCAGCGCACCCAGCAATCGACGGCCGAAATCCAGCAGCTCATCGATGCGCTGCAAACCAGTGCGAAGGCCTCGGTTCGACAGATGCAGCAGAGCAATGAGCTGGTCCAGCTGACCGCCACCGACGCGAACCAGACAGCGCTCGCCCTGAACGAGATTGCCGCCGCGGTCTCCAGTATCCAGCAGATGACCCAGCAGATCGCCACGGCCGCCGAGGAACAGACTGCGGTGGCCGAAGAGATCAATCGCAGTGTCATCAACATCCGGGACGTGGCGGACCTGTCGTTCACCAGCATGGAGGAAACGACACACTCGCTCGAGCAGTTCAGGCAGCTCAGCCAGGAATTGCAGACGCTGGCCGGGCATTTCCGTGTGGGTGAGCACTGAGCAGCGATGCTGTAGCGGCTGCTGTTGCAGCCCGACGGTCCGCTGATCAGACAGGGTTCGGCCATTCGCTCGACGTCGCGGGAGCTTCCTGCTGGGCGTCTTGGGGGCTGGTGGGTATGACGTCAAACAGCGCTCGCCAGCAGCATCGAAGGAGCCTCGCGCCGCATGGGCTAGGTTTCGCCCGGGTTACTGACGAACCCAGGTCTGCGTGCGGCCCAGCGCTTCGATGCCGATGTAACCGCGCATCTCCAGCTTGTCGCCGCCTTCGAGCAGCGTCACCTTGGCGCGGTAGGTCTTGCCCTTGGCCGGGTCGAGGATGGTGCCGCCGGTCCAAACGTTTTCACCGTCGGGTTTCAGGCCCCAGAGAATGGTCATACCGGTGATGGGCCGGTCCTTGCGCTCGCCTTCGCACTCCGTACACAGCGGGTTCGGGCCATGGTCCGACTGCAGAATTTGCGCGACCTTGCCGCTCAGGGTGCCATCGTCGGCCTGCTGGATCTCGACAATGGACTTGGGCTTGCCAGTTTCGTCATCGATGGTCTGCCAGCGGCCAGCCGGTGAGTCGGCAGCGAACGCCATGGACGTGAAGCTCAAGGGCAATGCGATCAGGACGGCGGTGAACAGTGCGCGCATGGTTTCTCCTGCGGTGGATTGGATGGCGGCCACTCTATCACTGCATGGGAGGCTTGGCGCCCCGCTGAATACGTGCCGTTAGTGCCAAGATCGATGACTATCGGCACTTGAAACCGCTGAACGACTTGCGGTGGAAGAAGGCGTCACGCGGCTGTCATGCCCATGTCATACGCTCGCTGCTTTTCTTGCAGGAGGCGCGTGATGCCGATTATTCGTCCGTTGTTATTCGCGTTGTTGTGGCCCGGTTTGGTGTGCGCCGAGGTGCGCGTGGTCGGGCCGATCGAAGCCGGTGTGTTTGAAAGCGCTTATCGGGACCAGCAACCAGGCGAGCGCCTGCTGACCCGCAAGGATCAGCGAATCCTCGAAGTGGATCATGTGCCGCTGCAAATCGGCACCAAGTTCGGTCTGCGCTACCGTCTGCAAGACAAGCACGCCGACGATACGCCTCTCACGCTGCTGTACCTGACGCCCGGTGTGGTCGATCCGGGTGGCCAGCGCCATGATCGGTACGAAGTCGTACAGAAGCTGGTGCCCGATGCGCCGGAGGATGTGATGGCGTTCGAGTTCACCGAGACCCATGAGCTGGTGCCGGGTGAGTGGCACTTCATGGTGTTCCAGGGTGACCGCAAGCTGGCCGAGCAGCGCTTTCAGGTGCGCTGAGCCGGCTGGGTTGGCTCCGCGAGTGCGGTGTGGCGGTCGCGTATTGATGCTCCGCGGCGCGCCCCGCTGTGCGGTCCGGAGCGGGCTTGTGCTGCCGCCGTCTGCGCGCCATGCTCCCCTCGGTTTAATACAGGAGCGCCATGATGCAAGGAAGGCTAAGCGTTTTGCTGTTGTGCCTGTTGGCTGCCCACACGCATGCGGCGTTCAAGAAAGACGAAGAGGCGTTTGCCCTTCGGCAAGCCGAGTTGGAGCGACGGTGCGAAGCGGCACGGAGCGAGAAGTTGGCACCGTTGCGCGAAGCCGCCTTCCAGCAATGCATGAGCGCCAAGCGCGGCGCCGATAGTGCGGCCGACTGCCATCGCAAGACGGCTGGCGAGAACGGCAATCGGGTCGGCGGGACCCCGCGCTTCTACGACTTGCCCGCCTGTGTCGAAGCCTTCGAGCACAAGCGTCAGCGGCCTTGAGCGTATACCCGGCCGGTGCTCGCAACGTCACGCCGAAAGCGCTGCGCCGCTGCCCCGAACAGGTGTCCTCGCGCGGCGCCCCAGCGGCCAGCCGACCGCCCGATATCCGCTATTGCAGCATCCATGGCCCTGCCTGCGGGCTGCTTTCCTGCGCCATACGAGCCGCCTTCGTTCATCGCCGAATCATCGCGCGGGGCTCGCCATCTAGCCGAACGAAGGCTGGTGAGGGCCGTCACCGTTCGTCGGAGCGTTGAGGTGAGGACGGTCCAGGGTTCAAGTCTGCGCATACAGCGCCGAAAAAAGGAGTGCTTGAATGCGCTTTGAATGATGTCAGTATGATGGCTGTCTGCCTGGGCATAGCTGACGTTCACGACCCCGAGGTCACCCGATGAAACCACCCTCGTTCCGCCATCTGACGTGTGCTCTGGCGTTGCTCGCCTCGCTGGTCGGCGGTCAGACGGCTTGCGCTCATGGGGGCCTTACCGTGGTCACCGAGGAGTTGCCGCCGTACAACATGACCCTCGACGGCAAGCTGACCGGTATGAGCACGGAAATCGTGCAGGCGGTGCTCGAGGAAGCGGGCGAGGCGGCGCGCATCCAGTCGATGCCCTGGGCGCGTGCCTATGACATCGCGCTCAATTCGGAAAAGGTGCTGATCTACTCCATTGCCCGCACGCCGCAGCGCGAGGCGCTGTTCAAGTGGGTCGGCGTCATCGCGCCAACACGGTGGTATCTGTTCTCGCTGCCCGGCACGCAGTTCCATCTGAAGACGCTCGACGACGCCCGTCAGTACCAGATCGCCACGGTAAAAGACGACGTCGGCGAGCAGTACCTGATCGACAAGGGTTTCGCCATCGGACGCAACCTGCAGTCGAGCAACAAGTACGAACACAACTACGCCAAGCTCAAGGCCGGCCGCGTGGACTTGTGGATATCCAACGAGTTGAACGCACATTACCTGGTGCGCAAGGCCAGCGGAAATCCGAATGAAAATGCCGTGCCGCAGCTGAGTATCGACGATCTCGGCGGTGCCGATGGTCTGTACATGGCGTTCAGCCGTCACACGCCGGATGAGGTGGTGCAACGCTTCCGCCAGGCCCTTGCACGCATGCGAGCCGATGGTCGTTACGACGCCATTGCCGGCAAATGGCTGAAATGAACGCACGCCTGCCCGACGCCTCCTCGGTCGTGCCGCGTCAGACCAGCTCGCTTGGTCGTCGTCTGGTGCTGGCCACGTTGGGCTTCTGTCTGCTGTTCACCCTGGTCACTGCGGGCCTGCGCACCTGGTCGGCCTGGCAGCGCGGCTTGGCGACGATGAATGCCGAACTCGCGCTGATCGATCAGGTGTTTCGCAGCAATCTGGCCAAGGCGATCTGGGAGATGGACAGCGATGCGCTGCAAACCCAGCTCGACAGCGTTGCGCAGGCAGCGCCCATCGGGCGCGTCGAACTGCAGATCATCCGTGCCGGACGCGAGCCGGAGGTCATCGCGCGTGAGCGCACCCAGCAGCCGCGCGAACACCGTGCGCCGCGGCTGCATCACGCGCTCAGCTACGTGCCCTACGCCGGTGCTAGCGAAACGGTCGGCGAGCTGACCCTGGAAGGTAACGAGGGCTTGCTCTGGGACCGGCTGATAAGCGAAGTCACCGATATCGTCATCACCCAGATCATCCAGTCGCTGCTGCTTGCCGGCCTGATCATGTGGATGTTCAACCGCACCGTGACCCTGCATGTCCGCCGCATCGCCCGGCACCTGAGCCGGCTCACCCCCGAAAATCTGGACAAGACTCTGCGCCTCGACCGAAAGATGACCGAGCGCGATGAGCTGAGCCTGCTGGAATCCGGCGTCAACGGGCTGCAGGCCAAGCTTTCGAACTACCTCGAGCGTCAGCACCATGATGAGCAGGCGCTGGCGGCCCATCGCGATCGCCTGGCCGAGCTGGTCGAGGAGCGCACCGCCGAGCTGCGTGCGGCCAACGTACTGCTCGAAGAGCTGTCACGCAGCGACCCGCTCACCGGCCTGGCTAACCGGCGCCACTTCGATGAACTCAAGGAAGTCGAATTCCGCCGGGCGCTGCGCCAGGGCCAGCCGCTGACGGTGCTGATGTGCGACGTCGATTTCTTCAAGCGCTACAACGACCACTACGGTCATGCACAAGGGGACCACTGCCTGCAGGCCGTGGCCGAGACGCTCAGGGGCGTCTTCGCCCGTGCTGGCGAGGTGGTTGCGCGGCTCGGTGGCGAGGAATTCGTGGTGCTGATGCCGGGCGTGGACGCCGAGGCTGGCCGTCGCGCCGCCGTGCGGCTGCAGCAGCGACTGGCCGAGCGGGCGCTGCCACATGCGCGCTCCGACGTCTCGTCACTGGTGACCTTGAGCATCGGTCTGGCCGCGTTCGAGCCGGACTGCATCGACCAATTCGACCAACTGCTTCGCCGGGCGGATGAGGCTCTCTACCGAGCCAAGACCCAGGGTCGCAACTGTATCGCCGCCTGATTCGATCGTGAGGAACCGTACGATGCGCCCTTTTACCTGGATCGCCTGCTCATTGGGACTGTTGGGTATGACGCTGCAGGCCGCGCCGTTGCGTGTCGTGACCGAGGACACGGCGTACAGCTACCTGCAGGACGGCCAGGTGACAGGCACCGCCAGCCGTGTGGTCGAAGCGACCCTGCAGCGCGCCGGCGTGACGGACTACCATGTCAGCCTCTATCCCTGGGCCCGCGCATACGACATGGCGTTGAGCGAGCCGAATGTGCTGATCTACCTGATCGCCCGAACACCCGAACGCGAAGCGCTGTTCCGTTGGGTCGGCGAAATCATGCGTATCGAGTACCACTTCTACAAACTGCGGTCGCGCGACGACATCCAGGTGCCGGATCTGGAGGCGGCCAAGGCCTATCGGGTCGGGGTGCTGCGCGAGGACGTGCGTCACCAGTACCTGCAGGCCAAGGGCTTTCGCAAGATCGTGGTCGCCGCGCAAAACGCTGAAAACTTCCGGCGCCTGCTCAACGGCCAGGTCGATCTGGTGCCCATGCCCGAGCAGGACATCGTCATGCTGTGCAACGAGGCGGGAGTCGATCCGGCCAGCGTCGAGCGGGTCTTTACCCCCGACGCCGCCACGCAGCTCTACCTGGCTTTCAGCCGGCAAACCGACGACAGGACCGTGCAGCATGTCCAGGCCGCCTTCGAGCAGCTGCGCAACGAGGGTGTGGTCGAGCAACTGATGGCCACGCCGCGCTGATTCACCCCGTGTCGCCCTGGAATCGGCCGCCGCCTCCGGCCTCGCAGCGCCTGCCGACCGAACGGGCTCAGCCCTGCAGATCAGCCAGCATCGCCGTGGCGACGGCTTCGGCGACCTTGATGCCATCGACGCCGGCCGAGAGGATGCCGCCGGCGTATCCGGCACCTTCACCGGCGGGATACAGGCCGCGGGTGTTGAGGCTCTGCAGCGTCTCGTTGTCGCGCTTGATCCGTACCGGCGAGGACGTGCGCGTCTCGATGCCGGTGAGTACAGCATCGGCGCGATCGAAGCCGCGGATCTGCTTGCCGAAGGCCGGCAGCGCTTCGCGGATGGCCTCGATCACGTAATCGGGCAGTGACGGCGCTAGGTCGCCCAGCTTCACGCCCGGTTTGTAGGACGGCTCGACTTCGCCGAATGCGGTCGACGGCTTGCCCCGAATGAAGTCGCCAACCAGCTGCCCCGGCGCGCAATAATCGCCGCCGCCCAGCTCGAAGGCGCGCGATTCCAGCCGTTCCTGCAACTCGACGCCGGCCAGCGGGCCGCCGGGGAAGTCCTCTTCCGGGTTGATGCCGACGACGATGCCGGCGTTGGCATTGCGCTCGTTGCGCGAGTATTGGCTCATGCCGTTGGTCACCACACGCTCCGGCTCGGAGGTAGCCGCCACCACGGTGCCACCCGGGCACATGCAGAAGCTGTAGGCCGCGCGGCCGTTCTTGGCGTGGTAGACCAGCTTGTAGTCGGCGGCGCCCAATTCCGGGTGGCCGGCATATTTGCCCAGGCGCGCCTGGTCGATGAGCGATTGCGGGTGCTCGATGCGAAAGCCCACGGCGAAGGGCTTGGCCTCGATATAGACGCCGCGCTCGTGCAGCACGCGGAAGGTGTCACGCGAGCTGTGACCGAGTGCAAGCACCACGTAGCGGCTACGCAGTTCCTGGCCATCGGCCATGCACACGCCCTGGATACGGCCGTCCTCGATGATGAAATCCACGACGCGGCTGTCGAAACGCACCTCGCCGCCCAGCGCCTTGATTTCCTCGCGCATGGTCGAGACCACGCCGGTCAGGCGGAAGGTGCCGATGTGCGGCTTGCTGACGAACATGATCTCTTCCGGCGCGCCGGCGCGGACGAACTCGTGCATCACTTTGCGGCCGTAGAACTTCGGGTCCTTGATCTGGCTGTAGAGCTTGCCGTCGGAGAACAGCCCCGCACCGCCTTCGCCGAACTGCACGTTGGATTCGGGGCTCAGTACCTTCTTGCGCCACAGCGCCCAGGTGTCCTTGGTGCGGCTGCGCACATCACGGCCGCGCTCCAGCACGATCGGGCGGAAGCCCATCTGCGCCAGCGTCAACGCGGCGAACAGGCCGCAGGGGCCGAAGCCGATCACCAGCGGCCGCTCGCTCAGCCCTTCCGGCGCTTGGCCGACCGGATAGTAGCCGGTGTCCGGCGCCACGCGGATGTTGCGGTCGTCCGCCAGGCGCGCCAGTACCTTGGCCTCGTCCGCCACGCTGGCGTCGATGATGTAGACGAAGGTGATCTCGCTGTTCTTCTTGCGTGCGTCGTAGCTGCGCTTGAAGACGGTGAAGTCGAGAAGATCGGCATCCTTGATGCCCAGGCGCGCGGTGATGGCGTGGCGAAGGGCCTCGGCGGGATGATCGAGGGGCAGTTGCAGTTCTGTGATGCGAATCATGACAGGTCCTGGCCGGTGGCCCCGGCAGAGGTGAGGGCACAGCACTATTGCCGGCTTGCTCAGCCGGAAATAGAGGGGGTGGGTATTCGGCGCGCAGTGTAGCCGCGAGGAGGGGACCTGTCATGCTGGCGCGATGCGCGACCCGAGCGACGTGGCGATCCTCCGGCCTCGCCTCGTCTGGCCGCGCATCGGCCAACGGCCAGCTTCGTTACTGCAGCACCACCCGGGCATTGAGCGGTTGTAGCGGGCGGTTGTTGGCATGTCCGACGGCATCTTTCAGCGCATCGATCTGCTCGCCGGAGGCGATCACCGGCTGCTTGAGTACCAGCCAGCGCACGCCTTCGGTGCAGGGCGGGGTGGTCAGGGAGCCGCTGAAGCGGTAGTAGTCCAGCGACTCGGGCAGCAACTCGGTGGCGTTGACCACCGGCGTAATCGGTCGGCTCTCGCCCGCCGTGGGTGGCGCATCCCACAGCCGGGACAGCGCGGCGTTGGCGGCGCCTTGCTCGAACATCAGCGCCAGCACCGCGAGGTTACCGTTCTTGTCGGCGTGCACCAGGTGGCCTTCGAGCGGATAGGATTTGCCCTTGACGCGGTTCTCGCTGGGCGCGTGGAAGTGAAACTGCAGCAGCTCATAGCGGTTGCCGTCCAGGTGCAGCACGCTACCGGGCTCGTATACCACCTGAACGGTGTGCCCGTTGTTGACCACCTTGCTGGCGCCTGCCGTGTAGTTCAGCCGCAGTGGCGTGAGGTCGGCCTCGACGAAACCGCTGAGATCGACCGGTGACTGGTTCTTGCCCTGGCAGGCGCCGAATTCCGGCGTCAGCTTCGCCCAGTTTTCCGGCCCTGCGTTGCCCGAGTAATCCCAGTGAGTGCCGGGCGTCACCGCCCAGGCATTGGCACAGACAAGCAGGGCACCGAGGCCCGATACGGTGTGTTTCATGACGTGTCCACCCTCTGTATTTAGCTGTTGTTCTTGACGGAGACACCCGGGGTTGGGGGCGCTCGCCTGTTTGACCCGCCCGCTGCCGGGTTGCTCGCACGAGTACGCGCCGCTCAGCCATTACTCCGCGTCTGTTTGTCATCCACGACGCCGTGATCGCCTATACTCGCGCGCCATCAGCCGTGGCCCGAGGGCGCGGTGCTCGGCGGCCCCGGTCGGCTTTGCCTGGTTCGGTTACCTCAGAAGGGAACATTCATGCTCAACAACGATGTGATGCGCAGCCTGCGCTACATCCTCAACGTCAATGACGCCAAGATTGCCGAGATCACGCGGCTCACCGGTTGCGAAATTCCTGATTCCGAAGCGGTGGCCTACCTGAAAAAGGACGACGAGGACGGCTTCAAACCCTGTCCTGACCGGATCATGGCGCACTTTCTCGACGGCCTGGTGATCTACAAGCGCGGCAAGGACGAGAGCCGGCCCACGCCGCCCATCGAGCTGCCGGTGACCAACAACACGGTGCTGAAGAAGCTGCGCGTGGCGTTCGAACTCAAGGAAGACGACATGCACGCGATCCTCAAGTCCGTCGACTTCCCGGTCTCGAAACCGGAGCTCAACGCGCTGTTCCGCAAGGCGGGGCATAGCAACTACCGGGTCTGCGGCGACCAGCTGTTGCGCAACTTCCTCAAGGGGCTGGCGCAATGCGGCCAGTGACTGCGTCCTGACACGAGAAAGCCCGGCTGATCAGCCGGGCTTTTTCGTTGTGCCAGTGCCTCAGCTCTGGATCATCGCGATGACCTTGTCACGCAGCTTCGGATCGTTCTGCACGGCCTGGTTGATGGCGTTGTATTCCTCGATGCTCAGGTCGTTCTCCTGCACCGTATTCATCATTTTCTCATTGGCCTGCTGCTGCAGCTGCTGGGCCTCGGCCGGGTCGCCGGTCTTTTCCAGCTTGGCGGTGAAGTCCTCGCGGATCTCCATGATTTCGCCCAGCGAGTCGGCGAACTTCTCCAGCTTCTTGTCGCTGATGTCCGCAGCCTGTACCGCGGGGGCAGGCTGCGTCGCCGGCGCCGGGCTGGCCTGCTGAGCGGCCACCTGCGTGGCGCTGGCGGCCATCAGCAGCGCGGCGAAACTGGCGGAAACGAGGCGGGTGTTTAGCTTGGTCATGATCCAGTCCTGTCGTTGAGAATTCGCCAGTCAGAATTGCATCGCTCGTGCCAGAACGGTCATCTCGTCCCAAGTCTTTGATTTACATGAGTTCGCGCCGTTCGTCACAGCCGCGTCGACCGATCAGAGCAGGCTCTGTAGAGTGCCAATATGGCACATGTAGCAGTTTGGCAAGGTATCTCGACCCTGCGCGGCGCGCTGGTATTGAAGGTCGTCGTCCCGCTCGTCGCGATCATGTTCGGCTTCAGTTATCTGATGCTGTGGACGGTCGAGCGCAGCAGCGAGCGGCGTTTGCAGGAGGAGGTCGAGCTGGTCGCGCGGGCGGTGCGTCTGCCCCTGAGCGACAGCCTGGAGCGCAAGCACGATCGCACCATGCAACAGGTGCTCGAGTCCGTGCTGGGTGTCGGGCGCGTCTATGGCGCCTACCTGTACGACGACGAGGGCGAGCTGGTGGCCTATGCCGGCGCCATGCAGCCTGACCAGGACCAGTCCTCGATCCAGGAGCTCGCTGCGGACGGCAAGCGCCGCGGTGGCTATCAGCGCATTCGGGGTCAGGAGGTGTACTCGTATTTTCTACCGCTGGAGCAGAGCGGCGGGCGCATCAACGGCCTGCTGCAGGTGACGCGCCGCTGGAGCGACTTCGAGCGTGATACCCGACGCCTGCGGGTCACCGCCGGCATCTCGTCCGGACTGCTGTCGCTGCTGGCGGTCGGTATCGTGCTGTTTGGGCACTGGTCGGCCATCGGCCGGCATCTGCAGCAGCTCACCCAGAGCATGGCGCGGGTGACGGGCGGCGAACGGCAACACCGCGCGCCACGCAGCGGACCGGCGGAAATCGCGGCGCTTGGCCAGGCGCTCAACCGCATGCTCGACAGCATCGCTGAAGCCGGGCAGCAGATGGCCGAACAGAAGGCCCGGGAAGCCGAGCTGGAAGCGCGCTTGCGCCGCTCGCAGCAACTGGCCGCGGTGGGGCGTCTGGCCGCTGGCGTCGCCCACGAGCTGGGCAGCCCGCTCAGCGTGATCGATGGCAAGGCCCAGCGTGTGCTGCGCAGCGAAACGCTGGACGACGCGCCGCGCAAGGGGCTGCTGCAGATCCGCAGCCAGGTGCAACGCCTGAGTGAAATCGTCCGACAGCTGCTGGAGTTCGGTCGCGCAGCCGGGCGACCGGTGCGGCGCATGCCGGCCGACGTGCTCGCCCATTCCGCCGCCGCGGCCGTCGCCGACGAGCTGGCCAGCCTCGAGGTGCGGCTGGATCTGCAGGCGCCACCGGACACGCTGTATTGCGAGGTCGACCCGCCGCGTTTCGAGCAGGCCCTGACCAATCTGTTGCGCAACGCCGCCCAGGCCAGCCCCGGCGGCCAGGTGCGCCTGCGCTGGTGGCAGGACGACCACTGTCTGCTGTTGCAGGTCGAAGACGACGGTCCGGGGGTTGCCGAGCAGGACCGTGCGGCGCTGTTCGAGCCCTTCTTCACCACCAAACCGGTGGGCAAGGGCAGCGGTCTGGGCCTGGCGGTCGCGCATGGCGTGGTGTCCGAAAGCGGTGGGCGCATCGAACTGGTGGACAGCCCGCTGGGTGGCGCGGCGTTTCGTATTTCCCTGGTGTTGGCCGATGAGGAGCATGGCGATGCAGACGGATGACAGCAGCCCGCAACGGGTCTTGGTGGTAGAGGACGACGACAGCCTGCGGCAGTTGCTGGTCGAAGAGCTGGAGGATCGCGCGCTGCAGGTGTGCTCGGTGGCCCGCGCCGAGGAAGCCGTACCGCTGCTGGAAAGCTGGGAGCCGGATCTGGTGCTCAGCGACCTGCGCCTGCCGGGGGCTGACGGCATGGCGCTGCTGCGGCGGGTCAAGGCCATGCAGGCGGCGCCGGCGTTTCTGGTAATCACCGCGTTTGGCAGCATTCAGCAGGCGGTCGCGGCGCTCAAGGAGGGCGCCGATGAATTCCTCACCAAACCGCTGGATCTCGAACATCTCGGCCTGGCCGTCTCGCGCGCCCTGGAGACCCGCCACTTGCGAGACGAGGTGCGGCGCTTCCAGCAATTGCTCAGCGATGATCGCTTTCACGGCATGCTCGGCCGCAGCCGGGTGATGCGCGGCCTGTTCGATCAGATCCGCCAGCTGGCACGCGCCGCCGGGCCGGTGCTGGTGATTGGCGAAAGCGGTACGGGCAAGGAGCTGGTCGCGCGTGCCGTGCACGCCGAGAGCGACCGGGCGCAGCGGCCGTTTCTGGCGATCAACTGTGCCGGGCTGCCGGCCGAACTGCTGGAGAGCGAGTTCTTCGGGCATGCCGCGGGCGCTTTCACCGGAGCCAATCGTGCCCACAAGGGCCTGTTCCAGCAGGCCGATGGCGGCACCCTGTTTCTCGACGAGATCGGCGAAATGCCGATGCCGTTGCAGGCCAAGCTGCTGCGCGTCCTGCAAGAGGGCACCATTCGCCCGGTGGGGGGCGAGCGCGAATTGAACGTCGATGTGCGCATCATCGCCGCCAGCAACCGACCGTTGGAAACCGCGGCCGGGCGCGAGTCGTTTCGCGAGGACCTGTTCTTCCGCCTGGAAACCTTCATTCTGCAGGTGCCGCCGCTGCGTGATCGCGAGGAAGACCGCGAGCTGCTCGCCGCCGGTTTCGTCGCGCATTTCGCCGCGCGTGACGGTCGCCCGGTGCGCGGGCTGTCGCGCACGGCGCTGGAGCAACTCAGGCGCTATCCCTTTCCGGGCAACGTGCGCGAGCTGCAGAACGCCATGGAGCGTGCCGTCACCTTCTGTCATGGCCGCAACATCGAACTCGAACACCTGCCGACGCGCATCGCCAACTATCAGGAAACCGCACCCGAAGCGGACGCCCCGGCGTTGCTCGGGCGGATGATCGACGGGCCGCTGCTGCCGACGCTCGACGAGCTGGAGATGCGCTACATCCACCACGTACTCGAACGGGTCGAGGGCAACAAGCGCCGCGCGGCGGCCCTGCTGGGCATCGGTCGGCGCACGCTGTACCGGCGGCTGGGGGAGCAGGAGCGGGAAGAGGACTGAGCCGACCCTCGAGGCGCGCTGCCGCGCCTGGCGGGCGTGGCTCAGGGCAGGGCGAGCGTCACTGGCGCAGGCTGCGCGTCGAGGTACAGCTCGGTTTGCGAGCGATCGCGGACGGCCACCCATTCGGCCAGCGCCGGCACCGAGCGCGGCGGCGAGATCAGGTAGCCCTGGAACAGGTCGCAGCCGGCGCGCAGCAATGCGGACTGCTTCTCCAACGTGTCCACCCCTTCGGCATTGACCCGTTTGCCCTGCGCCTGGCAGAACGCGACGATCGCCCCGAGGCTTTCCTGCATGTCGGACCGGGTCAGGCGCTCGACGATGGCCATGTCCAGCTTGATGGTATCGGCCGGGTATTCGAGCAGCTGCTGGATCGAGGTGTAACCGACGCCGAAATCGTCGATGGCTACGCGGAAGCCCGCCATGCGAATGGCCCGCACCACTTCCATGGTGTGATTGCTCAGCTCGGCGGCGTAGGTTTCGGTCAACTCGATTTCGATGCGGCTGGAGCAGATGCCGTAATGCGCGGCGCGCTCGATCAGGTAGTTGCAGAGCCGGTCGTCGGTCAGCTGGGCCGACGACACGTTGATCGCCAGGATCACCTGCTCGCCGAACAGCCTGACCAGCTCCGGGTAGCCGGCCAGGGCATGGTCGATCACCCAGCTGTCGATCTTCGGAAACAGCCCCGCCCGCTCGGCGATGGGGATGAATTCGCCTGGCGAGACCGTGCCCAGCAGCGGCGAATGCCAGCGCAGCAGCACCTCGCAACTGACGACTCGGCCCTCACGGTCCACCGCCGGCATGTAGACCAGACGGAACTGCTCGTCGCCGTCGAGTT
This sequence comes from Stutzerimonas stutzeri, assembly GCF_019090095.1. Taxonomy (NCBI): domain Bacteria; kingdom Pseudomonadati; phylum Pseudomonadota; class Gammaproteobacteria; order Pseudomonadales; family Pseudomonadaceae; genus Stutzerimonas; species Stutzerimonas stutzeri. The sequence continues at coordinate 283,786 of NZ_JAGQFP010000003.1, read as the reverse complement.
GGCGCAACTGATCTTCAACCAGGCGGATGCGCTGGTTGCGTTGTTCCAGCGTCGCCGAGAACGCCACCGCGAGATTCCTGCCCTCGGCTTTGGCCTGGTACATCGCCGTGTCGGCACGGGTCAGCAATTGAGTGATGGAGTCGGCATCGGCCGGATAACAGGCGGTACCGATGCTGACGCTGACCGGATAAAGACGATCATCCAGCGCGAAGCCGCCCCGGCAGAGGCCGAGTATGGCGTCGGTCAGGGCCGGCAAGGTGTCGCGGCCAGGGTCGGCCATCAACAGGACCGCGAATTCGTCGCCGGACAGGCGAGCAAATACCGTCTCGGTGTCCGGGTGGGCCTGATGATGGCGTTGGAGCACGCCCTGTACGCGCTTGGCGAAGATCTGCAGCAGGGCATCGCCCGCATCATGGCCGTGCTGGTCGTTGACCTGCTTGAAGTTGTCCAGGTCGAGGAACAGCAGGGCCAGGTGCCGGCCGCTTTGCAGGCACTGGTCATACATGGCGCTGGCCTGCACGCTGAAATGGGCGCGGTTGCTGACCAGCGTCAGGCTGTCGGTCCAGGAGATCTCCTGGATGCGTTGCAGGGCCGCGGTGTTGCGCTCGTGGAGCGTTTTCATGTTCAGCGTCAGCCGGCCGATTTCGCCGCCATCGCTGGGTTCGTCGAGGGCGTCGCGCCGGCACAGCAGCAGGTCGGTGAGCTGGCTGTCCAGTTGGCTGATCGGGTCGGTGACGTAGCGGCGGATCAGCAGCAGCAACAGGCCGATGGTGATCAGGCCGATCAGCGAGCCGCCGACGATGAACGCCAGGCTGAGGGTTTGCAGCCGGTCGGCGATGTAGTCCGGCGCAGGGGTCAGCCGCGCACGCAGCGAGTGCGACAGCTCGACCTCGGCCGACAGGCCGGCAGGTGCCGCTGGCAGGTTCGCGGCGATTTCCACCGCCGCGCCGTATTCCTGTTCCAACTGTCGCTTGAGGCTGAGCAGGCGCTCCGGGCGTACGGCCAACTGCAGCGCAAAGGCCTCTTCACGTTGGCTGGGCAGCGGGCGGCTGTTGGAGGCTGAAAGCAGGAAGTCGGTGTTGAGCAGCAGCGAACCGCCGTCGGCGTCGGCCAGATAGGTCATCTCGCCGGGATCCGTCGCCCGTCTGGCATCGACAATCACCTGCTGCTGTCGGGCATTGATGATGGCGAATGGCGACAGGCTGCTCTCGAAGTAATAGGCCACGGTGCCGTCGGGCTGCACGATGGCGAAGGAAACGAACGACAGCCGGCTGGTCGACAGCGAGCGGATGCTTTGCTGGATGCGCAGGCCGAGCGTCTCGTTGCGGTAGGCGGTGTTGGACTCACGGAGAAACAGCCGTAGCGCCTGGCTGTCGATGATCGAGTACAGCACGCTGCGGCTGAACGCCTCGTAGTCCATATAGGCGGACTTCAACGCGGACAGCTGCTGCGTCAGGCGCGCCTGCTCGAGGCCCAGCAAGGAGGCCCGCTGGGTCAGGTAGGCAGTGGTCGCGGCGAGCAGCTGGATGATCAGAATGACCGGGAAGATCACCAGCAGTGCGCGTTTACCGAGCGTCATGGGCGTTTATCAGTGCGCTGATGATGCGCCGTCGTGTCTGCGTCGCGTCCAGTGGGCGCGACTCGTAGACCTGGCTGCGTTCCAGTACCGCTTCAGGTGGGTAGATGCTCGGGTCTTGCCGGATCGATTCGGGCAGCAGCGCCTGTGCTGCGGCGTTGGGGGTCGCGACGCTCAGCTGCGCGGCGTTCAGCGCGGCGATCTCGGGGTCGCTGATGAAGTTCAGGAAGCGATAGGCCAGGGCTTTTTTCGGTGTACTGGCCGGGATGGCCAGGCAGTCGACCCAGAGCAGGGTGCCTTCATCGGGCACTACGTAGCGCCAGGGCTTACCCTCGATGCCTTCGACGTCGTTGAGCACCAGCTGATCACCGCTGTAGGCCAGGGCCATGTCCGCCTGATTCAGATGGCGCTGGCTGCGCAGTGACGTGATCGCGTATTCATAGGTCAGTACGGCGCTCGACTGTGCCTGAAGCAGGGCGAAGGCCGCCTTGAGTTCGTCGTTGCTGGAGGTGTTGATCGAATGCTGCTGATAGATCAGCGGCGCGGCCAGCACGTCCTCGTGGTCTTCCATCATGATGATGTGCGGGGCCTGATGCGCGCTCGGTATCAGCAGGTCGGCCCAGGATAGCGGCGCCTGCTGAAGACGGTCGGCGCGGTACGCGATGCCCAGCGTTCCCCACAGGTAGGGGACGCTGTAGGGGCCGCAGCTGTCTCGCCAGCGCTGTGAGACGTGGCGCAGGTTCGGCAGCTTCTCATCCTCGATGGTATCGAGCAGGGCGCGCTCCCCGAAGCGCCCGGAGCTGATGCGCTCGGTCAACACCAGATCGATCTGGTGATCCGGCCTGGCGAGTATCTCGTCGCGCTTGTCACCGCTGTCGAAGTAGATCTGCTGGATGCTCACGCCGGTCTCGGCCTGCCAGCGCTCGATCGCCGCCTCGCTCAGGTACTCCTCCCAGTTCAGCAGAGTGAGTGTCTGCGCAGCGCGTACCGCCGGCGCGGGAATCAGCAGGCTGGCGGCAATCAATGTGGCTGCGCAGAGGCGCCGCAGCTGAGGCAAAGCCGGTGTCGTGCTGTTCATCGATTGCTCCATCCGCTGGTTTCCTTGCCCGGATCGACGCGCTGAGTCCGGCTGCATGGCGAAGCCGAATGCCCACCCGCTTCCGCTCAGCAATGCTGGGCATGGCTGGTTGAGAGTTGGGCAAGTTGTCGGCTCGCGATGGTGGCACTTTAATGACGTCAGACGAATGGCAGCAATGCTTTTTGATGGCTTTTTGCTTTCATCCGATCAGCGGGCGGAGAGCGGCTGCTTGGATTCGCGGATGGGTGGGCGTCGCGGGGCGTGCAGCCAGGGCGCCAGCAGGCGCGTGGACAGCGGGATGAAGAGATAGGTCATCAGTGGCGTCAGGGCCAGGGTGCTGAGCAGAATGCGCGTCACCAGGTTGAGTTCGCCGAGCAGACCTCCGAACAGCGTGTTGAACAGCAGCGAGACCGGAAAGAACGCCAGCCAGATCGCCACGCTTTGCTTCCAGCGCGGCGGCGGTGGGCTGTCGGTGCCGCCGAACCAGGCATCGATGCCGCGGGCCCGGTGCTCGTGGGGCTGGCCGAACAGCTCGCTACCCCGCTGCAGCCAGGCCCGACGCGAAGCGGAATGCTCCCAGGCGTCCAGGGTGTGTTCGTCGACGAAACGGAAGACGATCTGGAACTCGTCGTCGCCAGGCGGCGGGGCCAGCACGCCGGAGCCGAGGTAGCCAGGAAAGTCCGCGGCCAGCAGTTCACCTTCGTGCAGCCAGGCCAGAAGATCGTGATAACGGCCATCGCGCACGCGGCGGGCCACCATCAGGGTGACGGGTTTGGTAGACATTCGTGTATCTCCAGCATCAGGCCGGCCACCCGGATAGGGCATTCGGCAAACGCAGCGCCGGGGTGATGGGCTGCGGTATAGGTCAGGCAAGGATCATGCCCTGAGCTTCGGCAAGCGCCAGACCTGGTGAAGTCGGCGCACCCGAAGGCGACGGCGCACTATACGGGGAATTTCTGCACTTGGAAGGGGCGTCCCTGCCCGGGATGGGGCGAGTGCCGCTGTTGCAAGGCAGCAACGCCTGCGCGATGCGCTGATCGCTCGATGGAAGCGGGCACGCAGCCTCGCTTGAGCGTGTGGGCTCAGCGAAACGCGCTACCGGCAATGCATTGAAACAAGCCTGAGCACCTGTTTGGCGGAACGCTGCACCGCCCGTCCGTTCAATACAGAACGTGGCACGACAAGGAGGGGCAGCAATGAGCGGACTCAGGGGGCAGCACCGCTGGCTGGACGGGCTGGGCTGGGTGGCCCTGTACGCATTGATGTGGGCGCTGTTTACCGAAGGTGATGGTTGGAGCCTTGGCGTGCCGAGCGTGCTGCTTGCTGCCGCGTTGTCGCTCTGGTTGGGCCTGCGACCCTGGCATCCCTCACTGCCTGCGCTGCCGGGCTTCCTCGGGTTCTTTCTCGGCAAGATGGCTGCGGGCGCCTGGGATGTGGCGTTGCGCGCACTGCATCCCAGGCGATCGCTGCAGCCAGCCTGGCTTGATTACAGCCTCACGTCTCCTTCATCCCAGGTGCGGCTGGTGCTCTCGGCGCTGGTCGGCCTGTTGCCGGGGACCCTGGCGTCGCGGGTCGACGGTGACCGCATGCGCGTGCACGTGCTCGATCAGCGCCAGCCCTGGGAAGCCACCGTGCAGGCCCTTGAACGGCGACTGGAGCGATTGCTCGCCCCCGGGGCCTGGCGTTGATGGCGCTGTACTCTGCTCTGTTGCTGCTGACCATCCTCGTTGGCCTCGGGCGCGTGGTGCTTGGCCCGGCACGGGTCGACCGGCTGTTGGCCATCCAGCTGTTCGGCACCACCGGCACCGCCCTGCTGCTGGTGCTGGCCCAATGGCAACAGCAGCCGGCGTTGCGTGATGTAGCGCTGCTGCTGGGGCTGCTCGCAGCGGTGGCGAGCGCCGCGCTGGTGCAATTGCTGCGCAGGGGCGGGCATGGCTGAGCTGCTGGACGGCCTCAGCTGGCTGTTGCTGATCGGCGGCCTGTTGTTCTTTGTCGCCGGTAGCGTCGGCCTGCTGCGCTTTCCCGATACGGTCAGCCGCCTGCACGCCCTGACCAAGGCCGACACCCTGGGACTCGGGCTGGTCATCGCCGGTCTGTCGCTGCGTGCCGACAGCCTTTGGGAAGTCGGGCAGATGCTGCTGATCTGGCTGTTGCTGCTGGCCTCCAGCGCCACGGCGTGCCAATTGCTGGCGCGGCAGGCCGACGAGGAACCACGCGATGACTGAGTGGCTGTTCGACGGGGTGCTCGGCGCGCTGCTGCTCGGGCTTGCCTTCGGTGCGCTGCACGGACGCAACCTCTACGCCAGCGTGCTGCTGTTCATTGCCTTCGGCCTGGCGCTGGCGCTGATCTGGGCGCGGCTCGGCGCTGCGGACCTGGCGCTGGCCGAAGCGGCGATCGGCGCGGGACTTACCGGCGTTCTGCTGTTCACGGCACTGGCGGGCCAGCCCGGCTCGGCCGATCTGCCGGATGTCTCCCGTACGCGACTGCGCCTCGGCGCGGCAGCTGTGGTGCTGCCACTGCTCATCCTGCTGGTGCAAGGGCTCGCGCCGCTGAGTGGATTGGAGCCGCGTTTGCCTGCGCTGATCGCTCGGCACCTGGATGAAAGCGGCGTCAGCCATCCGGTGACCGCCGTGCTGCTGAACTACCGCGCCTGGGACACGCTGTTGGAGCTGGCCGTCCTGTTATTGGCGCTGCTTGGCGCCCGGCAACTCGGCCCGCGACCGCTGGACCTGGCCGAACCCTGGCCGCTGTTGCGGGCTTGGGCACGGGTGCTGGCGCCGTTGCTGGTGCTGGCCGCTGGCTACATTCTCTGGCGGGGCGCCAGTGCGCCGGGTGGCGCCTTTCAGGCTGGCGCTTTGCTCGCCTCGGGGGTCGTGCTGCTGCGACTGTCCGGGCACCTGCCTCGGGTGCGCTGGTCGTTCGCGCCGCTGCGCCTGCTGGTGCTGGGCGGCTTGCTGGTGTTCATCAGCGTCGCGCTGGCAACCGCCTGGCTGGGCGAGGGCTGGCTCACCTACCCGGATGGCGCGGCCAAGCCCCTGATCGTGCTGATCGAAGCGGTCGCGACGCTGGCGATTGGCGCCAGCCTGAGTCTGCTGGTGGTGGGCGAAGGCGAGGAGGTCGCCCCATGAGTAGCAGTCTGTTCTGGATGATCATCGGTGCGGCCCTCTGGCTGCTTGGGCTGCACGGACTGCTGACCTTGCGTCAGGCGCTGCGGCGGATCATCGCCTTCAACCTGATGGGCAGCGGCGTGTTTCTGGTGATGATCGCGCTGGCGGCGCGCCGCCAGCCAACCGATCCGCTGCTGGTGGCACTGGTGGTGACCGGGCTGGTGGTCGCGGTCAGCGCCACCGCTCTGGCGCTGCGGCTGGCCGGGGTGGCGCATCGAGAGGAGCCGCGCCGATGAGTGCGGCGTTGCTGAGCCTGTCGTTGCCGCTGGTTGGGGGCCTGCTGCTGGTCTTGTTGCGGCCAGGTCGCAGTGGCCTCTGCGTGATCCTGATGAGCATCGCGAGCCTGGTCGCGGCGGCGTTTGCCTTGCAACAGGCGATGCACCTCGGGCCGCAATTGCTGCAGATCGGTGGTTGGGAAACGCCGCTGGCGATCCGTTTCCAGCTGACGCCACTGACGGCGCTGCTGTTGGTGTTCACCGCCGGGTTGCACCTGCTGGTGGCGTTGTACGCCGCGCGTAGCCCGCACGCCACAGGCAGTGAAGATTACTGGCCTTTGTCCTGTCTGCTGCATGCCTCGCTGGCGGCGCTCTGGCTGTCGGCGGACCTGTTCAACCTGTATGTGACGCTCGAACTGCTGAGCCTCAGCGCCGTGGCACTGGTGGCTCTGGCCGGGCGCAAGGCGTATCGCCCGGCGTTCAATTACCTGATGCTGTCGCTGGCCGGCTCGCTCGCCTACCTGTTCGGCGTCGCGTTGTTCTATGGCCGTTACGCTGTGCTCGATGTCCAGGTGCTGGCGGAGCTCACCGAGGCCGATCGCACAACCCGGTTGGCACTGCTATTGATGAGCCTGGGGCTGATGCTCAAGGCGGCGCTCTGGCCGCTGCACCTCTGGCTGCCGCCCGCCCATGCTGGCGCACCGACGGCGGTCAGCGCCTTGCTTTCCGCGCTGGTGGTCAAGGGGCCGATCTACATCCTCTGGCTGATCTGGAGCGAGATCGCACCGCCGGAGTTGGGGCGCCAGGCCGGGGTTCTGTTCGCCGGTGCCGGCATCCTCGCGCTGCTGTCCGGTGGCTGGTCGGCGTTGCGTGCGCCGCGTCTGAAAGTGCTGGTGGCCTATTCGACGGTCGCGCAGCTGGGCTATGCGCTGCTGGCGCTCGGCCTGCTGTTGCATTGGCAGGAGCCGCGCCTGGAGGCCGCGCTGTGGCTGTTCATCCTCGCCCATGGCCTGGCCAAGGTGTCGATGTTTCTGGCGGCCGGCGAGCTGCAACGTGTGCTGGGTACCCGTCGGGTGCGCGCATTGAAGGGCGCCAGCCAGAACATGCCGGTGGCGATGGCGACGTTCGCCGTCGCGGGCGGTAGCCTGATCGGCCTGCCGCCCAGCGGCGGGTTCCTGGCCAAGTGGTTGATGCTGCAACCCTTGTTCGAGCATCCGCAACACTGGCCCTGGGCATTCGGCGTGTTGCTCGGCACCTTGATGTCCGCTGCCTATGTGTTCCGCGTGGTGGCGCTGGGCTTCGACCGTGCGCGGCCCAATCCGCCCAGCCTCAAGCCCGATGCGGTGGCGCAATGGCTGGCGATGCTGCCGGCACTGTTGGTGCTGAGCCTGGCGCTGATCAGCGAACCCTTGCTGCTCTGGCTTGGTGGGGTGGCCCGATGAACTGGACCCACTGGTTACCGCTGGCGATCGTGCTCAGTTCGCTGATCCCCGGGTTGCTGATTTTCACCCTGCGAGAGGACCAGCAGCGTCTGCGGGTCACGCTCAACCTCGTAGGCGTGGTGATCAAATTGCTGCTGGTCGCGGCGATGATCTACGGCGTCAGCCGCGGCCTGGAGTTTCGTTTCAGCTTGCCATTTCTGCCCGGCGCGCCGCTGGTTCTGCAAGGCGATGCGCTGTCGCTGCTGTTCGTCACGCTGTCGTCGGTGCTGTGGATGGCCACGACCATCTACGCCATCGGCTATCTGGAACACTCGCCGGCGCAATCGCGTTTCTTCGGCTATTTCAGCCTCTGCGTCAGTGCCACGGTAGGGCTCGCGCTGGCCGGTAATCTGGTCAGTTTCCTGCTGTTCTACGAAATGCTGACCTTGGCGACCTTTCCGCTGGTGGTGCATCGCGGCACGCCGGAATCGCTGCGGGCCGGGCGCGTTTACCTGACCTACACCATAGGCGGTGGCGCGCTGGTGCTGATGGGCGTGGCCCTGCTGCATGAGCTGGCCGGCGGCCAGGATTTCCAGCCGGGCGGTTACCTGCTGCAGGCGGTAGACGAGCACGGCCTGGCCTTGCGGGTGGCCTTCGTGCTGCTGATCGCCGGGCTTGGGGTCAAGGCGGCGCTGATCCCGCTGCATGGCTGGCTGCCCAAGGCGATGGTGGCCCCGGCGCCGGTCAGTGCGCTGCTGCACGCCGTCGCGGTGGTCAAGGCCGGTGCGTTCGGCATCATCCGAGTCGTTTACGACGTCTACGGCGCCGAGGCGATGGAACAGCTGGACATGGCCGGCCCGCTGCTCTGGCTGGCCGCGGCGACCATCCTTTACGGTTCGTTGCGCGCCCTGCAGCAGCAGGAGCTGAAGAAGCGCCTGGCCTATTCCACCATCAGCCAGGTGTCGTACGTGACCCTGGGCGTTGCGCTGCTCGGGCCGATCGCGGCAGTTGGCGGGCTGGTGCATCTGGTCCATCAGGGGCTGATGAAGGTGACGCTGTTCTATTGCGCAGGCAACTTCGCCGAAACCCTGGGCATCCATCGCATCCGCGAAATGGACGGCGTCGGCCGGCGTATGCCGCTGACCATGGCGGCGTTCAGTATCGGGGCGCTGGGCATGATCGGGATTCCACCGATCGCCGGTTTCGTCAGCAAATGGGCGCTGGGCATGGGCGCGCTGGAAGTCGGGCAGGATTGGGTGCTGCTGGTCCTGATGGGTTCGGCGCTGCTCAACGCGGGGTACTTCCTGCCGCTGCTCTGGCGTGGCTGGTTCGCCGCGCCGGCCGACTGGCATGCAGACAGCTGGCGCGAGGAGCGCTGGGAAACCCATTGGATGCTGCTCTTGCCCGCGCTGTTCACCGCTGCATTGTCGGTGCTGGTCGGGGTATTGGCGGGCACGGCCTTGAGCCCGTTGGGCTGGGCGCAACTGATCGTCAACCGGGAGTTCGCGCTATGAGTGCGGGGCTCTGGCTACTGGTGCCGCTGGCGCCACTCCTGGCCGCCGTTGGCCTCGCTGTCTGGCGCGAGCACGCGATCGGCTGGCTGTGGCTGGCCTGCCTCCCGGCCCTGGCGATGGTTCTCTTTCCGGCGCCGACATTGGCCTTGCCAATGCTTTGGGACGGCGTGCGCTGGGGCGCTGCGGACGACCTCTCCCGCGCCTGGTTGGCGTTCACGGCGTTGCTCTGGGGCTGTGCGGGTATCTTCGCCAGCAGCAGCCAGCAGGACGACCCGCAGCGGCTGCGCTTCTGGACCTTCTGGCTGCTGGCACTGGCCGGGAACCTGCTGCTGATCATCGCCACTGACGCGCTGAGCTTCTATCTGGGATTCAGTGTCATGAGCCTCGCCGCCTACGGGTTGATCGTTCACCAGGGCGGACCGGGCCCGCGCCGCGCCGGGCGGCTGTACCTGCAACTGGCGATCTGCGGCGAGATGGCGCTGTTGGCCGGCTTGATGCTGCGCAGCCATGCCGCGGACGGCGCTTTCAGCTTCGCCGCCTGGCAGGCGCTGCCTCTGGACGGCCTGACGCTGAGCTTGTTGTTGCTCGGTCTTGGTTTGAAGGCCGGCTTCTGGCCCCTGCATGTCTGGTTGCCGCTGGCACACCCGGCCGCACCCGCGCCGGCCAGCGCTGTTCTGTCCGGGGCGATGCTCAAGGCCGGCTTGCTGGGGCTCTGGCGCTGCCTGCCGCAGAGCGATCCGCTGCTCTCGAGCTGGGCGGAGGTATTGCTCGGCGTGGGTATCTTCGGTGCGGTCTATCCGGCACTGCTCGGGCTGGTTGCGGACAAGGCGAAGGCAGTACTGGCGTACTCATCGGTCAGCCAGATGGGCTACCTGGTGATGCTGCTGGCGCTGGTCTGGCGGCATCCGGAGCAGTGGCAGGCGCTAACCATCGTGCTGATGCTCTACGGCGTTCATCACGGCCTGGCCAAGGGCGCGCTGTTTCTGGCAGCGGGGTTGATTCACGCCGGTCGTCTGCCGCGTATCGGCTGGCTGCTCTTGGCGCTGCCGGCGCTGGCAATCGCGGGGCTGCCGCTGACCAGCGGCGGGGCAGTGAAGACGGCCTTGAAAGACGCCTGGCACACCGGTGAGTTCGAAGGCTGGCTGATCTGGCTGAGCCTCGGCAGCCTGACGACCTCGCTGCTGCTGATCCGCGCACTGTGGCGACTGGGTCAGGATGCCCGCGATGCCCCAGCGAGGCCGCTGCCGCTGGCTCAGCTGTTGCCTTGGGCTCTGCTCAGCTGCTGTTCGTTGCTATTGCCCTGGCTGTGGCCCGCCTTGCGCGATTCGATGCTGCACGGCCTCTATCCGGGGGGCATCTGGGCTGCGCTATGGCCGCTGCTGCTCGCGCTGGGTATGGCAGCCGTGGCGCTCAAGCGCGATTGGACGGTCCCGACACGCCTGGCCCATCTACCCAACCCGGCGCTGACGCTTTCGTTACGGCTCCGACGGCTGGTGTTGCGCCCTCCGTTGGCTGTGCCGACTCTCCACCCGGATGCCTCGCGCTGGCGACAACGGGAGCGCCGCTGGAACCGTTTCTGGAAGGCCGGCGTGCTGGCGTCGAGCGCCTGGTTTCTGGCGGCTTTACTGTGGTTGGGCTGGTTGTGGTGATTGTTTCTTACAGTGTCTGGTTTTTTTCGAGACGACTCGACTACAGGCACTCGAATTAAATGCACTTCTAATAACAGCAAAAATTAACTCAATAAAAAAGGCGCCTACGGCGCCTTGAGTTGAAACATCAGGTTCAGACCGAACCTAATGCGGTGCGGTCGCTGCCGTCCTCAGCCACCAGTTGCCCAAGCGGGGTGCGGTCGAAACCGTCGTCTGCAATCTGATCTGCTTGGGGCGTCAGGTCAAACCCGTCCTCGGCGACCTGGTTGGCTTGAGGTGTGTAGTCGAATCCGTCTTCTGCAACTTGCTCGCTGATCGGCGTGCGATCGAAGCCGTCTTCCGCAATTTGCTCGCTCAGCGGCGTACGATCGAAACCGTTTTCCGACACGGTGCGATCAAGTAGAACCGGTGCGTTAACGGTTGAAGCGCCCTGAGCTTCGCCCACGATAGGTTGCGGATGGCTGGGCGGCACGGCGAAGGCAGTAGAGGCGACGCTGGCCAGGATGACGCTTGCAAAGAGCTTTTTCATGAGAGTGTCCTCGGTAGTAGTTGGGTACGGGACTTATGCTACGGACGAAGACAAGTTGGACAAACGCGAGCGTATCAATAGTGAAAATCGACGGAGCTGATATATATGTGGTGCCGGAATTATTGATTAATTCAGCCAATAATATTATTCAATTAAATCGATAGTTATTTTTTAGTGATTCCCTTATCCCGATGGCCGTTCAACGTGGCTGGGTAGCGCCGCAGGTCCAGGCGTCGGCGCCCTGGCTTCGCTCAGGGCAGCGCTTTTTCCGCAAAGGGACGCGTCGCCAAGCCGAGCTGAGCGCGGAAGCTTTCCATGTCGAATATGGTGCAGATTTCGCGAATCTGCTGCGCAGGCGTCAGGGTCCAGAAGGCCATCGCGGAGATGCTCAGCACCTTGTCGCTGGGCGGGTAGCCGAACGCCGGTTTTTCGATGGTGCCAATCAGGGTGCTCCAGGTGACCACCTTGTCGCCCTCGGCAATGCACTCCTCGATGACCACCTCGAGATCGGGCATGGCGCTGCGGATCTCGCTGACCATCGCGGCGAACGCGGGGCTGGCCAACGGGTGGCCGACGAAGGAGCTCTTGTAGAGGAAGTCCTTGCTGTGCAGCTGCTCGGCCAGCGCCATGTGGCCGCGGTTCCAAGTCAGTTCGATGTGTTGACGGACCAGCCGCTTGTTGTCGTCCAATGACATCTGTCGCATCCGGTAGTGTGCCGAGGGATTAGGAACTTTAGCAGCCGATGCGAGCATCTGACAGCCATCGTCAGAGCCCTTCGTCTTGTTCAGTCGAGCGGCAGACACAGTCGGAACGCCGCGCCACCAAGCGCGGAGTCTTCCAGCCTGAGCTCGCCGCGGTAGCTGTCGAGTATGTCTTTAACCACGGCCAGGCCGATGCCCTGACCCGGGTGCTGGGCGTCCAGCCGTTCGCCGCGACGCAGAATGCGCGCACGTTGGTCGACCGGCACGCCTGGGCCGTCGTCTTCCACGCTCAAGGTCAGATAGCCGTTGCCCTGCTGAAGGCTGACGCGTACCTGATGCAGGCAGAGCCGATAGGCGTTTTCCAACAGGTTGCCGAGCAGCTCCATCAGCGCGCCCTGCTCCAGCGGCACGGTGGCGTCCGCCGGGAGGTCAAGCGCGACCTGCACGCGCTTGTCCTGGTAGACCTTGTCCAGCGTGCTGCACAGGCGATCCAGCAACGGTTGCAGTGCCACTCGATGGCGCACCAGACCGCTCTGACCCAGGCTGGCGCGTTGCAACTGATAGCCGATCTGTTGGCTCATGCGCTCGATCTGGTCCCGCATGACACGGGCCTGCTCGCGATTGTGCGGTTGGGTGCTGATCACCTCGCCAACGCTCTGCAGCACCGTCAGTGGTGTTTTCAGGCTGTGCGCCAGATCGCCGAGGGAGTTGCGGTACTGCTCGCGCTGGCGGCGCTCACCGTCAAGCAACCGGTTCAGCGAGCGGGTCAGGCGCAGCAGTTCGCGCGGGTGTTGGTCGCTGAGGCGATCCCGCCGTCCGGCCTCGGCCTGATCCAGTTCGTGGCTGAGCCGCTTGAGCGAGCGAAAGCCCCAGGTCAGGCCCAGCCACAGCAGCGCCAGCAAGACCAGCAGGCCGCCGCCTAGCCAGGGATAGAGCTGCTGGCGGAATTCGTCGAAGAGGCTGCGGTATTCACTGGTGGGTTGCATGGTGACGAAGCTGAAGGCCTGCTGTTCGTCATTGGTCAGGCGCAGCTCGACGTCGTAGACGAAGTACTCGATGCCCTCAGCGTCGCGGACCCGCCGGAACTCGGTGATGTGGCCGTTCAGACGCGGGTGATAATCGATGCTTTCGTCTTCGGCCGAGCGGGACTGCCAGAGCCGTTTACCCTGCGGGTCGAAGATGTAGCCGAGCAGCTTGGCATCGGGCAGGTCGAATTCTTCATCCGGTAGCCGCTCCGGCATGATCAGCCGCCCGTCTTCGATACGCGATGCGGTAATCAGCGTGTTGGCGTCGGCAGCGAGGCGATCTTCGATGACCCGCTCGAATGCGAGGCTGAAGGCGGCCTGCAGCACGGGCAGCAGGGCGAGCATGAACACAATGGCGAGGCAGGCCGCGCCGAGCATCAGCCGCAGGCGCAACGACGAGTTCTCGTTGCGAGACGCTTTTGCCCGAATCCATCCGCTATGCCCGCGCCGGCTCATCGACAGCGCTCGGTGAACAGGTAACCCAGGCCGCGAACGGTATCGATGGGTTTCAGCCCGCCGTGGGCCTCCAGCTTGCGCCGCAGCCGGCCGACCAGCACTTCAATGATGTTGGCGTCGCGTTCGTTGTCGTCCGGGTAAAGCTGCTCCATCAGGCGTTCCTTGGCCACCACCTGCTGCTGATGGCGCATCAGGTATTCGAGGATGCGGTACTCGAAGGCGGTCAGCGGCAGCGGCTCGTCATCGACCAGCGCCTGCTTGCGGTTGAGGTCGAGCTTGAGCGGGCCGGCCTCGATACTCGCCTGGGTAAAGCCGGACGAGCGTCGCAGCAACGCGTTGAGCCGCGCCTCCAGCTCCTCGAACTGGAAGGGTTTGACCACATAGTCGTCGGCGCCGGCGGCCAGCCCTTCGACCTTGTCCTGCCAGTTGCCGCGTGCGGTGAGGATGAGAATGGGGAAGCGCTCGCCATTGCTGCGCAGCTGGCGAATCAGGTCCAGGCCGGAGATGCCCGGCAGGCCGAGGTCGACCACCGCCAGGTCATGATTGAACTCACGGGTCTGGTACAGCGCCTCTTCGGCATTCGCCACCGCGTCGACCACGTGCCCGCTTTCGCTCAGGCGGGTCAGGAGGTGGTGGCGCAGCAGCGCCTCGTCTTCCACCACCAGTACTTTCATGTGCGGCTCCTGTCATGCAAACGGCCGGGACAATCCCGGCCGTGTTCCTGTCGATGCAAGCGTGCGGCCTGGGGCCGCCGGCTCAGAACTTGTAGTTCACGCCCAGGTAGGCCTGCTTGGTGCTGTGCAGGTCGATCGAGCCGACCTTGCCAACGCCGCGCTCGGACACTTCGGTACCCGCGTTGCTGCGCAGATAGCGGTAGCCCGCTTCGATCGACGCATTGTTGCCGAGGTCTTGCAGAACGCCCGCCTGCAAACCGACCAGATAACCGATGTCGCTGTCGCGGCTATAACCGCTGGACTCGTTCTCGAGCTTGGTCAGACCGGCACTGGCGCCGCCGAACAGGCGAGTGGTATCACCCACCGGCAGGAACATGTCGTAGCTGCCGATCAGATTTTGCTGGCGCAGCTTGAGTGAACTGCCGTAGTTGTCGGAGACGTTTTCGTAGGTCGCATAGTAGCGTGCCTCGTCGGTCATCTGACCGGCACGGATGCCCCAGGTGCCGCTGTTCTTGATGGTGTCATCGAAACGGTTGGCCCCCGGCATGTTCTGCTTCAGGCTGCCGGAACGGTCAGTGTTGATGGTGCTCTTGCCCCAGGTGAGGCCGGCGAAGTTGTCCGCGGCTTGGGCGCTGACGGCGAAGACGCTGAGGGTCGTGGCGATGGCCAGGGTGTGCAGCTTGTTCATGTGTCGCTCCTTTGCAGGCATGGAAAAGTGACGTTTCCATCGTGCCTGCGCGCCGCTGAACCGCGCCTGAACCCTGGCTGAACCTGAGCTGAACGACGATGCAACCGGCGCAACCAGGCTGCGCTGGTGATCCGTTAGTGCCCGCGACGTCCCAGCAGGGCGACCAGCGCTGCGGCGCCCACGGCCACGGCGGCGGTAGTCGCGACGGGGTGCTGCGTGGCGCGGGTGTAAAGGCTGCGTGTCAGCACCAGGCCGGGGTAATTGCCGCTGACGCTGCCGTCGCCTGCACGGCCGACGTCGCTGGCATGAAGCGCGCCGTGCGGGTGCCGGTCCGGGCGGCCGCTCTTGATGGTGTCGTAGACAAAGGTGCGGTTCACCCAGTCCGCCAGGCGCGGTGCGTTTTGCGCGAGCCGCGAGAGCAACTTGGCATTGCCGATATAGACGTCGCGCTGCGGATGCTCGGCAGCATGGAGGATCGCGCGGGCGACGACCTCGGGTGCATAGACCGGTGGCGGAAACACCGGCGCGCTGGGCAGGTAGTTCTTGGAATGGTCCATGAACTGGGTATCGGTCGAGGAGGGGCGCACCAGGGTCACCGATACCGGTGTGCGCGATTTCTGCAGCTCGACGCGCAGCACGTCGGTCATGGCCTTGATCGCATGCTTGCTGGTGCTGTAGCTGCTATGGAAGGGCAGGGCATTGGCTGACTCGACACTGCCGATGTTGATCAGAGCCCCGCCTTTGTCTCGCAGGTGCTTCACCGCGATGGACGAGCCGTAGTGGGTGCCCCAGAAGTTGGTCTGCATGACCTGGTAGTGGTCCTCGTCGCTGACCTCGTCGAAGCGGCCCCAGACCGAGCTGCCGGCGTTGTTGATCCAGGTGTCGAAGCCGCCGAAGCGGGCAATCGTCTCGCTGGCCACGCGTTCCAGCTGCGCGCGTTCGCCGACGTCGGCCATGACGTGGAGCACGCGACTACCGGCATTGAGTTCGCGCTCGATGTCGATCAGGGCTTCTTCGTTGCGTGCCACCAACACCACGCGTGCGCCTTGCTCGATGGCAAGGCGGGCGGTCGCCAGGCCGATTCCGCTGGAGGCGCCAGTGATGACGATGACTTGTTCATGCAAGGGTTTCAGGGAAATGCGCATCGGGTCTCCTCGGAGGTCGGCAATGGGGCTGGCTCGGTAGAAGCCATGGCCCCGCTTGCGGTTCCGGGCAGGCGATGGATGGCGGAGGTGAGGTGAGCCCAACCTGGAGGTCGACGCTGCTGTGCTGGAGGCGAATCGCTTGCTCGAGGCTTGTCTGGTCAGGAGTGGCTCGAGGAAATATGTAGAAATGTTTCAGATTTGTCGGAACTCTTTTGATGGCCAATTGCTCTCAATCTTGCACGGGAAATTCCTCCCGCTTACCCCATTGACAGGAAGCCTGCACGTCCCTCGTGCAGCGGTATGCCTCGGCTTCGAGCAAGGTGAAAGGAATGAAACGCTTTGTCGTACTGGATAGTTTTCGCGGTGTGTGTGCGGTTGCGGTGGTGTTGTTTCATACCCAGATCTTGCTGAGTTTCTCCGAGCTCAGTCTTTTTCGGCACGCTGATCTGTTCGTCGAGTTCTTCTTCGTACTCAGCGGTTTCGTCATGTTCCATGCCTACGGCACCCGCGAATTCGGTCCGCACGTGCTCAAACGCTTCGTCATCAGCCGGACGTTCCGCCTGTACCCGCTGCACCTGCTGATGTTGCTGGTGTTCATCGGCCTGGAGTTCGGCAAGCTCTGGGCCGAGCATCATGGTTTCTCGTTCAACGATGCGGCGTTCAGCGGCAAGACCGCCCCGAGCGAAATCCTGCCCAATGCGCTGCTGTTGCAAAGTTGGATCAGCAGCTTCAACAGCCTGTCATTCAACACACCCGCCTGGAGCATCAGCATCGAGTACTACCTGTACATGCTGCTGGGGTTGGTGCTGCTGTGGGTGCCGCGTTATTGCGGACAAGTACTGGCGTTGGCCACGCTGGTGTCCTTTTCGGCACTGTACGTCGAGCTCGACGTGATCAAGCCGTTCATCTGGCGCGGCGCGTCGTGCTTCTTTGCCGGCGCGTTGACCCATCAGGTCTATCGGCGCTTGGAGCCGGCCGTCAGCCGCATGACCGACCGGGCGTTTTTCAACGTGCTCGAGCTGGTGTGCCTGCTGCTGGTGTACCGCACGCTCACCCACGAGACGCCGCATCAGGGCATCATCGCCAGCCTGCTGTTCTGCGTGGTGGTGCTGGTGTTCGCCTACGAGCGCGGCGTGGTCTCGCAATTGCTGCAGCGGCGCGGCTTCGCGCGCCTGGGGGAGCTGTCCTTCTCCATTTATCTGACTCACGCGGCTGTGATCTTCGCCTTTACCAGCGCGGCGGTGGTGCTGTCCAAGCTCACCGGGACGAGTTACACCGTCATCCTCGATAAACCTGGGACCGACCAGATCATGCGCTACATCAGTTCGGGCAGCGTGCTGATCGACGATCTGCTCACCTTGTTGGAGCTGGCGATGGTGCTGGCCATATCGACCTTCACCTATCACTACGTCGAGCTGAAGGGTATCGAGGTCGGGCGCCGTCTCGCGCGCAGCGAGCCGCTGCGGCTATCGCAGGTGTGAATCGGCGTTGACGAACAGCTCGCCGGGCGCACGCGGCTCTTCCAATGGCGGCAGGGCTGGCTCGGGAGGTACCGGGCTGGCCGGTTGCGTTGCAGGATAGGCCTGGTGCAGCGGTGGCTGCTCTTGGCCGTCGACGGTCCAGGTCAGCGTCGCTTCGATTCGGCTGTCGTCAGCCAAGCCGAGACGGTTGTTCAGCGGGCATTGCTCCATGGGACCACTGATCAGTTCGCCCGACTGGCGGCTGCGGCTGGTGCCGGCGCGTCCATTGGTACGCACCTCGAGGTGGTAGGTCAGCGGGTGGGGCTGCGAACTGCTGAAGCACAGCCGCAAACGCAGCTGGTCATCGTCAGGGCTCAGTTCCAGCCGCGCCTGGACGGGTGCGGCAGTGGTGGTCAGCATCAAGGTTGCCAGGGTAAGGGTGAGCATGGGCGAACAGTCATGCGCGGGTGCGATCAGGCGCAGCGGCTTACTGCTGAGTGATCATGGCCTGGTTGCCGCTGCCGGTCTGCTGGATCACGGCATGCATGCCCGCGGCGCTCTGGGTGATTGCCGCCTCGTTCGCTGTGCCGACCTGGCTGACGCGAGCCTCGTTGTATTCGGCCAGTTGGCGGATATCGGCGAGGTTGCCATCGCCGGTCTGTACGACGCTGGCCTGGTTGCCGTCGTACCACTGCACCAGTTCGACGTCGTTGCCGTTGCCGGTCGATGAGCCCCGGAAGCCGTTGCCGCGCCCACTCTGCTCCACGTTCAGACGATTGTCGTCACCGAGCTGCTGGAAAACGACCTCGCCGAACAGCGTGTTCTGCAGGATCTGAGCACTGTTCCGGTTGCCGTTCTGGGCCAGTTGCAACTGGCCGGCATCGCCCTGGTCGATGTTGGCCAGGTTATCGTCGCCGACCTGGTAAACGGCCAGCCGAGTACCGTGGTAGATGCCGTCCTGGGTGAGCGTCACCGAGTTGTCGTTACCGATCTGGTAGGCCTCGGCCTGGGCGAGGCCCTGTTGCGTGGCGGAGATGAAGTTGCCATCGCCCACGCTGCTCAGTTGCAGGTCGTTGGCGTACCAGCTCTGCTCGACCTCGGTGCGGTTGCCGGTGCCCTGCTGGTAGACGCTCGCGGTGCCGAAGTGGCTTTCGGGACCCTGATAGACGGAGACCTCGTTGCTGCTGCCGATCTGCACGACGCTGGCCTGGTTCGACTCGGCGAACTGGGAAACCGAAGCGTCATTGCCGACGCCGTTCTGCCGGATTACGGTTTCGTTGAGCGTGCCGGTCTGATCCGCGATGGCCGAATTGTCGTTACCGTTCTGTGCGATCCGGACGCTGTTGTCGGCATACAGGTGCGGGGCGGTGCTCAGCAGCACGGCGAGGGTGAAGAATGGCAGGCGGCTGCGCATGGCAAAGTCCCTTTTCGGTCGACTGGCTATTGATGTTGCACGATCTGAATGTGCTGACCGCTTCCGTATTGGATGACGCTACTGCTCAGGCCACTGCCAAGCTGCTCGATGCTGGCGTTGTTATTGGCGCCGATCTGGGCGATGGCGGCCTGGTTGTCGCTGCCGATCTGGCTGATGCCGGCGATATTGCCCTGGCCGACCTGAAGGATGCTGGCCAGCTGGTTGTCGCCTTGCTGCAGGATGAAGGCTTGCTGATCGCTACCCTGCTGGACGATGCCGGCCAACTGACGGTCGCCGACCTGGGTCAGCTCGGCCAGGTTGTCGTTGCCCTGCTGCAGCACCTGCGCGCTCTGTCCGTCCAGCGGCAGCGCCAGCATGGCGGGGTTTTCGAGACTGAGCGGGCCCTCGGCCAGGTCGCCATTGTCGAGCAGGTCTGCAGCCTGCGACGCGGCGTGGCCGATGAGCAGAAGCGCGGCGAGCACGCCACGGCGAAACAGGGCTAGACGATCCATGCAGGCACCTCGGAGTAGTGCTCGGATTCTTGACTGGCAGCAAGCCGCTGAACATCCATCGAACGGTTCAAAGCGTCGCGCCACGATAGGTGGAGCGGATTAATCCCTTGGCCCCGGTCAGAGTTCATCACGGTCCATGTCGAAGGTGTCCTGCAGCAGGCTTTCGAGCTTGCTGCGGCTGACTTCCTCGAGTATCAGTTGCGCGGCCTGTGCCGCGATCGGCTCGATCTCCGCCGCGTTGGGCTGCAGGAAACGGCGATAAACCGTGCGCTGCCCATATTCCACCCAGACCAGGCTGCCCCAGCGGGCCGACGGCCGTTCGCGGACCACCAGATCGGCCTCCAGCTCGCTCGCGTCCTGTAAACGGGCGCTCAGGTAGCGGTGGAAGTCGTGGCCGAAGCGGCTGATGGTGTTGTCGATGATCAACCCGCTCAGCGCTGCCTCGCGCTGTGCCTGCCCAGCCGCCGCTTGCGCCTGCGGCACGGCGAGCAGGGCCAGGAGCAGCAGGTGCGTCAGGCGTGGCACGACTCGGACCAATCCAACCGCCCACGCAGCAGGAACGCCGCCTCGGCACGGTTGGAGGCGCCGATCTTGCGCAGCAGGTTGTGGATATGGCTCTTGATGGTGTGTGGGCTCAGGCACAGCTGCTCGGCGATCTCGGCATTGGACAGGCCTTTGCCGGCCAGGCTGAGAATCTCGCGTTCGCGCAGGGTCAGCGACGGCTTGCTGCCGGCCAGCTGACGCATGCGACGCCATTGACTGAGCAGACGCTCGGTCAGGACCCTGGGCAGCCAGTCACCGCCGTCGAGCAGGACCTGGATGCCATCGAGCAGGTGCTCTCGGGTGGCGTGGCTGTAGAACACGCCACGAATGCCGGGGTGCTTGTCCACCAGCAGCTCGGCTTGTTCGGGGGCGATGTTCACCAACGCCACGGGGGTGTCGTCCTCGAGCTGGTCAAGAAGCCGCGAAAGCTGTTCGGTCTGGCTGCTGCCTGCGTCGACGAGAAACAGGTCGCTGGTCTCGCGGACGCTCTCCCCGATCCGTGACAGGGCGACGTCGAGCTGGGCCTGTTCGCCGAGGAAATGTCTGAAGAACAATCCCAGGAGTTCATTGCCGGTTAACAGAGTGACGGTAGGCCGGGTACGTTCCTGGTGGGTGAAATCCGCTTCGTCCATGGTCGATCCTTGGTCTGAGTGCCGTTATGCCACATAGAAAAGTTACTAAACGACCGACGCTTATTGACGAAGTTCAGCGTTTACGCGTCGATTGGGTCGGTATCTGCGCTGGGATGGCAATAACCCGACGAGCGGTTGAGCGATCGAGTCGGTGGAAACGATGGGCTAAGGTGAGTCAATCACCCATTCGATGGAGCTGGCATGAGTGAACCCCAACGCGAATTAACGCTGCGCGCATTGGCGACCGGCCTGCTGCTCGGTGCCGTGCTGACGCCTTCGAATGTCTACTCCGGGCTGAAGATCGGTTGGTCGTTCAACATGTCGATCATTGCGCTGCTGGTCGGCTTCGGCTTCTGGCAGAGCCTGGCGCGAACCGGGCGCCAACCGGCCTGGTCGCTGCATGAGAGCAATATCAACCAGACCGCCGCGTCCTCCGCGGCGTCGATCATCTCCAGCGGACTGGTGGCGCCCATTCCGGCCTACACGCTGATCACCGGGCAGTCGTTCGATACCTTGCCGTTGATGGCTTGGGTGTTCTCGGTGAGCTTTCTCGGTATCTGGGTCGCCTGGTACCTGCGGCCCTCATTGATCGTCGAAGGCGGTCTGCGGTTTCCCGAGGGGATGGCGACCTTGGCGACCATGCAGCAGATCTACAGCCACGGCGCCGAAGCGGTCAGGCGGTTGTGGGTGCTTGGCGCTGCCGCCGTGCTGGCCGCACTGAGCAAGCTGGTCGACAGCCTCTGGACCTTGCCGCGCTGGGCGCCTGGCATGCAGCTGGAACGCCTCACGTTCAGCCTCGAACCCTCGCTGCTACTGGTGGGCTTTGGCGGCATCATCGGTTTGCGGGTCGGCCTGTCGCTATTGCTCGGGGCGGTGCTGGCCTGGGGGCTGCTGTCGCCCTGGCTGATCGCCGAAGGCCTGGTCGCGATGCCGGCCGACGCGCGCGGGCCGCAGTTCGCCCTGCTCATCGAGTGGTTGCTCTGGCCCGGTGTCAGTCTGATGGTGTGCGCCACCTTGACCTCCCTCGGGTTGCGAGCGGTGCGCGCCCGCCGCGCGCCGGCGTCACGGGGGTGGGCACCTCGTCGGCCCAGCCCGCTTCCGCTGCTCGGATTGGCTTCGGCGGCGTTGTGGGTGGTGGCCATGCAGGTGATCTTGTTCGACATCCAGCCGCTGATGGCTGCGCTGTCGATCCCCTTGGCGGTGCTTCTGGCAATGGTGGCTGCGCGAGTGGTCGGCGCGACAGGTATCCCGCCGATTGGCGCGATCGGTCAACTGTCGCAATTGAGCTTCGGCGCCGTTGCGCCGGGTCAGGTGGCGATCAATCTCATGAGTGCCAACACGGCCGGTGGCGCCGCGGGCCAATGCACCGATCTGCTCAATGACTTCAAGGTGGGGCACGCCATCGGCGCGGCACCGTCACGCCAGGTGGTCGCTCAGTGTCTGGGCATTCTGGTGGGCAGCCTGGTGGGGGTGATGGTTTACCAGCTGCTGATCCCCGATCCGCAGGCCATGTTGATCACCCCCGAATGGCCGGCGCCCGCGGTGGCAACCTGGAAGGCTGTCGCCGAGGCCCTGACCGCCGGACTCGGGTCGATCGGTCCGGACATCCGCTGGGCGATGCTGGTTGGCGCGCTGGCCGGTATCGGTCTGGGCATTCTCGAAGGGCTCGCCTCGGTATCCCGCTTGCGCTGGCTGCCCAGTTCCGCCGCGCTGGGCTTGGCCTTCATCATTCCCGCCTCGATCTCGCTGATGATGGCGTTCGGTTCGCTGCTGGCCTGGGCGTTCGCGGCGCGCTGGCGCGGCCTCGCCGAGCGATTCGTGATCGTGGCGGCGGCCGGGTTGGTGGCGGGCGAAAGCATGGCGGGCGTCGGCATCTCGCTCTGGCAGTTGCTGCGCTGAGGTCGAGCCGTCCGGTTTCGACCGGCTGAGGTGGCCAAAAGCGGCGACGAACGGTCGTCTTCGGCGATCGGCGACGAACGGTCAACCTGCACCGGGCGGCTTGGCATGGCGCTTTGCGCCCTGTGGAAACAATTTATCGCATGCGCTGTGCAACCCCTGCGCCCGGGTAATGCCCGAATAGATGTAACCCACGGAAACAGGAGAGCACACATGCAAATGACCAAATTGGCTGCCTTGACTCTGGCCGGGCTGATGTCCACGGGTGTTTTCGCCGCGGGTACCACCAGCACCGACAGCGCCACCAGTGCTGAAACCAAGCAGGAGTCGATGGACGGAAAAACCACCGACGACACCAATCGCTCCGGCCTGACCACCGGTGCGGGTACCACGACCGGTAGCGGCGAGGCAGCAGGCCCCGGAACCGGGACGGGCACCAGCGTGGGCAATACCACCGGGACCGGCAGTAGTGAAACCGGCGCGGGTACTGGTTCGGGTACCGGTACCGGTGGCACCGGCGGCAGTAACTGACCGGGCGTCAGCAGACCCGAAGCCCCGGCGTCTTGCTGGGGCTTTATACCGAGGGCAGTCTCGTCGCCTGGCGCTTCGCTGAGGGTTGCCACGCGGCGGGCTGTCCTCGAGGAGCAGGCCATGGACCTACGCCTTGGGTTTTTCATTGCCAGCCTGATGCTGGCCAGCTCGGCAAGCGCGACCGGCACCGGTCCGACCTTGCCGGAGAAAAGCCGCGAGCATCCGCTGGATAATCGCGAGCCGCGCCAGGAAATCATCGACCGCCAGGATGACCGCCAGCCTCGTCCACCGACGCTCGAGGCACCTCCCGAAATCCCGCCGCAAGCGCCGGTCGAGCGCAGGCTACCGTCGGAAGGGCCCGCGCCGCATGGCAGCGAGGCCGGCAGCCACAACCGGCCGGCCAGCTGAGCTTTTTTGGCCGCCAATGAAAAAGGGAGGCCGGAGCCTCCCTTCCTACCCGCTGCGCTGCGACTTAGAACAGTACGCGGCTGCGGATGGTGCCGTTGACCTGCTGCAGTTTTTCCAGCGCCAGGTCGGAGTACTCCTTGTCCACGTCGATGACCACGTAGCCGACCTTGTCGTTGGTCTGCAGGAACTGGCCGCAGATGTTGATGCCGTTGTCGGCGAACACCTTGTTGATTTCGCTCATCACGCCCGGGATGTTCTCGTGGATGTGCAGCAGACGGTGCTTGCCCGGATGCGACGGCAGGGCCACTTCAGGGAAGTTGACCGAGGACACCGAGGTGCCGTTGTCGCTGTACTTGACCAGCTTCTCGGCGACTTCCAGACCGATGTTGGCCTGGGCTTCGGCGGTGGAACCACCGATGTGCGGAGTCAGGATCACGCGATCCAGACCGCGCAGGGGGCTTTCGAATTCCTCGTCGTTGGACTTCGGCTCGACCGGGAACACGTCGATGGCGGCACCGATCAGGTGCTCGTCCTTGATCGCTTCGGCCAGGTGGTCCAGCTCGACCACGGTACCGCGGGCAGCGTTGATCAGGATGCTGCCCTTCTTCATCGCGCGGATTTCCTTCTCGCCGATCATCCATTGGGTCGACGGCAGTTCCGGAACGTGCAGGGAGACGATGTCGCACATGCCCAGCAGCTCGTACAGCGAGCCGATCTGGGTGGCGTTGCCCAGCGGCAGCTTGGTCACCACGTCATAGAAGTAGACCTGCATGCCGAGGCTCTCGGCGAGTACCGACAGCTGCGTGCCGATCGAGCCGTAACCGATGATGCCAAGCTTCTTGCCGCGAATTTCGAACGAGTTGGCCGCGGACTTGATCCAGCCGCCGCGATGGCAGGAAGCGTTCTTCTCCGGGATGCCGCGTAGCAGCAGGATGGCTTCCGCCAGCACCAGCTCAGCGACCGAACGGGTGTTGGAGTAGGGCGCGTTGAACACCGCGATGCCGAGTTCGCGCGCGGCATTGAGGTCGACCTGGTTGGTGCCGATGCAGAAGCAGCCGACGGCAATCAGTTTGCTCGCGGCTTCGAAGACTTCCTTGGTCAGCTGGGTGCGCGAACGAATGCCGATGAAGTGGACATCAGCGATCTTTTCCTTCAGCTCCGCGTCGGTCAGCGCAGTCTTGAGGTACTCGATGTTGGAGTAGCCTGCGGCCTTGAGGGTGTCGACCGCGTTCTGGTGAACGCCTTCGAGAAGAAGGAACTTGATCTTGCTCTTGTCGAGAGAGGTCTGGCTCATCTGCATTAAAACCTTAAGGCCGAAGGGAAGGACAAAGTGTCCAGCGAAGGCTGGCCAGCCCGGTAGTACCGGTGCCGGGAGTCTGCCGAGGCACGTTTCAAAGGGGGGCGTATGCTAGCATACGGGCCCCTCGAAACACTCCCTGTCCTGAGCTGAAGCGTACTCAGGGTGACCATGAATCGAATGAGAGTTCCGATGATGACCGATTCTGTCCTGATCGACGAGCTGAAGGCCCTGGTCGAGCCCGGCAAGGTGCTGACCGATGCCGATTCGCTGAACACCTTCGGCAAGGACTGGACCAAGCATTACGCACCGGCCCCCACCGCCATCGTGTTCCCGAAAACGGTCGAGCAGGTGCAGGCCATCGTGCGCTGGGCCAACGAGCGCCGGGTCGCCCTGGTGCCGTCCGGCGGTCGCACCGGACTCTCCGCCGCGGCGGTCGCCGCCAACGGTGAGGTGGTGGTGTCCTTCGACTATATGAACCAGATTCTCTCGTTCGACGAGATGGATCGCACCGTCGTCTGCCAGCCCGGGGTCATCACCGCCCAGCTGCAGCAGTTCGCCGAGGACAAGGGCCTCTACTACCCGGTGGATTTCGCCTCGGCCGGCTCCAGCCAGATCGGCGGCAACATCGGCACCAACGCCGGTGGGATCAAGGTGATTCGCTACGGCATGACCCGCAACTGGGTGGCGGGCCTGAAAGTGGTCACCGGCAAGGGCGACCTGCTGGAGCTCAACAAGGACCTGATCAAGAACGCCACGGGTTACGACCTGCGCCAGCTGTTCATTGGTGCCGAGGGTACGCTGGGCTTCGTCGTCGAGGCGACCATGCGCCTGGAGCGCCAGCCCACCAACCTCACCGCGATGGTGCTGGGCACGCCGGATTTCGAGTCGATCATGCCGGTGCTGCACGCCTTCCAGGACAAGCTGGACCTGACCGCCTTCGAGTTCTTCTCCGACAAATGCCTGGACAAGCTGCTCGGTCGCGGTGACATCCCCGCACCGTTCGAGACCCGCACGCCGTTCTATGCGCTGCTCGAGTTCGAGGCGACCACCGAGGAGCGCGCCGAGCAGGCCCTGGCGACCTTCGAGCGTTGCGTCAACGAAGGCTGGGTGGTCGACGGCGTGATGAGTCAGAGCGAACAGCAGCTGCAGAACCTCTGGAAGCTGCGCGAATACATTTCCGAGACCATCTCGCACTGGACGCCCTACAAGAACGACATCTCCGTGACCGTTTCCAAGGTGCCGGCCTTCCTTGCCGATATCGACGCCATCGTCACGCAGAACTATCCGGACTTCGAGGTGCTCTGGTACGGCCACATCGGCGACGGCAACCTGCACCTGAACATCCTCAAGCCCGAGGCGCTGTCCAAGGATGCCTTTTTCGACAAGTGCGCCGCGGTCAACAAGTGGGTGTTCGAGACGGTTGAACGGTATAACGGCTCGATTTCCGCCGAGCATGGCGTCGGCATGACCAAGCGCGATTACCTGACCTATAGCCGTTCGCACGCCGAAATTGCCTACATGAAGGCGATCAAGGCGGCCTTCGACCCCAACGGCATCATGAATCCGGGCAAGATTTTCGCCTGAGGCCCCTTTGAGGATTGCGCGATGAACTACAAGCATCAGTACACCGACGGCACCACCATTCATTACCCGCTGGGCAAGGTGGTCTGCATCGGTCGCAACTACGCCGAGCACGCCAAGGAACTGAACAATCCGGTGCCGACCGAGCCGCTGCTGTTCATCAAGGCCGGCAGCTGCACCGTGCCGCTGGAAGGGGGCTTCAGCATCCCCACCAACCGTGGCGCTGTGCATTACGAAGCGGAAATTGCCGTGTTGATCGGCAAGCCACTGTCACGCAAACCGAACGAGGAAGAAGTGCGTGACGCCATTTCCGGCTTCGCCCCGGCGCTGGATCTGACCCTGCGCGACGTACAGGCCAAGCTGAAAGAGAAGGGTCATCCATGGGAAATCGCCAAGAGCTTCGACGGTGCCTGCGTGCTTGCGCCCTTCGTCCCGGGTGATGCGGTGCAGGACCTGACCGATATCGGCATTCGCCTGACCATCAACGGGGAAGTTCGCCAGGACGGCAACAGCAGCCAGATGCTCAACGCCATCCTGCCGCTGCTGCAGCACATCGCCGGACATTTCAATCTACAGCCCGGCGACGTGGTTTTGACCGGCACGCCCGCGGGCGTCGGCCCCTTGAACCAGGGCGACGAACTGGTCCTCGAGCTGGTCGGCCTGTCCCGTTTCGAGAGCCGCGTGCACTGAACGCCTGGCGATCGAGCGCCTCGCGCGCCGGTCGCCGTTTCCCTGCCGTCCCCGGCCATGCTGTAATCGGGCGCCTGTTTCCAGGAAGTCCCCGATGACCGCGATTTTCGCCCGACCGTCGCGCCTGCGCCGGTGCCTTTACGTCTTGCTCTTGCTCACCGTCTGCGCCGCCCTGCTGACCGGCTGGATGCTGCACTGGAACGATCAGCTCGGCCTTTACTGGCGGGAGCAATCGGTGAACGCCGAGGAGCGTGCGGCGAGTGTCTGGCTGCCGGACTACGAGCTGGTACTGGAAACCACCCTTGCCGGCCTGGAGGACGACCAGACTTCGGGGCTGACCTGGAACCCGTCAACCGGCACCCTGTTCACCGTGACCGGGCATACCCCACAGCTGATCGAGTTCTCTCCGGGCGGTGTGGTGCTTCGGCGTATCCAGCTGACTGGCTTTTCCGATCCCGAAGCGGTCGAGGCATTGGACGATGGACGCATGGGTATCGTCGACGAGCGCCAGCGGCTGGTCGCCGTGTTCCGGCTGCGCCCGGGCGCCGAAAGCCTCGATGTGACCGAGGCGTACCGCTACGACCTGGGTTTCGAGCACGCCGGCAACAAGGGCTTCGAGGGCCTGGCCTGGAACCCGCGCACTCGCCGCTTGCTACTGGCCAAGGAGCGCGATCCGCAGGGCTTGTTCGAGCTGCAGATCCCCGACAATGGCGGCCTGGCCAGTGCGCTCGAAGCACTGCCTGAGCAGCCGCTGCTGGTGCGCGATATTTCGTCGGTGGCAATCGATCCGCGCACCGGCCATACCCTGATGCTGTCCGATGAATCCCGCCTGCTGGTCGAGCTCGACCTGCAAGGTCGACCGCGTAGTTTCATCCGGTTGCTCGGCGGGCTCAACGGCCTCGTGGACGGCATCGATCAGGCCGAGGGCGTGGCGATGGACGAGCGCGGCAACATCTATGTCGTCGGCGAACCGAATCGCTTCTATGTTTTCAGTCGGCGACGGTGACACCCGGCGCGCGGCGTGGTCCTAGCGCTGCGGTAGCGGCTCGTCGTTAAGTTTCGGCTAAGCGACGCGACGGACAATCGCGCTTCCTTTCCGGTAAACGAGTATTCCATGCGTCGTGCATCAACCATCGTGCTGGCTGGGCTGGCCAGCCTCGGCCTGTTGCTGGCCATCGCAGCCGGGCTGCACTTCAAACTGTTCGAACGTGCCTGGTTCAACCTGGCCCAGTGGTACCACGCCGATACGCGTCAGGCCGCCTCGTTGTGGCTGCCCGACTACCGCGCGGTTATCCAGGCTCGCCAGGTGGAGGGCATCGATGACGACCTGTCGGCGCTGACCTTCGATCCCGACCGCCGCAGCCTGATCGCCATTACCAACGGCGACCCGCAGCTGCTCGAGCTCAGCCTCGAAGGCGAGCTGCTGCGCTCGATTCCATTGGTGGGATTTGGCGACCCGGAAGCCATCGAGTACATCTCCCGCGGCGTCTACGTGATCAGTGATGAGCGGCTGCAGCGCCTGTTGCGCGTGGACATCAGCGAGCACACCGAGCGGATCGACGCGGCCGCCAGCCAACAGCTTTCGCTGGGCCTCGGCCAGAATGGCAACAAGGGGTTCGAGGGGCTGGCCTATGACGTTGCGGGCCAGCGGTTGTTCGTCGCCAAGGAACGCGATCCGGTGCGCATCTACGAAGTGGAGGGCTTTCCCTACGCCGACGATGGCCAGCCACTGGCCGTGCACGTGAGTGACGATCTCGAGCGCGACGCGGATCTCTTCGTGCGGGACCTGTCGAGCCTGCAATACCACGCGCAGACCGGTCACCTGCTGGCGCTGTCGGACGAGTCGCGCCTGATCGTCGAGCTGGACACCCACGGCAAACCCATCAGCACGCTATCGCTGCGCGGTGGCAGGCATGGACTGGAGCGGGACGTGCCGCAGGCCGAAGGGGTCGCCATGGGGCCGGACGGCACGTTGTACCTGGTGAGCGAGCCGAATCTGTTCTACGTGTTTCGCAAGGACGATTAGCCCGCTCCCTTGCGGCTCACTCGGGCTTGAGCGTCTGCACGCCTTCTGCCGTGCCGAGCAGCAGGATGTCGGCCGGACGCGCGGCGAACAAGCCGTTGGTCACCACGCCGACGATATTGTTGATCTTCGCCTCGACCTCAGGTGCGAAGCCGATCATCAGGTTGTGCACGTCGAGGATGACGTTGCCGTTGTCGGTCACCACGCCTTCCCGGTAGACCGGATCGCCGCCCAGCTTGACCAGCTCGCGGCCGACATGGCTGCGCGCCATGGGAATGACCTCCACCGGCAGCGGGAAGGTGCCGAGTCGGTCCACCAGCTTGCTGCCGTCGGCGATGCAGATGAAGGTCTTGGCCACGGCGGCGACGATCTTCTCGCGAGTCAGCGCGGCACCGCCGCCCTTGATCAACTCCAGATGGCGGTTGGTTTCGTCGGCGCCATCGACATAGAACTCCAGATCGGCGACCGAGTTGAGGTCATACACCGGGATGCCATGGCCCTTGAGGCGCTCGGCGGTCGCGTCGGAACTGGCCACGGCGCCGTCGAACGCTGCCTTGTGCTTGGCCAGCAGATCGATGAAGAAGTTGGCGGTGGAGCCGGTGCCGACGCCAACGATACTGCGGTCGTTGAGCTGCGGAACGATGAGATCGACAGCCGCTTGGGCGACGGCCTGCTTGAGTTGATCCTGGGTCATGGCGTAAGGCTCCGGGCGAGAGGAAACGAGGGGCGAAAGTATAGCGGGGCCGCACCGGTGGGTCTGTACAGGAAGCGGTAACGCCGTGTGCCGCGCTGATTGTCGGTGGTCGACGGCAGGTTCGCGGGGTAGACTCGTGGACCCCGCAACGCCCGCCAAGATAGCCCACGATGCTCGAAAACTACGTCAAGAAGATCCTCACCTCGCGCGTCTACGACGTCGCCGTCGAAACCCCCTTGCAGCCCGCCCGCCAGCTGTCCGAGCGGCTGGGCAACCAGATCCTGCTCAAGCGCGAGGATTTGCAGCCGGTGTTTTCCTTCAAGATTCGCGGCGCCTACAACAAGCTGGCGCAGTTGTCCGCCGAGGAACTGGCGCGTGGTGTGGTCACCGCCTCGGCTGGCAATCATGCCCAGGGCCTGGCGCTGGCGGCGCGGGAGCTGGGTATCAAGGCGACCATCGTGATGCCGCGCACCACGCCGGAATTGAAGGTGCAGGGCGTACGCGCCCGCGGCGGCAAGGTGGTCCTGCAGGGCGACGCCTTTCCGGAGGCGCTGGCCTATTCGCTGAAGTTGGTCGAGGAAAAGGGCTACGTCTATATCCATCCCTATGACGATCCCCACGTGATCGCCGGGCAAGGCACGGTGGCCATGGAGATCCTGCGCCAGCACCAGGGCCGGCTCGACGCGGTGTTCGTGCCGGTGGGCGGCGGTGGCTTGATCGCGGGCGTGGCTGCCTACATCAAGTATCTGCGGCCGGAGGTCAAGGTCATCGGCGTCGAGCCGGACGATTCCAACTGCCTGCAGCAGGCGATGGCAGCGGGCGAGCGCGTGGTGTTGCCGCAGGTGGGACTGTTCGCCGACGGCGTCGCGGTGGCGCAGATTGGCCAGCACACTTTCGACATCTGCAAGCACTACGTCGATGAAGTGATCACGGTCAGCACCGACGAGATCTGCGCGGCGATCAAGGACATCTACGATGACACCCGTTCGATCACCGAGCCGGCCGGGGCCCTGGCTGTCGCCGGGATCAAGCGCTACGTCGAACGCGACGGCGTGGCCAATCAGGTGCTGGTCGGCATCGATTCGGGTGCCAACGTCAATTTCGATCGGCTGCGCCACGTGGCCGAGCGTGCCGAGCTGGGCGAGAAGCGCGAGGCGATCATCGCCGTCACCATTCCGGAAGAGCCGGGCAGCTTCAAGGCCTTCTGCGAGGCCATCGGCAAGCGCCAGATCACCGAGTTCAACTACCGCTACCACCAGGACCGCGAGGCGCACATCTTCGTCGGCGTCCAGACGCACCCGGAAAACGATCCGCGGGCGGCCCTGGTAGAGGGGCTGCGCGCCAAGGGCTTCCCGGTGCTCGACCTGACCGACAACGAACTGGCCAAGCTGCACACGCGGCACATGGTCGGCGGGCATGCCTCGGGTGTCAGCGACGAAGTGGTCTATCGGTTCGAGTTCCCCGAGCGTCCGGGCGCGCTGTTCAACTTTCTCAATAACCTCGGCGGGCGCTGGAACATCTCGATGTTCCACTACCGCAACCATGGCGCGGCGGACGGCCGGGTAGTGGCTGGCCTGCAGGTGCCGGCGGAAGAGCGTCACCTGCTGCCGGCGGCGCTGGACAAGATCGGCTATCGCTACTGGGACGAAACGGACAACCCTGCCTATCAACTGTTTCTCGGCTGAACGGCCGTACCGCGAGGATCCATGGAACACTATCAGCTGTTGAACATCGTCCATGCAGCCCTGGCGATCCTGCTGACCCTCGGGCTGATTGCCCACATCGCCATGCTCTGGAAGGCCAAGCGGCGTGGCGACCCTGCCGTGCTGCAAGCCAAGTTGCGGCGCACGCGCCTGATGTCGCTGCCGCTGCTCGCCTTGCTGGGCCTGCTGCTGCCGGTGACCGGCTGGTGGATGGCTCATCTGGCGGGCTTTGCGCTGGGTCAGCTGTGGCTGCTGGCGAGCTCGATCCTGTTCCTCGTCCTGGTGCCCCTGACGCTGCTGCTCGGCGGGCGCCTGCGCGCCTGGCACGCGCTGGGGAACAGCCCGGCGCCGGCGGCATTGCCGCGTTTCGCGCTGGTCTACGCCGGGCTCATCCTGCTGATTCTCGTGGCGATCATGGGTCTGATGGGCGCCAAGCCAGTCTGATTTTCAGCCGAGCGGATGCGGCATCAGGGCGGTTCTCCGCGTTTGGAACGCTGCCACCAATAGCCGGCAAGCAGGGTGAGCAGCAGGCTGCCGCCCGCGTAGAGCCAGCCAAAGCCGCCGGTCAGGCTGAACAGGATGTAAGCCAGGAGCGGGCCGCAGGCGGCGCCCAGATCCTGGCCGATGGAATAGCGGGTCATGAACCCCACCGCATCGAGGCGACTGGCGGTTTCGGCGGCCAGTGCGTCGCCAAGCGTGGTCAGCGCCGTGGCGGCGAGCAAAGCCAGCAGCGCCACCAGCAGCCACAGGGGCAGCGGCAGACCCAGCGCCAAGGGCGCAAAGCTGGCCGCGCCTAACAGCAGTGCGCCGGCCAGCAGGGGCAGGCGCTGCTGCGGCTTGTCGGACCAGCGCCCCATGCGGTGCGCGAGCCAGGGCTCCCAGCCCCAGCGCAGCGCCTGCAGCGTGCCCGATGCCGCGGTGGCGCTGATCGCCAGGCCGAACAGGTCGAGCTCCACGCCTTGGTAATGGCCGATCAGCGCGCTCAGGGTCGACGCGAAGATGCCCTGTATGAGCAGGGCGATCACCAGGCCGGTGAACATCACGGGCCAGTTGTGCGTCTGGCCGACGGCATGGCTATGCGAAGCGAACGCCTGAGGCTGAGCGGCGCTTGGAGCCGCCAGCTGAAAGCCGAAGAACAGCAGCGGCAGCCCCAGCAGGGACAACAGGCCAAAGGCCCAGGAAAGGGCCGGCAGCCCGATGAACGCCACCAGCAAACCGCCGAACAACATGCCGAACAGGCTGCCCAGGCGATACAGGCCGTTGTACAGCCCGATCGCATGCCCCTGGCCGCCAGGTTCGGCGCAGCGCACCACGGCGGTCAGCCCACCGATGCGAAACAGCGACCAGGCGATGCCCCAGAGGCCGCGTAGCAGCAGCCAGGCGATGAAACCCTGGGCCCAGCCGTAGCCGCAGGTGCTGATCGCTCCGAGCAGCACGGCCAGTAGCAGGCCGGTCCGCAACGAAATACGCTGGTAGAGCAGGCCGATCAACGGATTGACCGGCAGGCGCACCAGGCGATTGACCGCCAGTAACGCGCCGACCTGCCACAGCGAATCCAGTCCCGCCTCCTGCCAATGCAGGGGCAGGGCGATGTAGAGCATCGAGTCGCCCAGCAGGCTGAGTGCGGTGGCCAGCGACACCATGACCACGGGCCGCATGCCGGGCTTTATTCTGTCATCCCTGTTCACGCGGCTCTCCTGGGTTCAGCGCAGGCTGATGATCTCCCAACCGCGCTGTTCGGCGATGGCGCGCAGGGTCGGGTCCGGATCGACCGCCACCGGATGGCTGACGCGCTCGAGCAGCGGCAGGTCGTTGCGCGAGTCGCTGTAGAAATAGCTGTCGTCCAGGCTCTGGTCGTTCTCTTGCAGCCAGCGTTCGATCCGCGTGACCTTGCCTTCCTGGAAGCACGGCACGTCGGTGAGCCGTCCGGTGTAACGGCCGTCCTGCATTTCGCATTCGGTGGCCAGCAGCGTATCGACGCCCAGGCGTTTGGCGATCGGCCCGGTGATGAAGCGGTTGGTCGCGGTGATGATCACCACCCGATCCCCGGCCTGATGATGCTGGCGCACCAGCGCCTCGCCCTTGGCCAGCACGATAGGCTCGATATGGTCGCGCATGAACTCGGCGTGCCACTGCTCTAGCTGGCTCATTTCGCTGCGGCCGAGCAGTTCCTGGCAGAAGTTCTGGTACGCCAGCACGTCCAGCTCGCCTGCCAGATAGTCCTGATAGAAGGCGTCGTTGCGCGCGCGATAGGCATCGGCTTCGACCAGCCCGCGCTGGCAGAGGAATTCGCCCCAGGCATGGTCGCTGTCGCCGGCCAGGAGTGTGTTGTCGAGATCGAATAGAGCCAGGCGCACGCTGCGTTCCTCGGGCGATGAAAAGAGCGCGAAGCATAGCGGGATTGCCCGCTGCCTGGCACCCTCGGGCCTTGCGGCTACGCCTCGGCCGGGTGGATCAATGGCCCGTCAGCGTGCTTCCTGCTTTTCGTCTTTTTGTGGAACAATGCCGTGACATGCGTTTGCGAGGTTGTATGCCGTGATCGACTCCGATGGTTTTCGCCCCAATGTCGGCATCATCCTGACCAATGACGCCGGCCAGGTGCTCTGGGCCCGGCGGATCAACCAGGATGCCTGGCAGTTTCCGCAAGGCGGAATCAATCCACGTGAAACGCCCGAAGAGGCGCTTTACCGCGAACTGAACGAAGAAGTAGGGCTCGAGCAGCAGGATGTGAAAATCCTCGCCTGCACCCGCGGCTGGTTGCGCTATCGTCTGCCGCAACGCCTGGTGCGCACCCATAGCCAGCCGCTGTGCATCGGGCAAAAACAGAAATGGTTCCTGCTGCGCCTGACCGGCGCCGAAGACCGCGTGCGCATGGATCTTACCGGTAAGCCCGAGTTCGATGGCTGGCGCTGGGTCAGCTACTGGTATCCGCTGGGGCAGGTCGTCACCTTCAAGCGCGAGGTTTACCGTCGCGCCTTAAAAGAACTCGCCCCGCGCCTGTTGGCGCGGGACTGACGGGAGAAAGCCCCTGAGCATGCTCGGCACGCTGCGCAAGATTGTCCAGGAAGTCAACGCTGCCAAGGACCTCAAGGCGGCCTTGGGCATCATCGTACTGAGGGTGCGCGAGGCCATGGCCAGCCATGTCTGCTCGGTCTACCTGCTCGATCCGGAGTCCGGCCGATTCGTGCTGATGGCGACCGAGGGTCTGAACAAGAAGGCCATCGGCAAAGTCAGCATGGCGCCCAACGAGGGCCTGGTCGGTCTGGTCGGCACGCGCGAGGAACCGCTCAACCTCGAGCACGCTTCCGAACACCCGCGTTATCGCTATTTCGCCGAAACGGGCGAAGAGCGCTACGCGTCCTTCCTCGGCGCGCCGATCATCCACCATCGGCGGGTGATGGGCGTCCTGGTCATTCAGCAACGCGAACAGCGCCTGTTCGACGAGGGTGAAGAGGCCTTCCTCGTAACCATGAGTGCGCAGCTCGCCGGCGTCATCGCCCACGCCGAGGCGACGGGCTCGATCCGCGGGTTGGGCCGGCAGGGCAAGGGCATTCAGGAAACCCGCTTCATCGGTATACCCGGTGCGCCCGGCGCGGCGGTGGGTACCGCGGTGGTGGTTCTGCCGCCGGCGGACCTGGACGTGGTGCCGGACAAGTCGATCAGTGATATTCCCGCCGAGCTAGCGCTTTTCGAGTCCGCGCTCGAGGCGGTCCGCGCTGACATGCGCGCGCTGTCGGAGAAGCTCGCCACGCAGATGCGCAAGGAAGAGCGCGCGCTGTTCGATGTCTACCTGATGATGCTCGACGATTCCGCGCTGGGCGGCGAGGTCACCAAGGTGATTCGCACCGGGCAGTGGGCCCAGGGTGCGCTGCGCCAGGTCGTCAGTGACCACGTCGGCCGTTTCGAGATGATGGATGATGCCTATCTGCGCGAGCGCGCCTCGGACGTCAAGGATATCGGTCGGCGTCTGCTCGGCTATCTGCAACAGGCCCGCCAGCAGACCCTGACCTACCCGGACAACACCATTCTGGTCAGCGAAGAGCTGTCGCCGTCCATGCTCGGCGAGGTGCCGGAAGGCAAGCTGGCGGGCATGGTCTCGGTGCTCGGCTCGAGCAACTCCCATGTGGCGATCCTGGCCCGCGCCATGGGCATTCCCACGGTCATGGGTGCAGTGGACCTGCCGTATTCCAAGGTCGATGGCATCGAACTGATCATCGACGGTACCCGCGGCGAGATCATCACCAACCCGGCCAAGGTGCTGCGCGAGCAGTATCTGGTCCTTGCCGAGCAGGAACGCCAGTTGTCCGCCGGCCTGGATATCCTCCGGGAATTACCCTGCGAAACCACCGACGGCCGACGCATCCCGCTATGGGTCAACACGGGGCTGCTGGCGGATGTGGTGCGTGCGCAGGAGCGCGGTGCCGAAGGCGTCGGTCTGTACCGCACCGAAGTGCCTTTCATGATCAAGGAGCGCTTCCCCAGCGAGAAGGAGCAGATGGCGATCTATCGCGAACAGCTGCAAGCCTTCCATCCGCTGCCGGTGACCATGCGCAGCCTCGACAT
The DNA here is from genome assembly GCF_019090095.1 of Stutzerimonas stutzeri. NCBI lineage: Bacteria > Pseudomonadati > Pseudomonadota > Gammaproteobacteria > Pseudomonadales > Pseudomonadaceae > Stutzerimonas > Stutzerimonas stutzeri. The sequence goes on along the minus strand of NZ_JAGQFP010000003.1, from coordinate 247,997 downwards.
CGGCGGCGACAAGAGCCTGCCGTATTTCCCGATCAAGGAAGAGAACCCCTTCCTTGGCTGGCGCGGGATTCGCGTGACCCTGGATCATCCGGAGATCTTCCTGCTGCAGACCCGCGCCATGCTCAAGGCCAGCGCCGGGTTGAACAACCTGCGCATCCTGCTGCCGATGATTTCCGGAACCCGCGAACTGGAAGAGGCGCTGCACCTGATTCATCGCGCCTGGGGAGAGGTGCGCGACGAAGGCACCGATGTCGAGATGCCGCCCGTGGGGGTGATGATCGAGGTGCCGGCCGCGGTCTACCTGACCCGGGAACTGGCACGTCAGGTCGACTTCATCTCGGTCGGCTCCAACGACCTGACCCAGTATTTGCTGGCGGTCGACCGCAACAATCCTCGGGTCGCCGATCTCTACGACTATCTGCACCCGGCGGTGCTCGAGGCGCTGCAGCGGATCGTTCGCGAGGCGCATGACGAAGGCAAACCGGTGAGCATCTGCGGCGAGATGGCCGGCGATCCCGGTGCGGCTATCCTGCTGTTGGCCATGGGCTTCGACAGCCTGTCGATGAACGCCACCAACCTGCCGAAAGTGAAATGGATGCTGCGCCAGATCAGCTCGACGATGGCCAGCGAGTTGCTGACCAAAGTGATGGTCATGGACAGTCCGCAGGTGATCCACGCCACCGTGCAGCTGACGCTGCGCAATCTCGGCCTGGACCGCATGGTCAATCCGTCGGCAGCGCTCTAGGACTCATCCACCTGGGCCAGTGGGGATAGCTCGATCCGGCTCTGGCCCAAGAGGCCGGCCGGGCCGAAACGGCGCTCGGTAATCTGTGCTGCACCGTTGACGTGGCGGATCAGGACAGTGCTGGCGCGGGTGCCGTAATCGGTGCCGGTTATGAACACGCTGGACAGCCGCTTTTCCCATTCATAGGGCACGCCCGTGCTGGGCAGTTCGTGATCGTCCGCCAGTTGCGGATCGCTTAGCAGCTGCAGCAGCGTCTCGGCCTGCGGCGCCTCGATCGGCTCCTCGAGACAGTCCCTGAGGGCCTGGCGAGCGCGCAGAAGCTTCGGCCATGGCGTATCCAGCGCTGCATTGGACAGGCCGTAGATCCCTTCGCCGAGCTGCTGCGGCGTGCCCCGCTGTGAATTGAGGTACCACAGTTCACGCGCATCGCCGACCAGCAGGTTGAATCCCGAATAGTGCTCGAGATGGCCCGTCAGTTCGGTCAGATACGCCTCGGGCGACAGCGCTCCGCGCAGATAGCGCTCCGGTAGTTCGCCGCGGGAACGGGTTCCGAGCCGGGCGCCTGGTGCGCGGATGTTGGTCAGTGCGGCGAAACGGCCGGCAGTATCGACCCCGAGCCAGGTACCTCCTGCCTGCAGGTCGCGCCCGGCGACGAGGGTGGGTGCCTCGTCCCAGGCCGCCAACGGCAGGCTGGGGCGCGCGTGGAACTCGTCACGGTTGGCGGCGACGATCAGCGGCAGCGCATGGCTCGGGCGCCAGGCGAACACGATCAGGCACATTAGGTCGGCTCAGTTGCAGGCATAAGCCGGAAGCTTGCAGCCAAGCAACCGACTCGGCAACCTGTTCCTGCTTTTCGGCTACCATGCGGCTTTGCTTTTCAGGGTGTCCCAATGGAGTTCGTGCTTTACCTGCTGCTGGGCGGGTTTGCTGGCGTGCTGGCGGGGTTGTTCGGCGTCGGCGGCGGGATGATCATCGTCCCGGTACTGGTTTTCAGTTTCACCCTGCAAGGGTTCGATCCGTTGGTGCTGACCCACATGGCGGTGGGCACCTCGCTGGCGACCATTATCTTCACCTCGCTGAATTCGATCCGGACCCACCATCTCAAAGGCGCAGTGCTCTGGCCGGTGGTGTTGTGGATGACCATCGGCATCCTACTCGGCGCAGCGCTGGGCAGTGTGACCGCCGCCGCCATCCAGGGGCCGGTGTTGCAGAAAATCATCGGCGTCTTCGCCATCGCCATGGCGATCCAGATGGCCTTTTCGCTGCAGCCCAAGGCCAGCCGCGGCGTACCCGGCAAACCGGGCCTGACGTTGGCGGGGGTAGTGATCGGCTGGGCCTCGGCGATCTTCGGCATCGGTGGTGGATCACTCACGGTGCCCTTCCTCAGTTGGCGCAGCGTACCCATCCAGCGAGCAGTCGCGACCTCCGCCGCCTGCGGGTTGCCGATCGCCATCGTCGGTGCGTTGAGTTTTGCGGTGGTCGGCTGGCAGGATGCGCGTCTGCCAGCCTGGAGCCTGGGTTTCGTTTATTTGCCGGCGGTGCTGGGCATCGCCCTGACCAGCGTGTTTTTTGCCCGTCTCGGCGCACAGCTGGCGCATCGGTTGTCGGCGCTGGTGCTGCGGCGGCTGTTCGCGTTGTTGCTGCTGGCCGTTGGTATCAATTTCTTGATCTGAGGAAAACCGGATGCTGCCTTATCCGCAGATAGACCCTGTGGCCGTTTCGCTAGGCCCGCTGCAAATCCACTGGTATGGCTTGATGTACCTCGTTGGCATCGGTGGTGCCTGGTTGCTGGCGTCGCGCCGGTTGCACCGTTTCGATCCCACGTGGGACAAGGACAAGCTCTCGGACCTGGTGTTCTGGGTGGCCATGGGGGTGATCGTCGGCGGGCGGCTGGGCTACGTGCTGTTCTATGATCTGCCGTCCTACCTCAACGACCCGACCTTGATCTTCCAGGTGTGGAAGGGCGGCATGTCGTTCCATGGCGGGCTGCTCGGCGTACTGCTGTGTACCTGGATCTTCGCTCGGCGCAACGGCAAGAAGTTCTTCGAACTGATGGATTTCATCGCGCCCTTCGTGCCCATCGGCCTGGGTGCCGGGCGCATCGGCAACTTCATCAATGCCGAGCTCTGGGGCAAGGCGACCGATGTGCCCTGGGCCATGGTCTTTCCGACCGATCCACAGCAGCTGGCACGGCATCCCTCGCAGCTCTACCAATTCGCTCTGGAAGGTGTGGCGCTGTTCATCATCCTCTGGATTTATTCCAGCAAGCCGCGGCCGACCATGGCCGTGTCCGGCCTGTTCGCCGTCTGCTACGGCTTCTTCCGCTTCATCGTCGAATTCGTGCGGGTGCCCGACGCGCAGCTCGGCTACCTGGCGTTCGGCTGGTTGACCATGGGCCAGTTGCTCTGTGTGCCCATGGTGTTGTGCGGCCTCGGCATGATCGCCTGGGCCTACCGCCACGAGCCGGCCAAGGCGTCGGCGTGATCGGCGTGGTTCGGCTTGTCGCCCAGCAGGCGACAAGCCGAACGCGGCCTTTTACTATGTCCTGCTTACTTGTCACCGCGCCTCGGCGCCCGCTTCGAGCCCATCGATGAAACAGTACCTCGACCTGATGCGCCATGTGCGCGACAACGGCACCTTCAAGAGCGACCGCACCGGCACCGGCACCTACAGCGTCTTCGGCTACCAGATGCGCTTCGACCTGGCCGACGGCTTTCCGCTGGTGACCACCAAGAAGTGCCACCTCAAATCCATCATTCACGAGCTGCTGTGGTTCCTCCAGGGCGACACCAATATCAAGTACCTGCAGGAAAACGGCGTGCGGATCTGGGACGAGTGGGCCGACGAGAACGGCGAGCTCGGCCCGGTCTACGGCTACCAGTGGCGCAACTGGCCGGCCCCCAATGGGGAGTCCGTGGACCAGATCGCCAAGCTGGTGGAGATGATCAAGAGCAGGCCGGACTCACGCCGGCTGATCGTCTCGGCCTGGAACCCGGCGCTGGTCGATCAGATGGCGTTGCCGCCGTGCCATGCGCTGTTCCAGTTCTATGTGGCAGAGGGCAAGCTGAGCTGCCAGCTGTACCAGCGCTCGGCAGACATCTTCCTCGGTGTCCCCTTCAACATCGCCAGCTACGCGCTGCTGACCCTGATGGTCGCGCAGGTCTGCGACCTGCAACCGGGGGAGTTCATCTGGAGCGGCGGCGACTGCCACCTGTACGCCAACCACCTGGAGCAGGCCGATCTGCAGCTGAGCCGTGAGCCGCTGCCGCTGCCGACCATGAAGCTCAATCCGGCGGTAAAAGACCTGTTCGCCTTCCGCTTCGAGGACTTCGAGCTGGTGGGCTACGAAGCGCATCCGCACATCTCGGCCCCTGTCGCCGTCTGATACGCGCTTTGGTCGGGTTTGTCCCTGCGGGTAACCCGACTGTCACATTTGCCGTATAGACTCGACCGCTCAGGGTCTCGAGGGTTTGGCATGCGCAGGGTCGTGTTCAATCAGAAGGGCGGTGTCGGGAAGTCCAGCATCGCCTGCAACCTGGCGGCGGTGAGCGCGGCGCAGGGTTATCGCACGCTGCTGATCGACCTGGATGCGCAGGCCAACTCCAGCCATTACCTGTCAGGCCTGACCGGCGATGCGTTGCCCACGGGCATTGCCGACTATTTCAAACAGGTGCTGGCCGGTGGCGCGGCCGGCAAGAAAGCACGACCGCCAATCACCGAAACGCCCTTCGACAACCTGCACCTGATCACCGCGACCGCGGAGCTGGCCGACCTGCAACCCAAGCTCGAAGCCAAGCACAAGATCAACAAGCTGCGAAAACTGCTCGAAAGCCTTTCCGAAGAGTACGAGCGGATCTACCTCGACACACCGCCTGCACTGAATTTCTTTACCGTCTCGGCATTGATTGGTGCCGATCGCTGCCTGATTCCCTTCGACTGCGACAGCTTCTCGCGCCAGGCGCTGTACAGCCTGCTCGATGAAATCGAAGAACTGCAGGAAGACCACAACGAAGGACTTGAAGTCGAAGGCATCGTGGTCAACCAGTTCCAGCCGCGGGCGGCGCTGCCGCAGCAGATCATCGACGAGTTGTTGGCCGAGGGGCTGCCGGTGCTACCGGTGCACCTGATGAGCTCGGTGCGGATGCGCGAGTCGCACCAGGTCTGCACGCCGCTGATCCACTTCGACGCCCGGCACAAACTGACCCAGCAGTTCGTCGAACTGCACGAGTACCTGGACCGCCAGGCCTGAAGCGGATCACTCGTCGCGCGAGCGCTCGATCCAGCGGCCCAGGCGTGAGGCGTAGAGCTCGCCGATAATGCCGCGGCGGAAGATCAGGACACAGACCATGAAGATGATCCCGGTGACCAGGGTGACCGGCAGTTCCGAGGTCGCGAAATAATTGCCCAGCGTGGTCACCAGCGCGGCACCGAACACCGGCCCCACCAGCGTGCCGATGCCGCCGAGCAGGGTCATCAGTACGACTTCGCCGGACATCTGCCAGCTGACATCGGTGAGGGTGGCGAACTGGAACACCAGCGCTTTCATGCCGCCAGCCAACCCCGCCAGGGCTGCCGACATGACGAAGGCGCCGAGCTTGTAGCGCGACACCGTATAGCCCAGGGAAATGGCCCGGTTCTCGTTTTCGCGGATCGACTTGAGGATCATCCCGAAGGGCGAGTTGATGATCCGCCAGATCGCCAGCATGCCGAGCAGGAACACGGTCAGCACGAAGAAATACATATTCAGCGGTTCTTTCAGGTCGATCAGGCCGAACAGGTGGCCGCGCGGAATGCCCTGGATGCCGTCCTCGCCATGGGTGAAGGGCGCCTGCAGGCAAAAGAAGAAGAACATCTGCGACAGCGCCAGGGTGATCATCGTCGAATAGATGCCTTGCCGGCGGATCGCCAGGAAACCGATCACCAGCCCCAGCAACGCGGCGCCGATGACGCCGACCAGTACGCCGAGCTCCGGCGTCAGACCCCATTCCTTCACCGCATGGGCGGTGAAGTAGGCGGCGCCGCCGAAGAACGCCGCGTGGCCGAATGAGAGGATGCCGGTGTAGCCCAGGAGCAGGTTGAAGGCGCAGGCGAAGAGTGCGAAGCACATCACCTTCATCAGGAACACCGGGTAGAAATGCAGCGGGGCCAGGACCAGTCCGACGACCGCGATGAGGATCAGGATCGTCTCTGGATTCCAGGTCTTTCGCTTTGCTGCTTGGGTCATGGTCGTTTGCTGCATGTCAGCCATCCCTTCCCATCAAGCCCGCAGGGCGCACGAGCAACACGATCGCCATGACCACGAAGATCACGATATTGGAGGCCTCGGGGTAGAACACCTTGGTCAGGCCTTCGAGGATTCCCAGCATATAGCCAGTGATGACCGCACCAAGGATCGAGCCCATGCCGCCTACCACCACCACGGCGAACACCACGATGATGAGGTTCGAGCCCATCAGCGGACTGACCTGATAGATCGGCGCTGCGAGAATGCCGGCCAGCCCGGCCAGGCCAGCACCCAGCCCATAGGTGAAGGTCAGCAGCAGCGGCACGTTGATGCCGAAGGTGCGCACCAGCGTGGGGTTCTCGGTGGCGGCCCGCAGGTAGGAGCCAAGCTTGGTTTTTTCGATCAGCAGCCAGGTACTCAGGCAGATCAGCAAGGAGGCCACCACCACCCAGGCGCGGTACTTGGGCAGGAACATGAAGCCCAGGTTGTAACCGCCTGACAGCAAGCTCGGCACCGCATATGGCTGGCCGGACGAGCCGTAGTAGTAGCGGAAGGCGCCTTCCAGCGCGAGGGCCAGGCCGAAGGTGAACAGCAGGCCGTAGAGATGGTCGAGGTTGTACAGCCGGGACAACGCCAGCCGCTCCACCGCCGCACCGACCAGGCCGACGATCAGCGGTGCCAGGATCAGCGCCGGCCAGTAGCCGATGCCCAGCACCTTCAGCAGCAGAAAGCCGGCGAAGGCGCCCATCATGTACTGCGCGCCGTGAGCGAAGTTGATCACCTTGATCAGGCCGAAAATGATCGCCAGGCCCAGGCTGAGCATGGCGTAGAAGGAACCGTTGATCAGGCCGATCAGTAACTGCCCGAGAAAGGCCTGTACAGGTACGCCGAAGATCGCCGTCATCAGACCCCCAGGGTTTCGTTGAGTATGGTCATGCGGTCCGACAGCTCGCCGACCTGGAAACTGTCGACGATCCGCCCATGGTCGACCAGGTAGAAGCGGTCAGCGACTTTGCTGGCGAAGCGGAAATTCTGCTCGACCAGCAGGATGGTCATGCCGCGCTGCTTGAGCGTCAGCAGCACATCGCCGATGCGCTGGACGATCACCGGGGCCAACCCTTCGGTGGGCTCGTCGAGCAGCAGCAGCTTCGCGCCGGTGCGCAAGATGCGCGCGATCGCCAGCATCTGCTGCTCCCCGCCGGACAGCTTGGTGCCCGGGCTGTTGCGGCGCTCCTTGAGGTTGGGGAACAGCTCGTAGATCTCGCTGGCGGACATGCCGCCCTTGGCGATGATCGGCGGCAGGTTGAGGTTCTCGTCCACCGTCAGGGTGGCGAAGATGCCGCGCTCCTCCGGCACGAAGCCCATGCCCGTATGGGCGGCGCGATGCAGCGGTATGCGCATCATGTCGTGGCCGTCGAAGTGGATGGTTCCGGTCCGTTTGCGGATGATGCCCATGATCGAGCGCAGCGCCGTGGTCTTGCCCACGCCATTGCGGCCGAGCAGTGTCACGGTCTCGCCCTGATGCACGTCCAGGTCGATGCCGTGCAGGGCGTGGCTCTCGCCATACCAGGCGTTGAGTTCGCGCACGCTCAACAAAGGGGTCGCGTCATTCATCTTCGGTCCCCATATAGGCTTCGCGCACGCGGGCGTCCTGGCTCACGCTGCGGTAGTCGCCGGACGTGAGGATTTCCCCGCGCTGCAGCACCGTCACCTGATGACAGAGATCGGCGACGACCTTCAGGTTGTGCTCGACCATCAGCACCGCGCGATCACGGGCGACCTCGCGGATCAGGTCGGACACGATGTGCACGTCTTCATGGCCCATGCCCGCCATCGGCTCGTCGAGCAACAGCACTTTCGGTTCCAGGGCCAGGGTGGTGGCGATCTCCAGTACCCGTTTGCGGCCGTAGGATAGATCCGCCGCCGGGCTGTTGCAGGCGTCCTGCAGGCCGACCGACTCGATCAAGGCCATGGCGCGGTCGTTCAATCGGTTCAGCGAGCGCAGCGGCAGCCAGAACTGGGTCGCCAGGCCGCCGGGCCGCTGCAGCGCTACGCGGACGTTCTCCAGTACGCTCAGGTGCGGAAACACGGCGGATATCTGGAACGAGCGCACCAGTCCCATACGGGCCACCTTGGCCGGGTCGGTGCGAGTGATGTCGTGGTCGAGCAGGCGGATAGTGCCGCTCGAGGGTTGCAGGAATTTGGTCAGGAGGTTGAACACCGTGGTCTTGCCGGCACCGTTGGGGCCGATCAGCGCATGGACCCGGGCGTGGTGCACGTCCAGGTCGACGTTGTTCACCGCCACGAAACCGCCGAAGTCGCGGCGCAGCCCGCGCGCCGAGAGTACGACGCGCGGCTGATCGTCCGTGCGCGGGGACGCCGTGGCGTCCCCGGCGAGGTTGCTACTGCTGGTCGCCATGCTTATTGCTTGACCAGATCGCAGCCGCTGTCGGCTGGCTTGATGTAGGCCTCGTCGCCCGGAACGGTGGCCAGCACCTTGTAGTAATCCCAGGGTTGCTTGCTTTCGTCCGGCTTCTTCACCTCCATCAGGTATACGTCGCTGATCAGGCGGCCGTTGGCGCCAACCTTGCCGTTACGGGCGAAAAGGTCGTTTACCGGCATCTCGTGCATGGCCTTGGCGACCGCTTCGGTGTCATCGGTGCCGACCTTGTCGATGGCCTTGAGGTACTGCATCACGCCCGAATAGGTGCCCGCGTGGACCATGTTCGGCATGCGCCCGGTGCGCTCGAAGAAGCGCTTGCCGAATTCACGGGATTGATCGTCACGGTCCCAGTAGAAGCTTTCCGTCAGGGTCAGCCCCTGCGCGGCCTCGAGGCCGAGCCCGTGGACTTCCGACAGGGTGAAGAGCAGCGCTGCCAGGCGCTGACCGCTGGCGACGATGCCGAACTCCGCGGCCTGCTTGATGGCGTTGGCGGTGTCCAGGCCGGCGTTGGCCAGGCCGATGACCTGAGCGCCTGACGACTGGGCCTGGAGCAGGAACGAGGAATAGTCGTTGGTCGCCAGTGGATGGCGCACGGCGCCTTTGATCTCGCCGCCCTTGGCTTTGACGAACTCGCTGGTCTGTTCTTCCAGCGAATAACCGAAGGCGTAATCGGCAGTGAGGAAGTACCAGCTCTTGCCGCCCTGGGATACCAGCGCACCGCCGGTACCGACTGCCAGGGCATGGGTGTCATAGGCCCAGTGGAAGCCATAGGGCGAGCACTGCTTGCCGGTCAGCTCCACCGTGGCCGCACCGGTCACCAGGTCGATCTTCTTTTTTTCCTTGGAGATGCCTTGCACCGCGAGCGCCACGGAGGAGGTGGTCAGCTCCATGATCGAGTCGACCTGCTCGCGGTCGTACCACTGTCGAGCGATGTTGGAGGCGATGTCAGGCTTGTTCTGGTGGTCGGCCGTCACGATTTCGATCGGCGCGCCCTGCACCTTTCCACCGAAGTCCTCGGCCGCCATCTTGGCCGCCTCATAGGACCATTTGCCGCCAAAGTCGGCGTAGACCCCGGACTGGTCGTTGAGGATGCCGATTTTCACCTTGCCATCGGATATCTCGGCGGCTGTCGCGGGTATCGCCGCCGCCGCGCTCAGTGTTGCCGTTGCAATTGCCAGAAGCTTCATCATCGCCTATCTCCTTGCAGGGGTTGACCGCTTACAGGACGGCCCGGGTGGGCTGCCACGACGGGACGGTGTGCGTGGCTAGCGAACGGCAGGTCGACCTGCCGAGCATCACGGCGGTCGAACGCCAACCGGCACTGCACAGGGAAGCAGGTGCCGGGCGTGGACGTATCGATCGCATTGAGGTTGGGGCTAAGGCAGTAACGCGTGTCGCGCCATTGAAGGCGTCTGCCGTCGTGCCGAGGCGGGTGAGTTCGTTCGACGCGGATTGGGTCATTCGGCCTGGCATACGACGCTTCTAATTATTGTTGTCAGAACTAAACGTAGCAGGGGATCGGCCAGACGCAACTGCGCACGAGGGCGCAATTTCGCTGGGTCGGCAGGCAATCTCGACGCAACCCGCGAGCTTGACGCTGCCGTTAAGGTCAACCGATAACGAAACGGCGCAGGTGCCGCTGTCGATCGTTCGAGGCGTCATGATCAGCGCGCGGATCAGCTCGGCAGGCGAGGCCGTCGCCGGCCGATGAGTCGAGCGGTCGAGGCCCTGCTGGTCGGCCGTGCTTTTTTCAATCGGCCTCTGCCGCTATGCTGGCGGGCATTCAAGCAGGAGCGATTGATGAGCAAGGTCAGTGTGCTGGTTGTGGATGACGCGCCCTTCATCCGGGATCTGGTCAAGAAAGGGTTGCGCAGCCACTTCCCCGGCATTCGAATCGAGGACGCCGTGAATGGCCGCAAGGCTCAGCAGATGCTCGATCGCGATAGCTTCGATCTGATTCTCTGCGACTGGGAAATGCCCGAGATGTCCGGCCTCGAGCTGCTGACCTGGTGCCGTGCCCACGACCGGCTCAAGACCACACCCTTCATCATGGTCACCAGCCGCGGTGACAAGGAGAACGTGGTCCAGGCGATCCAGTCCGGGGTGTCCGACTTCATCGGCAAACCCTTCTCCAATGAACAGCTGACCACCAAGGTGCGCAAGGCGCTGGGTCGCGCTGGCAAGCTCGATGCGCTGGCGGCCAGTGCGCCGCCTCGGCCGACCAGCACCGGCATGGCCAATGACTCGCTGGCGGCACTGACCGGCGGCAAGGCCGATGTGATCAAACCCGCGTCCGCTGCACCGACGTCCTCGCCGGCGCCCGGATTCGCTGCGCCGTTGGTTCAGCCAGGTGCGGCCAAGCCGACCGCTGCCAGCGGTGGCCGCGGCCAGGGCCAGCTGCGCCTGGCCAGCGGCACGCAGCCCTGCGTGATCAAGGCGCTGAGCCTCAAGGAAGGACTGTTGGTGGTCAAGCGCGGCGAGAACCTGCCGCAGGTATTGGAAAGCGCCGTGCTCGATCTGGAGCAGGGGGAGGGCGGCGAGGTGGCCCGCCTGAACGGCTATTTGCATGCGGTGGCGGCGCTGGAGCCGAAGCCGGACAGTGAGTGGTTGCAGTTGACGTTCCGATTCGTCGACCGTGATCCACAGAAGCTCGACTACCTGTCGCGGTTGATCGCCCGCGGTACGGCGCAGCGGCATTTCGTGCCAGGTGCCTGATCGGCGCGATTAGCGTCATTGCGCTGTGAACTGACGAGCCGTTCATCCGAAAAGCAGCACCTGGCGGGAACGATTTCACAGGCCGACAGTCGGTGGCTCGCGTATGCCCCGCTGCGCTGCTAGTCTGCAGCGCTCTGAATACATAACCACATGAAGTCTGCCGTTATGTTAGGGCGCATCATTCTGGGGCTCGGGTTGTGCTGGCTGGCGTCGTCCGCCTCGGCCCTGACCATCTACAAATACACCGACGCCAACGGCGTGGTCACCTATAGCGACCAGGCCGCACCGGGCGCGAAGGTGTTCACCTTCAGCGACCGCATGGTCGAGAAGCTCGATACCCAGGTGAAGCTTGAAACCCGCAAACATGCCGGCGGGGAAACCCTCGTGGTGCGCAACGACCTGTTCGCCCCGGTCGACGTCGAGCTCAAGCTGACCGGCGTGCAGAACGCTGTCGGCGCCCCGGACAAGCCGATCCGCTGGGTGCTGCCGCCGCGCAGCCAGATTCGCCTGGCGACGCTGGCGCCGCTGGACCCGAGCAAGCCGCTCAAGTACACGCCCAAGCTGCGCCACGCCCTCGGCGATCCGCGCCTGCTGCCCAAGCCTTACAAGTACCCGCTGCCCTGGCGTGGCGGCCCGTTCCGTCTGACCCAGGGCGCCAACGGCAAGTACAGCCATTTCACCCCGAAAGGCCGATACGCGGCCGACATCGCCATGCCCGAGGGTACGCCGATCATCGCGGCGCGCGGCGGCATGGTGGTCAAGGTCGAAAACGCGCAGAGCGGCCGTGGCAACAACCCGGCCGGCAACTTCGTCCGTGTGCTGCATGACGACGGCACCATGGGTGTCTACCTGCATCTCATGCAGGGTTCGGTCAGCGTTCGGGAGGGCCAGCGCGTCGAGACCGGCAGCCTCTTGGCCCGCTCGGGCAACACTGGCAACAGCACCGGTCCTCACTTGCACTTCGTGGTCCAGCGCAACGTTGGCCTGGCGGTCGAGTCGATTCCCTTCGACTTCTCGCAGCCGGTCAACAGCCTGCCGAATTTCGCGGTTGGCGGCGACTGAACGCTGCTTGACCGCCTGGCTGCGAAGCGCTGATGGGCGGTCGGGCATCAGCGCTGTTCATGCGACATGCGACTTGCTGCTGCGCTCAGTGGCTGATGCCGATGCCGCGCAGGGCGGGGCGATGGCGCCACAGCAGCAGTGCCAGGGTCGCGGCATACAGGCCGATCACCACCAGGCCCACCCACTGGATTTCGAAGGGGGTGAACTTGAACAGCAGCACCAGACTGATCAGCAGGCCGACGTTCAAGGCAATGAAGCGCGGCCGGCCGAGCCTCTCGACGCTGATGCCGAGGTTATCGGTGTACAGCCGTACCAGCGAATCCACCGAGTTGATGACGAAGATCACCCCGACGCCGAGCATGGCGAGCTTGGCGAACTGACCGACCTCGATATCCAGCGTGAAGTAGCCGTAGAGCACCGAGAACCAGATCGCCAGGGGAATGGACGGGATGACCAGCAACGCCAGCAGCAGTTGCCAGGTGCGCAGGCCACCGACGAAGCGCGAGACGAACTGGCCGATCATCACGCTCCAGGCGAACCACCAGAACAGATAGAAAGCGTGGTAGTCACCCAGCGGCAGGATGAAGCCGGGCAGTTCGGCGAAGTAGCCGGTGCCGATCTGCGTTGCCGCCTCGCCGAAGAAGGCCAGGCCGAGATCCGCCGCCCACCACATGCCGACGATCAGCGCGAAGAACAGCCAGGTCGAGCCGACGCTGAGCAGTTTCAGGTAGCGGATGTCGGTGCTCGAATAGACCGCTGCCAGAACGATTGCCGCTACCACCAGGTAGTTCAGGCTGTCGCCGAGCTCGGGCGCGTACCAGGCAATGTTGACCAAGAACAGGTAGGCGGTGAAGGCGCAGGTGGTGACGATCACCACGTTGTTGACGAGCTTCACCGGTCGCAGCTCGAACAGCTTGACCCGCGGCTCGACCACGCAGAAGTAGAAGGTGGTGATGAAATAGAAGGCCCAGATCAGGAAGCCCCAGAAGCCGAACTCCACCGCCAGGGGGTTGGAGAACTGGTAGATGGTTTCCTTGGCGTAGGTGGGAAATTCGGTCAGTGGGAAGATGATCAGGCCCATGTCCAGGCCGGACGTGAACAGAATGGCGAGAAAGGTGAACAGGCCCACTGGCTCCGTTCCGGTACAGCGCAGGTTGCCCCAGCGCATCAGGATCAGCAAGGTGGTCGCGAGCAGGACAATGATCGCGCCCGATAAAATCATATTCATAGGGGCTCCCTCGCGCCGCTCCGGCTCGTCGGCTGCGCCGGGACACCGGGGTCGGCGGGTATTGTATTTATTGGATGGCGCCGTGGTTTTGGCCTTCGGAGTGACGTCGGGGCTGTGTAGGCAGCTGAAGGCCAAGGACCATCCTGGCGTGCTGAGCCGGCTGTCGCTTGTCTGGATGCGTCCTCGAAAATCCTGTGACCGGCCTCCAGGCCAGGCCGGCGTTCAGCGTCTGCCGCGTTCCCGTTGCCCGCGGGAGTCGGCGAGATGCCTGGCCTCCAGGGGCTGCTGGCGATCGTTTAGCCACCTGGGACTGTCTGGCGCGCGCTGTTGCGGGCAATGAAGAAATGAGCGAAGGGGCGTTCGCGCGGGTGAAAAACCGTCAGCTGGGCGTGTTCAACCGACGGGCACGGCCTTGAGCGACCGCATCGAGCCGTCTGCGACTACGCGCAGCGGCGCAGGGATGGCGGGAGCGGCCCGGAGGGCCGCCCGAAGAAACACAGAAAGGGCTCAGGCCAGCGAGCCCAGGCTATAGCGGTGCAGCCTCATGATCCAGGCGCAGCACCTTGGCCAGCACGATCTTGGGGCCGCGCATTTTCTTGATGACGATCTGCAGGTCGTCGACCCGTAGCACTTCGTTCTCTTCCGGAACGCGTTTGAGGCTCTCATAGATCAGGCCGGCCAGGGTGTCGGCCTCGATGTGGTCGAGGTCAACGCTCAACAGCCGTTCGACCTTGTACAGCGGGGTGTCGCCGCGGACCAGCAGCTTGCCCGGCTGATAGGCGAGGATGCCGCGCTCGGTCTTGCGGTGCTCGTCCTGGATATCGCCGACCAGCACTTCAAGCACGTCTTCCATGGTCAGGAAGCCCACCACCTTGTGATCGCCTTCTTCCACCAGCACGAAATGCGCGCCGCCCTGGCGCAGCTGCTCGAGCAGCGTGCTCAGCGGCAGATGTCGCGACACCCGATCCAGCGGCCGCAACAGCGCGGTGATATCGAAATGCTGTGCAAGCTGCTCGTCACCCGCCAGTGCCAGCAGCAGGTCCTTGATGTGCAGCAGGCCGATGTAGTCGCCCTGTTCGCTGTCGTAGACCGGGTAACGGCTGTACTTGTGGCGGCGGATCAGCTCGAGGATCTCCGCCAGTGAGGCGTCATGGTCCAATTGCAGCAGGTCTTCACGCGAGTTGGCCCAGTCGGCCACCTCCAGCTCGCTCATCTCCACGGCGGACGCCAGCACCTTGATGTCCTGGTTGGCCGGGTCCAGCGCACGGTTCGAATGCAGAATCAGCTTCAGCTCGTCGCGGCTGTAGTGGTGCTCGTGATGGCTGCCCGGCTCGCCCTGGCCGGCGATGCGCAAAATGGCGTTGGCGCTGGCGTTGAGCAGGTAGATGGCTGGATACATCGCCCAGTAGAACAGGTACAGCGGCACGGCCGTCCACAGCGACAGCAGCTCGGGCTTGCGGATTGCCCAGGACTTGGGCGCGAGCTCGCCGACGACGATATGCAGGTAGGAAATGATGAAGAACGCGGTAAAGAAGGCGATGCCATGCACGATCGCGGGCGACTCGACGCCGATGGCGGCCAGCAGCGGCTCGAGCAAGTGGGCGAAGGCCGGCTCGCCGACCCAGCCCAGGCCCAGTGACGCCAGGGTGATACCCAGCTGGCAAGCCGACAGGTAGGCGTCGAGTTGGTGGTGCACCCGGCGCAGGATATGCCCGCGCCAGCCGTGCTCCTTGGCGATAGCCTCGACCTTGGTCGCGCGCAGCTTGACCATGGCGAACTCGGCGGCGACGAAGAAGCCGTTGAGCAGGACCAGGAACAGCGCAAAGAGAATCAGGCCGAAATCGGCGAAATAGGAAGAAGCGGCGTAGCTCGGGGATAACGCAGGGGAAGGGTCCATTGAGGTATCGGGTAGTCGATGAGGCCCCAAGGATGGGGCCGCTCGGGGGTTATTTCAAGGCGCCGCCTGGCGGTAGGGCGCCGAGCGGTCGTGGCTGGATCATTTCACCGTCGCTTGCGACAACGGAAAGTGGCAGGTGAAGGTGCTGCCCTTGCCAGGGGTGCTGTTGACGTCGAGGCGGCCTTCGTGGCGCAGCAGCACGTGCTTGACGATGGCCAGGCCGAGCCCGGTCCCGCCGGTGTTGCTGGCGCGGCTGGAGTCGACCCGGTAGAAGCGCTCGGTCAGGCGCGGCAAGTGCTTGGATTCGATGCCAATCCCCGAATCCTGCACCGCCAGATGCGCGCCGTGCTCGTTGCACCACCAGCGGATCTGGATCTCGCCGTTGTCCGGGGTGTATTTCACGGCATTGAACACGAGGTTGGAAAAGGCGCTGCGCAGCTCGCTCTCGCTGCCCTTGAGCAACAGCGTCGGGTCGGCCTCGACGTTGATGTGATGGTTGCGCTCGGCGGAAAGCGCCTGGGCATCGCTCTTGATCGACTGCAACAGGGCGGCCACGTTGACCGGTGGGGTGTTGGTCGGCGGGCTGGTGGCCTCGAGTTTCGCCAGCAGCAACAGATCGTTGAGCAAATGCTGCATGCGCCCGGCTTGCTGGTTCATCTGATGCAGTGCCCGTGGCCAGCGCGGGGGCATCTGCTCGGTGTGCTCGAGCATGGTTTCCAGGTACCCGGCGATCACCGTCAGCGGCGTGCGCAACTCGTGCGAGACGTTCGCCACGAAATCCTTGCGCATCTGCTCGAGCTGATGGAGTCGGGTGATGTCACGCACCACCATCAAGTGTTCGCTGTTGCCGTAGCGGGTGATGGTGACCTGCAACCAGAGGCGATCATTGACCGGTGAGGACAGTTCCAGCGGCTCGTCGTGGCGGCCGTTGTCGAAGTACTCCTTGAAGCTGGGATGCCGCACCAGGTTGGTCACCGGGTGGCCGGTATCCTGCGGCTTCTTCAGGCCGAGCAGGCGCTCGGCAGCCGGGTTCCACCACTCCAGATTGCCATCGCTGTCGAGCATCACCACGGCGTCCTTCAGCGCCGTGGTCGAGCCCTGGACGCGATCGATCACCGCCTGCAGCTGGCCGCGCTGGCGGATATCGCGGCGCTGCATCTGGTACAGGTTGTCGAAGATGTCGCCCCAAAGGCCATGGCCGTCCGGCGGTGGCTCGTCCGGCTGGCTGCGCTTGAGCCAGCGCTGCAGGCGGCGCATCTGTTGAAGCGTCCAGGCCAGGTAGCCGGCCAGACCCACCGCCAATGCCCAGCCGTACTGACCGGAGATCAGCCCGACCAGCAGGCAGCCGGCCAACAACAGAAGCAGCTGGCGCACCAGAGCGCCTTGCCAGTCTTGGTTCACCGCGTGTGCTCCTCTAGGCAGCCTGGGCTGGCCGGTTCAATGCTCGGCGACGCTGGCTGAAGTTCGGTCCCTGAACGGTCGCGGCACGCGCCCGGTTGCCGCGTATGCCGACCGGATGCGGTTTCGTCAGCTCTTGGTGGAAAAACGATAGCCCGTGCCCCGTACGGTCTGCACCAGGTTCTCATAGGTCTCGCCCAGCGCCTTGCGCAGGCGGCGGATGTGCACGTCCACGGTGCGTTCCTCGACGTAGACATTGCCGCCCCAGACCTGGTCGAGCAACTGGCCGCGGGTGTAGGCGCGCTCCTGGTGGGTCATGAAGAACTGCAACAGCCGGTATTCGGTCGGGCCCATGTCGGCCGGCGTGCCGTCGATGGTGACGCGATGGCTGATGGGGTCGAGCAGCAGGCCACCGATCTCGATCGGCGTTTCGTTGTCGCTCGGCGCCGCGCGACGGAGCACGGCCTTGAGCCGCGCCACCAGTTCACGCGGTGAGAAGGGCTTGGTGATGTAGTCGTCGGCGCCCACTTCCAGGCCCTGGATCTTGTTGTCCTCGGCATCCTTGGCGGTGAGCATGATGATGGGCGTACTGGCCGTCATCTCGTCGCGCTTCAAGCGCCTCGCCAGCTCGATGCCGGAGGTGCCTGGCAGCATCCAGTCGAGCAGGATCAGGTCGGGTTGACGATCGATGATCAGCGCATGGGCCTGCTGGATGTTTTCCGCCTCGAGGCACTCGTAGCCAGCCATCTCCAGCGCCACCACGATCATCTCGCGAATCGGCGCTTCGTCATCGACGATCAGTATGCATTTGCCGTTCATGTCCGCTCTCGGTCCGTTTCTTGTCGCTCGGCATTAGATAACGGAAATGTTGCAGGGATGTGACAAAAAAGGCATCGCGCGCTTCGTGGGAATCGAGCCGAAGCGCTCTAGCTCGCCTTTGTCGCGTAATCCATCACGATTCCCGCCAGAATCGCCAGGCCGGCCCAGTGGTTATGCAGGAAGGCCTTGAAGCAGACCTGGGGCTTGCGCGAGCGCGTCTTCCAGAATTCCCAGGCGAAGCAGGCGGCGGCAATGGTCAGGCCGAGGTGGAACCACTGGCCCAGCTCGAACCGCACGCCCGCCAGGATCAGGCAGAACAGGGCGAGGCCCTGGAGCGTGGCGATGATCACCCGATCGGCTTCGCCGAACAGGATGGCGGTGGATTTGATGCCTATCTTCAGATCGTCCTCGCGGTCGGCCATCGCGTAGTAGGTGTCGTAGCCGACCGTCCACACCACGTTGGCGATGAACAGCAGCCAGGCTTCGGGCGGCAGCTCGCCGCGTTCGGCGGTGAAGGCCATCGGAATGCCCCAGGAGAAGGCGGCGCCCAGCACCACCTGCGGGTAATAGGTGTAGCGCTTCATGAAGGGATAGAGCGAGGCGACGCCCAGCGCGCCGAACGACAGCCAGATGGTCGTGGCATTGGTCAGCAGCACCAGGCCGAAGCTCAGCGCGACCAAGACGGCGAAGAGGATCCAGGCTTCCTTCGCGGTGATTTTGCCGGTCGCCAGCGGACGGCCCTTGGTACGCGAGACGTGGCCGTCGAAGTTGCGGTCGGCGAAGTCGTTGATCACGCAGCCGGCGGCGCGCATGAGGATCACGCCCAGCACGAAGATGAGAATGTTCTTCACGCTCGGCGAGCCCTCGCCGGCAATCCACAGCGCCCAGAGCGTTGGCCAGAGCAACAGATAGGTGCCGATCGGGCGATCCAGGCGCATCAGCTGGATGAAGTCCCAGGCGCGCGGGTGCAGGCGATTGCTCGATTGCAGAAGCTTCTGATACACGGCGGTCTCCGATCGATTGAGGGCGTGGGGGCAGTCTCTGCCGGGCTCAGGCCGCGATCCGTGCGGCGTGCCACAGCGCCGGCAGAAAGACCTCGGCGACCAGCACCCGCAAGTCGCCCTGGCTGAAGCAGGAGCGGCGGGCCCAGAGGCCGGTCTGTCTGACCAGCGGCGGTAGCCAGTCAGCCGGGTAATGGCGCGCTTCCAGCGGGCCGCGGGCGAACGCCGGATCGCTGAACAGCAGCTCGCCCAGCGAGCGGCTGCCCAGGTGCGGCAGGTCCAGCCCGGACTGCTCGAGCACGCGGCGCGCCGCGACGCTGCGAGCGAACACCCAGGGTTGCTCGTGGCCGCGAAGATAGACCTCGCGCACCCAACCCTCGCTGCCCGCGACCACACCCAGCGCGGCGCATTCGTCGTCGCGCAGCACCTGCCAGCCTTCGACCAGTGGCGTCACGCTGAAGGCGCCGTCGGCCAGGTCGGTCAGGCGATGCGTCAGCGAACCGCGGTCGGTATAGAGCCAGTCATGCACATCGGCAGGTAGCGGCGAAGCGAGGCGGTCGGCGAGCGACCAGGTTTGAAAATCGGACACGGCAGTCAAGGGCGGCAAAAAAGAAGCCGCGAGTCTAGCACGCGCCCCGACACCCGCCTCAAACCGCCTGCGGAGGCCACGTTACGCCCGACCGCGTGGCGCGTGCAGGTCCAGCCCATCCTCTCGGGGACTGCCGCTCCTGCTACGCCCAGCCCTCCAGTCGCATCGTCGCGCGCACCAGGCGCTGTTCCTCCAGTTCGATCTCCTTGAGGTTGTCACGAATGCTGTGGATGTGGTCGCGGGCGGCGCGCTGCGCCTGGTCCGGCAGGCGTTCGGTGATGGCGTGAAACAGCCGCGAGTGCTGGCGGTCGATCTGCCGCTTCTGTATCGGCCGGTGGTAGAGGTTGTTCACCGAGGCGAAAACGGTGGAGAGCATCAGGTCGGTCAGCGACTGCAGCGTGTGCACCAGCACCGGATTGTGCGAGGCCTCGCTGACGGCCAGGTGGAAGGCATGGTCGAGGCGTGCATGCTCACGCGGGTCGGCCTCCTCGGCGGTATGCGCGGCGAGCATTTCTTCATAACGCCGGCGCAGCAGGATGAAGTCGGCCTCGGTGCCGCGCAGCGCGGCCAGCCTGGCCGATTCGCCTTCGAGCAGGGCGCGCACTTCGAGCAGGTCGTAGAGCGTGCGCGGCTGCGAATTGAACAGGTGCATCAGCGGGCTGGCATCCTGCTCGCCGGAGAGCTTCGCCACGTGCGAGCCGCGTCCCTGCGCGGTCTCGATGATGCCGCGGCCGCGCAGCACGCGCAGCCCTTCGCGCAGGGCGGAACGCGAGATGCCGAGCTTCTCGCACAGGCGCCGTTCCGATGGCAGCGCCTGGCCGACCTTGAGGACGCCGTCGACGATCAGGCGCTCGATGCGCTCGGCGACGACGTCGGCCAACTGGCGCCGTTCCGGGGTGTTTTCAATCAGCATGGAGGTGTCCTCTACTGGTAGGACCAGTTTGGGCAGATGTTACCTCAAGCAGCGAGCAAGCGGCCAAACCCCCTGATATTAGGCGCTGTGGCAAAAAGCGCCTGAAAGGCTCCTGAAAGAAACTGGTAGGACCAGTGCCGTCGAGTATGGACTGTCGCGGGTGCGTGGGCGGATCATGCGACAAACCACCGCAGCGGGCCGTGCGCGCGGTGAATCATCAAGAGCACCGACTGCCATGAATATCCTCTACGACGAACGCGTCGACGGTGAGCTGCCCAAGGTCGACAAGGCCGCGTTGCTGGCCGAGTTGCAGGCGCAGCTGCCGGGCATGGACATCCTCCATCGAGGCGAAGACCTCAAGCCCTATGAGTGCGACGGCCTGTCCGCCTACCGCACCACGCCGATGCTGGTGGTACTGCCAGAGCGCGTCGAACAGGTCGAAACCCTGCTGAAGATTGCCCACAAGCGTGGCGTGCCGGTGGTGGCGCGCGGTGCAGGCACCGGACTTTCCGGCGGTGCGCTGCCGCTGGAGCAGGGCATCCTGCTGGTGATGGCGCGCTTCAACAAGATTCTCGAAGTCGACCCGGCCGGTCGCTTCGCCCGCGTTCAGCCCGGCGTGCGCAACCTGGCGATTTCCCAGGCGGCGGCGCCCTATGACCTCTACTACGCACCCGATCCGTCCTCGCAGATCGCCTGCTCCATCGGCGGCAACGTCGCCGAGAACGCCGGCGGCGTGCACTGCCTGAAATACGGCCTGACCGTGCACAACCTGCTGAAGGTGGACATCCTCACCGTCGAGGGCGAGCGCATGGTGCTCGGATCCGACGCGCTGGATTCGCCGGGCTTCGACCTGCTGGCGCTGTTCACCGGTTCCGAAGGCATGCTCGGCATCGTGACCGAAGTGACGGTCAAACTGCTGCCCAAGCCGCAGGTGGCCAAGGTGCTGCTGGCGGCGTTCGATTCGGTGGAAAAGGCCGGCCGTGCGGTGGGCGATATCATCGCCGCCGGCATCATTCCCGGCGGCCTGGAGATGATGGACAACCTGTCGATCCGCGCCGCCGAAGACTTCATCCGTGCCGGCTACCCGGTGGACGCCGAGGCGATCCTGCTCTGCGAGCTGGATGGCGTCGAAGCGGACGTGCACGACGACTGCGCCCGTGTGGGCGAAGTGCTCAAGTTGGCCGGCGCCACCGAGGTACGGCTGGCGAAGGACGAGGCCGAGCGCGTCAAGTTCTGGGCCGGTCGCAAGAACGCCTTCCCGGCGGTCGGGCGCATCTCGCCGGACTACTACTGCATGGACGGCACCATTCCGCGCCGCGAGTTGCCAGGTGTGCTCAAGGGCATCAGCGATCTGTCGGACGAGTACGGCCTGCGCGTGGCCAACGTGTTCCATGCCGGCGACGGCAACATGCACCCGTTGATCCTCTTCGATGCCAACACCGAAGGCGAGCTGGAACGCGCCGAGGCGCTGGGCGGCAAGATTCTCGAGCTCTGCGTCAAGGTCGGTGGCTCGATCACCGGCGAGCACGGCGTCGGTCGCGAGAAGATCAACCAGATGTGTTCGCAGTTCAACGCCGACGAGCTGACCCTGTTCCATGCCGTGAAGGCGGCCTTCGACCCCAGCGGCCTGCTCAATCCCGGCAAGAACATCCCGACGCTGCACCGCTGCGCCGAATTCGGCGGCATGCACGTGCATGGCGGGCAGTTGCCCTTCCCTGAACTGGAGCGCTTCTGATGACGGTTTCCTTCGACGACAGCCAGCAGCTGCTCGATCAGGTCAACCAGGCGTTGGCCAGCAACACCCCGCTGCGTATCCAGGGCGGCGGCAGCAAGGCGTTTCTCGGTCGTGAAGTCCAGGGCACGCCGCTCGACACCCGCGCCCATCGCGGCATCGTCAGCTACGACCCGACCGAGCTGGTGATCAGCGTTCGCGCCGGCACACCGTTGGCCGAACTGGAAGCCGCGCTGGACGAGGCCAACCAGATGCTGCCGTGCGAGCCACCGCACCTGGGCGAAGGTGCCACCGTGGGCGGCATGATCGCGACCGGCCTGTCCGGCCCGCGGCGCCCCTGGAGTGGCTCGGTGCGCGACTTCGTGCTGGGCTCGCGGATCATCACCGGCCACGGCAAGCACCTGCGTTTCGGCGGCGAGGTGATGAAAAACGTCGCTGGCTACGACCTGTCGCGCCTGATGGCCGGCAGCTTCGGCTGCCTCGGCCTGCTCACCGAAGTCTCGCTCAAGGTACTGCCCAAGCCGCGCCTGTCGCGCAGCCTGCGGGTGGACATGCCGGTCGATCGCGCGCTGCTCGAGCTGGCCGAATGGGGCCAGCAACCGGTGCCGATCACCGCAGCGAGCCATGACGGCCAGGCGCTGCATCTGCGCCTGGAAGGTGGTGAAGGTTCGGTCAATGCCGCCTGCGACCGTATCGGTGGCGAAGCGCTGGAGGCCGGCTACTGGAACCAACTGCGCGAACAGCGCCTGGGCTTCTTCAGCGACGCGCGCCCGCTGTGGCGCCTCTCGTTGCCCACCAATACTCCGGAGCTGGCGTTGCCCGGTGAGCAACTGATCGACTGGGCCGGCGCCCAGCGTTGGCTGAAATCCGATGCCGACGCACAGACCATTCGCACCATCGTCAGCGAAGTGGGCGGCCATGCCACCTGTTTTACCGCTGGCGCCACGGCGAGCCCGTTCCAGCCGTTGGCCGAGCCGTTGCTGCGCTATCACCGCCAGCTGAAGGCCGCGCTCGACCCGCAGGGGATCTTCAACCCCGGCCGCATGTATTCCGAGGTTTAAGCCGTGCAAACCAATCTGAGTGAACAAGCCAAACTTCACCCGCGTGCCGAGGAAGCCGAGAGCATCCTGCGCTCCTGCGTGCACTGCGGTTTCTGCAACGCCACCT
Source organism: Stutzerimonas stutzeri (assembly GCF_019090095.1). Classification (NCBI taxonomy): domain Bacteria; kingdom Pseudomonadati; phylum Pseudomonadota; class Gammaproteobacteria; order Pseudomonadales; family Pseudomonadaceae; genus Stutzerimonas; species Stutzerimonas stutzeri. Next base: position 225,064 of record NZ_JAGQFP010000003.1, on the reverse strand, counting down.
GCCCGACCTATCAGCTGCTCGGCGACGAGCTGGATGGCCCGCGTGGGCGTATCTACCTGATGAAGCAGATGCTCGAAGGCGGCGAAGTCACCGAGGCCACGCAGACTCACCTGGATCGCTGCCTGACCTGCCGCAACTGCGAAACCACCTGCCCATCCGGCGTGCAGTATCACAACCTGCTGGATATCGGCCGCGACTTCATGGAGCAGCAGGTGCCGCGCTCGACGGGCGAACGTCTGCTGCGCACCGGCCTGCGCACGGTGATTCCGCGCCCCGGGCTGTTCAAGGCCCTGTTGGGTGCCGGCAACACGCTGCGTCCGCTGATGCCTGCCACGCTCAAGGCGCACATGCCGCGCCAGGTCACCCAGGCCAAGCCACGGCCGCAGACCGTGCATGCGCGTCGGGTGCTGATTCTCGAGGGCTGCGTGCAGCCGAGCCTGTCGCCCAACACCAATGCCGCCACGGCGCGGGTACTCGATCGCCTGGGTATCAGCGTGATAACCGCGCGTGAAGCGGGTTGCTGCGGCGCCGTGGACTATCACCTCAATGCCCAGGAAGCCGGTCTCGACCGCGCCCGTCGCAACATCGACGCCTGGTGGCCAGCCATCGAAGGCGGCGCCGAAGCCATCGTGCAGACGGCCAGCGGTTGCGGCGCCTTCATCAAGGACTACGGACACCTGCTGCGGAACGACCCGGCCTATGCGACCAAGGCCGCGCGGGTCAGCGCGCTGGCCAAGGATCTGGTGGAGGTGATGCGCAGCGCCGAGCTGGAACGACTGAAGGTCGAGACCGACAAGCGCATGGCCTTTCATTGCCCTTGCACCCTGCAGCACGCACAGAAGCTCGGCGGCGCGGTCGAAGACGTGCTCACCCGGCTCGGCTTCCACCTCACCGCGGTGCCGGATGCGCATCTGTGCTGCGGATCGGCGGGCAGCTATTCGATCACCCAGCCGGAGATCTCCCATCAGCTGCGCGACAACAAGCTCAACGCGCTGGAAAGCGGCCAGCCGGAAGTGATCGTCACCGCCAACATCGGTTGTCAGACACACCTCGACGGTGCCGGCCGCACGCCGGTGCGGCACTGGATCGAGATTGTCGAGGAGGCGATGGGGTGACCCGACCACCCCTCACCCCGGCCCTCTCCCCAGAGGGGCGAGGGAGCAAGGCGGCGCGTGCGCGCATTCGGCGTGGTGCTGGCCACGGCACGGCGCAACCATCCCCTCTCCCCGCTGGGGAGAGGGTTAGGGTGAGGGGAAAGCGGCCCACACCGAGTGCCAGGCCGCACACCGGAGCGGCTCTGGAACATGAACTCCAGGCTTACCGGAGCAAGGACCGCAGTTAAACGATGCATCAAATGGCGAGCAGGCTCGCTGCAACACAAGTACGCGCCGTGACGCACATCGAATCGACAGGAGAAACCATGAAAACCAAAGCCATGCTGACCCAGACCGAAGTGACCACCATCCTGGCCGCCGCGCGCAGCGAAGCGCAGAACAACGGCTGGGCCGTGACCATCGTGGTCGCTGACGACGGCGGCCACCCGCTGGCGCTGGAACGTCTGGACGGCTGTGCGCCGATCGCCTCCTACATCGCCACCGAAAAGGCGCGCAGCGCCGCGGTGGGTCGTCGCGAGACCAAGGGCTACGAAGACATGGTCAACGGCGGGCGCAACGCTTTTCTGTCCGCCCCGGTGGTCTGCTCGCTGGAAGGTGGCGTGCCGGTGATCGTCGACGGGCAGGTGATTGGTTCGGTCGGTGTCTCCGGTGTGACCGCCGCTCAGGATGCACAGGTCGCCAAGGCCGGCGTTGCCGCTGTCGCCAACTGATTCGGAGAAGGAGAAAGACATGACCGAGCGCGTAACCCTGGGCCGCCTGCAAGTCGCGGCCAACCTGCAACGCTTTATCGAAGACGAAGTTCTGCCGGGCACCGGCGTCGAGGCAGAAGCCTTCTGGAAGGGCTTCGATCAGCTGGTTCACGACCTGGCACCGAAGAACCGTGCCCTGCTGGCCGAGCGCGACCGCCTGCAGGTCGAGCTGGACAACTGGCACCGCAGCAATCCCGGCCCGATCACCGACATGCCGGCCTACCGCCGCTTCCTCGAGTCCATCGGCTACCTGCAGCCCGAGCCGGGCGAGGTGAAGATCAGCACCAGCAACGTCGACAGCGAAATCGCCACCCAGGCCGGCCCCCAGCTGGTCGTGCCCATCGGCAATGCCCGTTATGCGCTGAATGCCGCCAATGCGCGCTGGGGCTCGCTGTATGACGCGCTCTATGGCACTGACGCCATTAGCGAAGAGAACGGCGCGCAGAAGGGCCCGGGCTACAACGAAGTGCGTGGCGCCAAGGTCATCGCCTTCGCGCGCAACTTCCTCGATCAGGCCGCGCCGCTGGCTGAAGGCAGCCACGCTGACTCGGTCAGCTACCGCGTGCAGGACGGCCAGCTCAAGGTCACCCTGGAAAACGGCAGCGTCACCGGCCTGAAACAGCCCGAGAGGTTCGTGGGCTACCAGGGCGAAGCCGTCGAGCCGACCGCGATCCTGCTGAAGAACAACGGCCTGCACGTCGAGATCCAGATCGATCCGAACAGCCCCATTGGGCAGACCGATGCGGCGGGCGTCAAGGATCTGGTCGTCGAGGCCGCCGTCACCACCATCATGGACTGCGAGGATTCCACCGCCGCGGTCGATGCCGACGACAAGGTGCTGGTCTACCGCAACTGGCTGGGCCTGATGAAGGGCGATCTGGTCGAAGACCTGGAGAAGGGCGGCAAGCGCATCACCCGTCGCCTTAACGCCGATCGTGAATACACCGCCGCCGACGGCTCCAACCTCAAGCTGCACGGCCGTTCGCTGCTGTTCATCCGCAACGTCGGTCACCTGATGACCAACCCGGCGATCATCGACGGCGAAGGCCACGAGATTCCCGAGGGCATCATGGACGGCGTGGTCACCAGCCTGATCGCTCTGCACGACCAGCAGCGCAAGGGCAACTCGCGCGCCGGCTCGATGTACATCGTCAAACCGAAAATGCACGGCCCGGCCGAGGTCGCCTTCGCCGACGAGCTGTTCGGTCGCGTCGAAGACCTGATCGGCCTGCCGCGTTACACGCTCAAGGTCGGCATCATGGACGAGGAGCGCCGCACCAGCGTCAACCTCAAGGCTTGCATCGCCGCGGCGAAGAACCGTGTGGCCTTCATCAACACCGGCTTCCTCGACCGTACCGGCGACGAGATGCACACCTGCATGGAAGCCGGCGCCGTGCTGCGTAAGGGCGACATGAAAGGTACCGCCTGGATCCAGGCCTACGAGCGCAACAACGTGCTGGTCGGCCTGAACTGCGGCCTGCGGGGCAAGGCGCAGATCGGCAAGGGCATGTGGGCCATGCCGGACCTGATGGCCGCCATGCTCGAGCAGAAGATCGCCCATCCCAAGGCCGGCGCCAACACCGCCTGGGTACCGTCACCGACCGGCGCCACGCTGCATGCGCTGCATTACCACCAGGTCGACGTCCAGGCGGTCCAGGCCGAGCTGGAGAAAATCGATCTGGCCGCCGAGCGCGACAAGCTGACTAATGACCTGCTGACCATTCCGGTCGCGCCGGAGCGCAACTGGTCGGCCGCGGAGCTCCAGCAGGAGCTGGACAACAACTGCCAGGGCATCCTCGGCTACGTGGTGCGCTGGGTCGAGCAGGGCGTCGGTTGTTCCAAGGTGCCGGACATCCATGACGTCGGCCTGATGGAAGACCGCGCCACGCTGCGTATCTCCAGCCAGCACCTAGCCAACTGGCTGCGTCATGGCGTGGTCGACGAGGCGCAGGTTCGCGAAACGCTCGAGCGCATGGCCAAGGTGGTCGACCAGCAGAACGCGGGCGATCCGGCCTACCGTCCAATGGCGGGCAACTACGCTCAGTCAGCAGCATTCCAGGCCGCATGCGATCTGGTCTTCAAGGGTCGCGAGCAGCCGAGCGGCTACACCGAGCCGCTGCTGCACGCCTGGCGTCAGCGCTTCAAGCAGCAGGTCGGTTGAGCAGTATCAGCAGGACTGCCGACGGTCAGCATGCGCTGACCGTCGGCACAATTTGACAAGCCCCGGCGCCGCCAGCGTTCGGGGCTTTCGAGCAAGAGGGGCCGACCAATGTGACCCATTGGTCAGTCCTTCGGACTGAGGTGACCCGTTCATTTCAGCCATGCGTGGGGCCGGGATTTCCCGGATAGAAGTGGTTCACAACAAAAAACAAGGAACCCAACAATGAGTCAGACACTGCTGTCCATACTGGCCTTCGTGCCGCTGGTGCTGGCGGGGGTACTGCTGATCGGCTTTCGCTGGCCGGCCAAGTACGCCATGCCGCTGGTTTTCGTGCTCACTGCATTAATCGGCCTCTTGGCCTGGGACATGACCTTCAACCGGGTCCTGGCTTCCACGCTGCAAGGCCTGATTCTCACGGCCGCGATCCTCTGGATCATCTTCGGCGCCATCCTGCTGCTGAATACGCTCAAGCACTCCGGGGGCATCGCCTCGATTCGCCGCGGCTTCTCCAATGTCAGTCCTGACAAGCGCGTCCAGGTGCTGATCGTGGCCTGGCTGTTCGGCTGCTTCATCGAGGGGGCTTCGGGCTTCGGTACGCCGGCGGCGGTGGCGGCACCGCTGCTCGTGGCACTGGGCTTCCCGGCACTGACGGCGGTCGTGCTGGGGATGATGGTGCAATCGACACCGGTGTCCTTCGGGGCGGTGGGTACGCCGATCCTGGTGGGGGTTGCCGGTGGTCTCGACCAGGCAACCCTGGGTGGTCAGCTGGCAGCGGTGGGCAGCAACTGGGAGACCTTCTTTCACCTGATCTTCTCCCGCGTTGCCATCATCCACGCGCTGTGCGGCATCCTGATGCCGCTGATCATGATCTGCATCATGACCCGCTTCTTCGGCCGTAACCGCTCCTGGAGCGAAGGCCTGGCGATGGCACCGTTCGCCATCTTCACCGGTCTGGCGTTCGTCATCCCCTATGCCGCGGCCGGTGTGTTCCTCGGCCCGGAATTCCCCTCGATGATCGGCGCCCTGGTGGGCCTGGCCATCGTGGTGCCGGCGGCGAAGGCGGGGTTCCTGCTGCCCAAGTCCAGCTGGGACTTCGCCCCGGCCAGCGAGTGGCCGGTGGAGTGGATGGGCAAGATCGAAATGAAGATCGATGACGTTGCCGGCCGCACGCCGATTTCCGTGCCGATGGCGTGGGCGCCGTACTTGCTGCTGGCGGTCTTCCTGGTGATGTCGCGGGTGTTCCCGCAACTGAAGGCGGCGTTGATGTCGGTCAGCTTCGGCTGGAAGGACATCCTGGGTGAAACCGGTGTGTCCGGTACGCTCGAGCCGCTGTACCTGCCGGGCGGGATTCTCTGCATGGTGGTGCTGGTGACCTTCTTCCTGCACCGGATGAAGGCCGCCGAGCTGGGCGCGGCGATTTCCGAATCGAGCAAGACCCTGCTCGGTGCCGGCTTCGTCTTGATCTTCACCATTCCGATGGTGCGGATCCTGATCAACTCGGGCGTCAACGGCTCGGATCTGGTCTCCATGCCGGTGGCCATGGCGCAGCTGGTGGCCGACAGCGTAGGCGCTGTCTATCCGTTCTTCTCGCCGGCGGTCGGCGCGCTGGGCGCTTTCATCGCCGGCTCCAACACCGTGTCCAACCTGATGCTCTCGCAGTTCCAGTACAACACCGCCAGCCTGCTGGGCATCTCCGGCGCGTTGATGGTGGCGCTGCAGTCGGTGGGCGCCGCGGCGGGCAACATGATCGCCATTCACAACGTGGTGGCGGCTTCGGCCACGGTCGGTCTGCTGGGCCGCGAAGGCATCACCCTGCGCAAGACCATGCTGCCGACGCTGTACTACCTCGTGATGGCTGGCAGCATCGGCCTGATCGGTTTTTACCTGATGGGTATCAGCGATCCGCTGGTGGGTACCGCGACGGTGCGGTAACGCGGCGTCAACCCGGACGGGCGGCTTAGGCCGCCCGTTTTTTTGTCCGGTGAATCTTTCATTGATTTGCGGTCTATCACCGGCTCGCGGGCGTTTGGCGGTTCGCCGCGTTCTGGTATAGCGTGCAGCGCAACCGAGACTGATCGAGGTGAATAATGAAAAAATGGCAATGCGTGGTGTGCGGATTCATCTATGACGAAGCCGAGGGCTGGCCTGACGACGGCATCGCCCCGGGTACCGCCTGGGAAGACGTGCCGGAAGACTGGCTCTGCCCCGACTGCGGCGTCGGCAAGATGGACTTCGAAATGATCGCGATTGGCTGATATGAACGACTCGAACGCACAAGGCGCGCCGCTGGTGATCATCGGCACCGGGCTGGCCGGCTACAACCTGGCCCGGGAGTTTCGCAAGCTCGACAGCGAGACGCCGTTGCTGCTGATCACCGCCGACGACGGCCGCTCCTACTCCAAGCCGATGCTCTCCACCGGCTTCGCCATGAACAAGGATGCCGATGCCCTGGGCATGACGGTCGCCGGTCCCATGGCGAACCAGCTCAACGCCGAAATCCGCACTCATACCCGGGTGACCCGTCTCGAGCCGGCCAGGCGCCGCGTCTGGATCGGTAACGAGCCGGTGCCCTACCGCGATCTCGTCATCGCCTGGGGCGCGCAGACGATCAACGTGCCGGTTGCCGGGGATGCCCAGGACGCGATCTTCCCGATCAACGACCTGCTCGACTACGGCCGTTTCCGCGAGGCCGCGCACGGCAAGCGCCGCGTGCTGATCCTCGGTGCCGGCCTGATCGGCTGCGAATTCGCCAACGACCTGTTGCAGGGCGGCTATGAGGTCGAGCTGGTGGCGCCTTGCGAGCAGATCATGCCATCGCTGCTGCCGGTCGAGCCGGCTGCGGCCGTGCAACGCGGGCTGGAATCGCTGGGCGCGCGCTTTCACCTGGGCCCGGTGCTCGAGCGTCTCGAGCGGCAGGGCGATGCCTTGCAGGCGCAGCTGTCGGACGGCCAGCGAATCGAATGCGACCTGGTGGTCAGTGCCGTCGGCCTGCGGCCCCGTACCGAGCTAGCCGAGGCGGCCGGATTGCGGACCAATCGCGGTATCGAGGTCGATCGCCTGCTGCAAACATCGGCCGAGCACGTCTATGCGCTGGGTGACTGCGCGGAAGTCGAGGGCCTCAACCTGCTCTACGTCATGCCGCTGATGAGCGGTGTACGTGCGCTGGCCAAGACCCTGGCCCGACAGCCTACCCCTGTGACCTACGGGCCGATGCCGATCACCGTGAAAACGCCGGTCTGCCCCCTGGTGGTATCGCCGCCAGCGGCCGGCAGCGAGGGCCGCTGGAGCGTGGAAGGTGAGGGCAATGATCTGATGGCATTGTGCCGTGCCGCCGACGGGAGTCTGCTGGGTTATGCACTCACCGGAACGGCCGTGCGAGAGCGGCTGGCGCTGAATAAACAGCTGCCGCCGGTGTTGGCGGAACTGCCTCAAGTTCTGTCGCTAAAGTCTCCAGAATGATGCGGTAAAGCGCTGGCGGGGGCTGGCGCGAGTGCTAGCAGCGTGCCATGCTCCCTGTGGCGCTGCCGCAGTGTAGAGCTGTCGCAGCGCGTCGGAACGCTGTTCGGAGAACAGCGAAACACAAAAACAATAAAGTCTTAGAGGCTACCCATGCGCAAACCGGAACTCGCAGCCGCCATCGCCGACAAGGCCGATCTCACCAAGGATCAGGCCAACCGTGTACTCAACGCCGTACTGGATGAAATCACCAACGCGCTCAACCGCAAGGACAGCGTGACCCTGGTTGGTTTCGGCACCTTCGTTCAACGACACCGTGGTGCCCGTACGGGTAAAAATCCGCAAACCGGTGAGCCCGTCACCATCAAAGCCAGCAACACCGTGGCATTCAAGCCGGGAAAGATGTTGAAAGACGCGATCAACTGAGTTCGCGTAGCCCGGGGCCGCCCAGGCTCCGGGTCAGCTTGACCGAGCGGTCCGCTCTGGACCGGCCTGTTCTCCCCCTTCCACCGCCCGAACCAGCCGCTACAATCCCGTTTTTTCTGCCACGGTCGGCCCGTTCATGAAATTTCGCTTTCTCCTCTGGATGCTTGGTCGCCTGATGGCCAAGGCCAGCCGCAACAACCCCGACTTTCAGAAACAACTCGGCGACAAAGACCTGACCTTTCAGCTGCACACCCTGGACGGCAAGGTGGCTCGCCACTACAAGGTCAAGGATCAGCGCGTCACCAGTCACGGCGGCCCCGCAACCGAACCGGCCTTCGCGATCGGCTTCAAGGACAGCGCCTACGGCTTCGCCACCATGAACGCGAAGAACAAGCAGCTGGCCTTTATGCAGGGCATTCAGAACAAGGACATCCAGATCCAGGGCAACCCTGCGCTGGTGATGTGGTTCCAGGGCCTGACCAAGTACCTGAAGCCGCGCAAGAAGAAGCCGGAAGCGGCGTGATTACACGTCTACCGGCATCATCCGGTCCTCAGCCTGCTGACTTTTAGAGAACATGAGCCGGGGCCGAGGTACTTGTCATCCAAGCGTGGATTCACCAGCTCCCGTAAGGGATACCGTGCTTTTCTACGTACCGTTTAGATGCTTCTGACTGCGGATAGTAATGGCCGCCTGACTTTCCGAGGTGCGGGCCCAGCGGCTCTATTTCGGCCTGGCCGCGGGCAATCTTTATCGGTTGTCCGCAACTGTCCATCGCCCATGCTTGTATGACTCCTCCTGGGGCAAGCCCAAGGTAGAGCGCCGCCATGTAACGCGCCGTTCGTTCAGGCGTCGCTTTGCAGCGCTGATGGGTGGAGTCGTACATAATTTGCCTGGCTTCGTCGCCTATATCGATCCAGGCCCGGTAGGTTTGCGGCTCGACCGCAGATTGCCAGCGCACGTAGATCCGTTTCGGTAGGTCGGCGCCAACGACCGCTCTATTGTTTCCGCCTATCCCGCCAACCCAGCCCCTGGCGGTTTCCTCCGAATCACCGGGGTTGCCGTTACCTATAACGCCGCCGCTTCCGTGGTTAAACGTCCGACCAGTGACGTCTTCGACCAGGCTGGCTTCGACCCAGCCAATCATGTAGTTAGGCCCAAAGAACTCAAGGCTCCACCACCTGGCTTTGGGGTCGTGCTCGCCAGTCGAGGTATCGCTCGTTTGGCAACCGCAAGTCAGTATCGCGGCCAGCGCAATTAGAATGATTTTAATCACAGCAATTCCCACTCAGGTGCGTGGACATGGTGTCGGCGAGCTCCATCTGGGCTTGGCGCATTGATGTAAACGAGGCTGGCGCCGGAATGGGTGCGTTTACCGATCGGTTTATTCCAGTGTGCGGATATATGGACGTAGCGGCTTCTCAGCATTTCTTCTTCGGCGGAGGTTGTTTGGTAATCACCGGCTAGGAAGCGCGCGCATACTGCGTCGAGTTCGGCTGGCAGAGCGTAGCTGGGATCGTGCTGATCGATCTCATCGAATTTAACTCCGCCCCGCTTGGCCAGGTCATACATGACGCGTAAGTACACTCGCGATAGTTCTCCCCTGACTTGGCGTCGTAGTTGCAGCGCGGCATAGACCCGCTGTTGCCGGGGCGCGAGGTGATCCTGTACATCGATGGGGAGTAACTGAGCTTCCGGGGTGACGATTTCGAGCATTGACTCTGGCCAACCATCATCAATCAGCTGCTGTTTGGCTAATTCAGCGTCCCGGTGGATTGACGTGGTTGCAACATCGACGCCTTGCGCCGTAGTTAGCGCCTGCATGGGCGTGACCAGCACGCACTCTTGTGCTTCGCTCAGATAGCCTCCACCAATGTCAGAGTGCGCGCCGGGCAGGACGATTTCGGTGTGGTCCGGTTTCACCGTACTCAGCGGAAAGTTCGCTCGGACTTCGTCACGAGCTACTAGATGAACCACATTGCTAAAGTGCTTAGGAGAAAGATAAAGATTCAGCCCTGGCGTAATCGAGCTTCGGATGTATCCGAGGTTTGCGAGTCCGCCGACAGACGCCACGGTATCGAAAAGGCCAATGAATCCCATCTCTATGTCTTGTCGATAGCGGCCAATGAATGTCGAGCTGAACGCCTTGGTGTTTTCTAGTGCTATCCGTAATGGGCCTTGCTTGCCCCGAACAATCTCATTGGCAAAATGGCGCGCTGCCGCGGCACCACGGCTAAATCCAAAACTATCGAAAGTTAGAGCGCTGATTTCGCTGTCTGGATTCTGGGCGTGTAGCTCGTCTACCAAGCCTTTAATTCGGCTAAACGCTTCCTCCACTTTACCGGATACACCTGTCGGTCCTCTGCCCATACCCGCACCTAATAGGCTGTCACTCTCAGCTGCGGCGGTGCCAATACCTTCGATATACAACCTTCGATAGGCTTGCTTCTGCGGTTGGTCGCCCTCGAGTGCCGGTGGGGCGAAGTAAAGCTCACTAAGCTTCTTGATATTCGTTATGTCATTCCCATAACTGCTATCCGGATCAGCCATATACGGCTTGCAGCTGGCGTCCATATCTTCTGGCTGAATCGGATGTTGCGCCCCACAGGCCAGGCCGAGGGCTGAGTTGGTGGCGTTGTTGCCGGTGCCGTCGAAAAAGACGCCGATGCGCAGAGTCAGCTTGGTTTTCTCGGCCGGTTTGGCCGGTTGCTTGGCGTGACGTTCGTACTCGGCCCAGTGTTTGGCATGCACGTCAATTGGCTCGACGTCTCTGAGCTCGGCTTCTCGTTTGGCTCGGGGGATATTGGGGACATAGCCACTCATCTTCTCTACCTGTCCATGGTTGAAGTGCTGCTGCGTTCGGGCGACACGCAGGCGCCGCCGCTGGTCTTGCATCCTTGCTGGTAATGGCGCGCTCGGTAGTAAGGCGGATGGCGACGACCGTTACAAGCAGGCCGTTCACAAACCAAGCGATCGACGTTGTGGTTCCGGATGGAAACCGTTAATTCGAGCCGGCGGAAGTGCAGGGTGCGGCTTAGGCCTGCTGCGCCACCCAGACGCGGGCTTCGTTCAGAAGCCAGTCGCGAAAGGCATTCAAGGCTGCGGATTCCACCCGCCGCTCGGGAATCATCAGGTGGTAGGCCTGATCCTCGCGGCGGTACGAATGCGGGTGCGCGATCACCAGACGGCCTTCTGCCAGTTCGCGCTGGATCAGAAAGGGCGGTATCAGCGCAATGCCCATCTGATGTTCGGCGGCTTGGGCCAGCATGGAGAACAGCTCCAGACGCGGTCCGGTCATGTCCCGCGCAACCTTCAGCCCCAGCGAGTCGAACCACTGGCGCCAGGCATAGGGGCGGGTGGTCTGCTGCAACAGCGGCATTTCGGCAATGGTCGCGGCGCTGAGCTGGTCGGCCCCGCCGAGCAAGGCGGGGCTGCACACTGGGAGTGAATGCTCCGGCATCAGTCGATGCGCCGCGGTGCCGGACCAGTCGCCATCGCCGAAGTAGATCGCCGCATCGAATTCGGTATCGGCGAAGAGAAACGGGCGGGTGCGGTTGGTCAGGTTGACGGTAATCTCCGGATGCAGCGTCTGGAACTGCCGCAACCGCGGCAACAACCACTGGGTGCCGAAGGTCGGCACCAGCGCCAGTTCGATGGTCATTGCGCCTCGCTGACCCATCACCGACAGCGTATCGCGCTCCACCGCGTCGAGTTGGGTGGCGACCCGGCGCGCATAGGACTGGCCGGCCTCGGTCAGCTTCACCCCACGCCGCGAGCGGCGAAAAAGCTCCAGTCCAAGGAATTCTTCCAGCCCACCGATCTGCCGGCAGATGGCGCTCTGGGTCAGCGCCAGTTCCTCGGCGGCACGGGTGAAACTCTGATGGCGCGCCGCCGCTTCGAAGGCGATCAATGCAGCGGTGCTGGGGATCTTGCGGCGCATTATGCGACTGCCTCACTAATAACCGAATATTCAGGCGGATAAGCATACGCTGGAGTGAGTAAAGCGCACAGGTCGTTGCGAATAACTCGTTTGCTGCCTGGCGCCGCAGCTTCTAGGATCAATCCATCCGAATGCTGTGCCGGGCCCGTGCCCGGTTCACCGTCTACGACAAGAGGACCACTCATGGCCGGCAAAGCAAGCTTCAACTGGATCGACCCGCTGCTGCTCGATCAGCAACTCACCGATGAAGAGCGCATGGTGCGTGACAGCGCGCAGCAGTTCGCCGCGGACAAGCTGGCGCCGCGCGTGCTCGAAGCTTTCCGCCACGAGCGCACCGATGCGGCGATCTTCCGCGAGATGGGCGATACCGGCCTGCTCGGCGCAACCATTCCCGAAGCCTACGGCGGCAGCGGCCTGAACTACGTGTGTTACGGCCTGATCGCTCGCGAGGTCGAGCGCATCGATTCCGGCTATCGCTCGATGATGAGCGTGCAGTCCTCGCTGGTCATGGTGCCGATCAACGAGTTCGGCAACGAAGCGACCAAGCAGAAGTACCTGCCCAAACTGGCGACCGGTGAATACATCGGCTGCTTCGGCCTGACCGAGCCCAACCACGGTTCCGACCCGGGTTCGATGGTCACCCGCGCCAAGAAGGTCGACGGCGGCTATCGCCTGTCCGGTGCCAAGATGTGGATTACCAACAGCCCGATCGCCGATGTGTTCGTGGTCTGGGCCAAGGATGACGAGGGCGCCATCCGCGGCTTCGTGCTGGAGAAGGGGTGGGAAGGCCTGTCCGCACCGGCGATTCACGGCAAGGTCGGGCTGCGTGCATCGATCACCGGCGAGATCGTCATGGATAACGTGTTCTGCCCGGAAGAGAACGCCTTCCCCGACCTGCGCGGCCTGCGTGGTCCCTTTACCTGCCTGGATTCGGCCCGTTACGGCATCAGCTGGGGCGCGCTGGGCGCGGCCGAGTTCTGCTGGCACACCGCGCGCCAATACACGCTGGACCGCCAGCAGTTCGGCCGTCCGCTGGCGGCCAACCAGCTGATCCAGAAGAAGCTGGCGGACATGCAGACCGAGATCACCCTGGCGCTGCAAGGCTGCCTGCGCCTCGGCCGGATGAAGGACGAGGGCACCGCGGCGGTGGAGATTACCTCGATCATGAAGCGCAACAGCTGCGGCAAAGCGCTCGACGTGGCGCGCCTGGCGCGCGACATGCTGGGCGGTAACGGTATCAGCGACGAGTTCGGGGTGGCCCGGCATCTGGTCAACCTCGAGGTGGTCAATACCTACGAGGGTACCCATGACGTGCACGCGCTGATCCTCGGCCGTGCGCAGACCGGTATCCAGGCGTTTTTCTGAGCCGTGGTCGTAGGGTGGATGACGCTCTTTTCATCCACCTTCCGCTCCGCCGATAGCCCCAACTCCGATGGGTGGATGGGTGGATGGGTGGAGCATCATCCACCCTACGTAGTCGACCGGTCTGGTAGGCGCGAGCAAGCTCGCTCCTACACGAAACCTAACGCCCGTAGGCGGTAACCCGTGTTTGGGTTTGCCGCTTTAGCGCTTCGTCCATCTCAACCGCCTTACCGAGAAATAGCCATGTCTGGTGCCTTGTCTCATATCCGCGTCCTCGACCTGTCGCGCGTGCTCGCCGGCCCCTGGTGTGGGCAGATCCTCGGTGATCTCGGCGCCGAGGTGATCAAGGTCGAGCGCCCGCGCACGGGCGACGACACCCGTCACTGGGGGCCGCCGTACCTCAAGGACCAGCAGGGCGAAAACACCTCGGAAGCCGCTTATTACCTGTCGGCCAACCGCAACAAGCAATCGCTGACGCTGGATTTCACCAAGCCCGAAGGCCAACGGATCATCCGCGACCTGGTGGCGCAGTGCGACGTGCTGCTGGAGAACTTCAAGGTTGGTGGGTTGGCGGCCTACGGACTGGATTACGAGAGCCTCAAAGCGATCAATCCGAAGCTGGTCTACTGCTCGATCACCGGCTTCGGCAGTGACGGCCCCTATGCTGCGCGCGCGGGTTACGACTTCATGATCCAGGGCCTTGGCGGCCTGATGAGCCTGACCGGCCGCGCCGAGGATGAGGAGGGCGCCGGCCCGGTCAAGGTCGGCGTGGCGCTGACGGACATCCTCACCGGGCTCTACGCCACCGTCGGCGTGCTGGCTGCGCTCAATAGCCGCGAGCAGACCGGCGTCGGTCAGCATGTCGAGCTGGCGCTGCTGGACGTGCAGGTCGCCTGCCTGGCCAACCAGGCGATGAACTACCTGACCACTGGCGTCGCGCCCAAGCGCATGGGCAACGCCCATCCCAACATCGTGCCTTACCAGGACTTCCCGACGGCGGACGGTGACATCATTCTCACCATCGGCAACGACGGACAGTTCCGCAAGTTCGCCGAAGCCGCCGGGCATCCCGAATGGGCCGATGATCCGCGTTTTGCCAGCAACAAGGCGCGCGTCGCCCATCGCAAGGAACTGATCCCACTGATCCGCCAGGTCACGGTGTTCCGCACCACGGCCGAATGGGTCGCGCTGCTCGAGCGGGCCGGCGTGCCCTGTGGGCCGATCAACGATCTGGCGCAGGTGTTTGCCGATCCGCAGGTGCTGGCGCGGGGGCTGCGTGTGGACATGCCGCATCCACTGGCCGGCAGCGTGCCGCAGGTGGCCAGTCCGATTCGTCTGTCCGAGACACCGGTGGCGTACCGCAAGGCGCCGCCCGTACTCGGCGAGCATAGCGAAGCCATCCTGCAGGGGCTGCTCGGCCTGGGCTTCGACAAGATCCTTTCCTTGCGGCAGTCGGGCGTGATCTGACCGCTCCCGCTGAGGGCCGGCAACCAGGCCTGCCGGCCCTGCCGCGCTGAACTCTCGCACCGCTCGGCTATCCTTATTCCTGTACTCTGGTTTTTTGGATGGACGAGCGAATCATGCAGACGCAGCGTTTACGTATTACCTGGCAGCTCACGGCTGTCCTGTTCATGTCCTGGCTGTTGGCCGGCTGCGGCATCAACAACATCCCGCAGTATGACGAGCAGGTGAAATCGGCCTGGTCCCAGGTCGAGAACCAGTACCAGCGCCGCGCGGACCTGATTCCCAACCTGGTCGAGACGGTCAAGGGCTATGCCCGCCAGGAACAGGACACCCTCACGGCCGTGACCGAGGCGCGAGCGAAGGCGACGTCGATCCAGATCAGTGCCGATGACCTCGACGATCCGCAGAAGATGCAGCAGTTCCAGCAGGCGCAGAGCCAGCTGACGGGCGCCCTGAGCCGGTTGATGGCGGTGTCCGAGCGCTACCCGGATCTCAAATCCAACCAGAACTTCCTTGCCCTGCAATCGCAGCTCGAGGGCACCGAGAACCGTATCGCCGTGGCTCGCCGTGACTTCATTGCGGCGGTGGAGCGTTACAACACCGAGATCCGCACGTTCCCCGGTCGCATCTGGCACACCCTGATGTACAGCGACATGCCGATCCGCGAGAACTTCGAGGCGACTACCGAGAACGCCAATCAGGCGCCAAAAGTGCAGTTTCAATGACCTTTCGCCTGCCGCTGATCTTCGCGCTGCTCGTCTGGGCGAGCGGTCTCGCTGCCCAGGCGCTCGAGCTGCCGCCCCTTACCGGGCGCGTGGTGGACCGCGCCGAGCTGCTCGATACGCAGGCCGAAGCACGCTTGACCGGCATGCTCGCCGCCCATGAGAAGGCCAGCGGCGAGCAGGTGGTGGTGGTCACCGTGCCGAACCTGCAAGGCCGCAGCATCGAAGAGTTCGGCGTCGCGCTGGGTCGCGCCTGGGGTATCGGGCAGAAAGGCGAGGACAATGGCGCGCTGCTCATCGTCGCGCGGGATGATCGGCGGGTGCGCATCGAAGTGGGGTATGGGCTGGAGGGGCGGCTGACCGATGCCCAGTCCTCGGTCATCATCAACCGCATCATCACGCCGGCCTTCCGCGAGGGCGATTTCACCCGCGGCATTACCGACGGCGCTGCCGCGATGATTCAGGTGCTCGGCGGCGACCCGTTGCAAACAGCGGCCCCGGCCATGCCAATGGGCGCGCAGGAGCCGGGCGGGCTCGGCATCCTTGGATTCTTCCTGATGCTGGTGGCGATCTTTGTCATCGGCGGTGGCCGTGGCGGCCGCGGCGGTGGTCGTGGCGCCGGCCGTGCCATGCTGCTTGGCGCACTGCTCGGCGGCATGGGCCGCGGTGGCGGCGGTGGCTTCGGCGGTGGGGGTAGCTTCGGTGGCGGTGGCGGCGGCTTTGGTGGCGGCGGCGCATCCGGTGGCTGGTGACGGTGGCTCTGGATCGGTTACCGCCCGCGGATGGGGTGGCCGCTGCCGTGCAGTGGCCCGTTCTCTGGACACGGCTAGCCAGGCGAGCCGCACCGCGGCAACTTTCTCAACGATGAAAACGCAATGACCTTACTGACAGAAAGCGAACAGCGACAGGTAGCCGATGCCATCGGCCGCATCGAGCGTGAAACCGACGCCGAGTTGGTCACCGTGCTGGCCAGCCAGGCCGATGACTACCGGTACATCCCCTTGCTCTGGGCCAGCCTGTTGGCGCTGCTGCTGCCCGGGGCGCTGCTGTTCTTCACCGGCTGGCTGGCGGCCTGGCAGCTGCTGCTCGTGCAGTGGCTGACCTTTATCGTGCTGGCGGCGATATTTCGCATTCCCAGCCTGACCAGCCGGCTGATCCCGCGCTCGGTGCGGCATTGGCGTGCCTGCAATCTGGCGCGGCGCCAGTTCATTGAGCTGAACCTGCACCACACCGAGGCGGGTACCGGCATGCTGATCTTTGTCTCCGAAGCCGAGCGTTACGTGGAAATACTGGTGGACCAGGGCATTTCCAGCCGTATCGATAACGGCGCCTGGGCGTCGATCGTCGACACCTTTACCGCTGAGGTGGGCAACGGTCGGGTGCTGGAAGGCTTTCTTGGCTGTATCGAATCCTGCGGTGCCCTGCTCAGGGAACATGTTCCCGCCACGCATGAGCGCAACGAGCTACCGAACCATCTGGTGGTGATCGATTAACGGGGCGAAAACGAGCAACACGCTGGTAGCCGGTAGCTGAAAGGCGGGAGGCTGGCGCGCGTTGCCTTGCGCCGGCTTCCCTTCAACGGCTTCTACCGCGGGGCATTCCGCCCAGTAGCGCCTGCTACACCATCCCCGGCCCATCGTCGTCGGGTTGTTCGATTGGCGCCAGGTCCAGGTAAGGGTCGTTCTCCATGGCGCTGGCTGCGACGCGGTCGATGGTGCTCATGGCGTGGCCAATGATCGAGCTGACGCTGGCCTCGTGATGCTGCTGGGGCAAACGCTCGATGGCCGCCAGCACCTCCTCGCCGGGCACGGTTTCTTCTGCCAACAGACGATCTGCAACCTCGTCCAGCGCCGGCTTCAACCGTTGCAGCAGCGCCATGCAGTCGCGATCCAGCTGCTTGAGCAGGTTGTCCGCCGCGCGGATGGATTCGCCAGAATCGAATTCGATGTGCGCGTCACGCACGGCCTGCAGACTCAGCAGCGAACCGTTGGGTCCCATGCCCAGCGCACCGACCATCGATAGCGCGATCTTGGAGGCTTCCTGCAGGTCCTGGCCGGCGCCGGAGGACACCTCGTGGAAATACAGTTGCTCGGCACCGCGCCCGGCCAGCAGCATCTGGATGCGATTGCGCAGCTCGGACTCCATGTGCAGGCGTTTGTCCTCCACCGGCGTTACCAGTGTGACGCCCAGCGCCTGGCCACGCGGCAGGATGGTGACCTTTTCCACGCGGCCGACTTTCAGTGCGGCGGCGACCAGCGCATGGCCGGCCTCGTGCACGGCGATGCGCTTGCGGTCGGTCGGCGACATCGGCGTCACGCCCGTGGGTTGCTCGCCGATGCGGCAGGTTTCCACCGCGTCGACGAAGTGCGCCATGGTCACGGTTTTCGCAGCCCCGCGGGCGGCAAGCAGCGCGGCATGGTTGACGATGTAGGCGATGGCAGCGGGCGTCAGGCCGACGGTGTTGCGTGCCAGCTGGGCAAAATCAAGGTCCTGCTCGGCGCGGATCTTGCCGGCATAGAGGCGGAACAGCGCCTCGCGGTCGGCCAGGCCTGGCAGCCCGACGGCGATGGAGCGGTCGAAGCGGCCCTCGCGCACCAGCGCCGGGTCCAGCGAGTTGGGGAAGTTGGTGGCACCCAGCACCAGCACGCCGCTGGCGCCATCGAAACCATCCATCTCGGCGAGAAACTGGTTGATGATGCGGTTGCTCTCGGCATCGCTGGAACGCTGCTGTTCGGCGCGTTTGCCGATGCCGTCGATCTCGTCGATGAAGATGATGCAGGGCGCCTGCTTGCGGGCCGTGCGGAACAGCGCCTTGACCTTCTGGATGCCGACGCCGAAATACATCGAGGAGAAGTCGCTGCCGGTCACCTGGATGAAGCTGGCATTGGATTCGGTCGCCAGCGCCTTGGCCAGCTGGGTCTTGCCGGTGCCGGGCTCGCCGGTCAGCAATACGCCCTTCGGTGGCCGGGCTCCCAGTTCCGCATAGGCGGCAGGGTCGCGCAGGTAGGCGGTGACGTCGCTCAGGGCCTGTTTGGCCTCGCTGGCACCGATCACATCGGCGAAAGCGATGCCGCTGCCTTTGCGCTGCACGCGGAACGCCTGGCTCTTGATCGCCAGATAGCCGAGCGCACCGGCTAACAGAAGAATGAAGGGCGCGTAGGGCAGCAGCGCTTTGTACCAGGGTGCTTCGCCGTCGGTTTCGAACAGGGTCAGGGGGAACAGCTGCCCTTCGCTGCCGGCGTACTGGTCGAGCAACAGCTTGGCGACCCGGCTGGACTGATCCGGCACCCAATAGCGCTGGCCGTCGATCAAGCTTACATAGACGGCGTGCTTGCCCAGGGCGGCGCTGGCGATGGTGGCGCCACGCAGGTCGCCCATGAGCGCCGAGAGGTCCCGACGGTCGGCATCCCAGGGGGCGGTGGATTCACGCAGGGCTTCGAGCATGCTGGCCGCGGCGCCCGCAGGCGGCGTGGCAGGTATGCCGGGCTTGAATTGCCAGTAGGCCAGACAGGCAGCGATGACCATCGCCAGCAAAACGGGAAGCGCAAGGCCGCGACGACCTTGGAGCAGACGTGGTGTCTTCATTTCACATCCAATCGGGAAGCCCGATGTTTCGACTAACAACCGCCGGGAGGCGGACCACAGTTGTTCACGGGAAAACCCGCGAGCGCCAATAGGGTGACGCTGGGCAGTACAGGCTTGGTGGGATGCGATTTATATGCCGGACCGCCGAGCGGAAGCGTCGGCTCCCGATAGCCGGCGAGGATACGTCAAGTGCCATCATCCGCACGGCTTGGCGACGGACGGCGGGCAGTTTTGCGACGAATGACCGGTCGGTCGCGGAACGAAACGGCGCCGATGAACTACGCAGGGGCTGCGCTGGGAAAGCACGACGGGCTCGTCCGGTCGCTCTAACGTGAGGGTTGGCAAGCCGCGTTAGCGCCAGCGGCGGCGATCGGGGGCCCTTCGGCGAGAGAATCTGGCGGTATCCGATGAGTGGCCTGCTGGACGTCGGATGGCGCGCGAAAACGCGGAGCTTTCGTAGTAAACAGCCTGCCTTTCGCACCCAGAGCAGTCCCCGCACCATGTCCACCCTCACCGAACTTGCGCAGCAGATCGCCGCGCTCTATCCGCTGCAAGACAAAACCGCCGGCCAGCGCTACCGCATCGTCAGCCAGCTCGCCGGCATGACCGAGCTGGAAGCGGTCAATGGCGTGCCGCGTTATGTCGATACCTGCCAGCTCGCCGATCAGAACTTATGGGACAGCGGCGCCGCACGGCCTGCAGGACGGTTCGCCGCGGTCTAGCCGATCTCTAGTCACCGGCGGCCGCATGGCCGTTGCGCTTGTATTACGCTAGCGGCATCCGGCATCCTGCGGCGTTGGCTCGCTGGGCGCCAGGCTGCGGTTGCGGCTCGGGTCCTTGCGCAGCACTCGAGTGTCGGCAAGCCATGACGGAGAGTGGACATGATGATCTGGGAGCGCCTCGGCGCCATGCGGTACAGCGTCCGGATGCTATGGGTCGTTTGCCTGCTGGTGCCCTCGCTTGGGCAGGCGCAAGCGTCGATCGAGCCGATCGGCTACATCATGAAGGTGCAGGGCGAGGCGACGGTTACCAGCCGCGGCCAGACCATCGAGGCGGCCGTCGGCCAGGCGGTGGTGCTCGGCGCGGTGCTGCGCACCGGTGCCAACGGCTCATTGGGCGTGACGCTCAGCGACAGCACGGTGATGTCGTTCGGGCCCAACAGCGAGTTCACCGTCGATGAATACGCGTTCGAGCCGGCCCACGAGGCGCTGCGCTTGAGCGCGCGTATCAGCCGGGGCACCTTGAACTTCATCTCCGGCGTCATTGCCAAGCTCAAGCCCGAAGCGGTAGAGCTGAAGACACCCTCGGGCACCATCGGCGTGCGCGGCACTCATTTCCTGGTGAAGGTCGGCCCGTGAGCATATCGCTGCGTTCGCTGTTGTTGTCGCTCTGTCTTGCGCTGTCCGGCGGTTGTGCAACCGGCGACTATGTCGTGCTGCTGGAGAGCCCGGACGGCAGTACCGGCGCGGTCGTAGTCGACGATGCCAAGGGCCAGACGCGGATCGACCGCAGTCATCAGGGCCTGGTGATTGGTGGTCAAGGCGGCGGTTCCGGCCCGTTTACGGTCAGCCAGCTGCGCATCACTCGCGACTTCTCGGCGGCGCTGGCGGCGCAGCCGGCATTGCCGCAACGCTTTCAGTTGTATTTCGGTATCGGCAGCGCCGAGCTGACCGAGGAATCGGAGCGCGCCTTCGCCCAGGTGGTCGAGGCAATCCGCCTGCGTGGGCCGTCCGCCGTCTCGGTGATCGGCCATACCGATACGCTCAGCGGTCCGGTCTGGAACGAGCGGCTCGGCCTGATCCGCGCGCGCGCGGTGGCTGATCGGCTGCGTGCGCAGGCGGTCGATATGATTGAGCTGAGCGTGTCCTCGCACGGGGAGCGCAACCTGCTGATTCAAACAGCCGATGGCGTGGCCGAGCCGCGTAACCGCCGGGTGGAGGTCAGCATTCGCTGAGCCTGCTTCACTTCTCCGTCATCAGAATGCGCTCGCCGCGCTGGCCGGTCTTCAGGCGCTGCAACTGATAGTGCACCAGGGCATCGTCCGGGCGCTCGGCATGGAGCCGCTCGAACGCCTGGACGGCCTGTTCATGCTCGCTGGCAAGCAGTGCGTAGGCCGCGTCGTAGTCCTTGTCGCAGGTGCCTGCGCAGGGCTCGTAAAGGCGGATGGGGACGGCCTTGCCCTTGAGCCATACGTCACCAATCGTCCGCATCGGTACGTCCGGGTTGGCGCTGCGGATGTCCTGCGACACGCAGAGGTCGGTGCCCAGGTAGCGGTTCAGGCCTTCCAGACGCGCCGCGACATTGACCGCATCGCCCAGGGCGCGGTAGTCGAACAGCGTCGATCCGCCGAAGTTACCCACCACGACCTCGCCGCAATGGGCGCCGATGCGGGTACGTCCCAAGGGCAGGCCGGCGGCTTGCTGGACCTTGGTGTAGCCGCGGGTGAATCGACGGATTTCCAGGGCGCAGGCCAGAGCGCGGGACTTGTGGTCGGGCTGGATCAGCGGTGCCGAGAAGAGGATCGCCATGCCGTCGCCGACGATGCGTTCGAGCGTGCCTTCATGGCGAAAGGCGATCTGAATGATGCCTTCGAGGTATTCATTGAGCATCCCCACCACCTGCTCTGGCGACTCTCGCTCCATCAAAGCGGTGAAATCGGTGATGTCGGTGAACACGAAACTGCAGCAGCGGCGTTCGCCCCCCAGATGCAGCTGCTCGGGATGGCGCACCAGATGGCCAACCAGGTTCGGTGAGATATAGCGTGAGAAGGCATCCCGTACCCAGCGCTGCTGTCGCTCGCTAGCGCGATGCCGCGCCAGGCTGGCGCCGAGGTAAACCAGCAGCAAGCCGATCGACAGCGTCAGCGCGTCGAGCAGCAGGCCGTGACGCGAATAGGCCCACCAGGCCGCGGCATTCAGCGCCGCTACCAGTGCCGCAGCGACCCACGCCGCGGTGACCGCACCACTGCTCAAGGTCAGAAGGCTTAACAGCAGCCCGCTCAGCAGCAGGCTCAGGGCTTCGGCCGGAGCCGCCCAGACCGGGCGCTGCAAGGATGTGCCGGCCAGCGCCTGTTCAATCGCTTGCGCATGCACCTGGACGCCGGGAAGCATCGCGCCGAGCGGGCCGAAACGCAGGTCCTGCAGCCCCTGAGCCGAGCTGCCAACCAGCACGATGCTGCCCTCGAGGAGCTTGGTCACGCTGCCCTCCAGCACGCGCCACGCCGGCAGCACCTGCGCGCTCATGTCGCGACGGTAGTGCAGCCACAGCTCACCCCGGCGGTTGGTCGGCAGCGTCAGGCGACCGATGCCGACTCGCTCGACCGCACCGCCCTTGGTGGTCTCGACACGATAAAGCGCCTGCCCCAGGTAGACGCGCAACGCTTCGGCCGATAGCGAGGGAAGCAGCTGCTCGCCGACCCGGATCATCACCGGGACACGCCGGACCACGCCATCGGCGTCGGGGCGGAAGGTCATGGCGCCGCTGCCCTTTGCCGCGCGCTCGAGCAGGGGCAGTGCAGGGATGGTCCCGGCGTAGGTCGAGAACGCGGCGGGCTTTGCGTCTTTGCCCAGTCGCACGCCGAAGCGGCTAATCGGCGTGTTGCGCGAGGGTGTGGGGATGGCGGCGAAGCCGAGGACCGAGGATTGCCCCATGAGCGCGTCGGCGAATTGCCGATCAGGGTCGGGCAGGTTGGTCAGCGCGTCGGCAACCTCCGGTCGCAGGTCCGCTCGCTCGAGAATGCGCGACGGGGAGCTGCGATCCGGTTCGGCGAACAGCACGTCGAAGACCACCACCGCTGCGCCGGCCTGCTGCAGACGCTCCAGCAGACGCGCCAGCACATCGCGCGGCCAGGGCCACTGGCCAAGGCGGGCGAGGCTGGCTTCGTCGATATCGACCACACGCACCAGGCTCTGCGCCGGCGCCGGTCTGGGTTGCCATCGCTGATACTGGTCGAACAGGCTGTTGCGCAGGCTCTGCAGCATCAGCGGCTCGGCGAGGTACAGCACGCAGGCGGCGAGCAGGCCGGCGAACGCCAGCAACAGCCGCGACGCCAGCGTGCCGGACGGTGTGGTCGAACTCACGCCGCAGCCGGTCGCGTCGTCAGATGGCGTCAGGTTCAGTCGAGTACCAGAACGGCGTCCATTTCGACCTGTGCGGCCTTGGGCAGCGCGGCGATGCCGATGGCCGCGCGGGCCGGGTAGGGCTGCTGGAAGTAGCGGCTCATGACTTCGTTGACCGTGGCGAAATTACCCAGGTCGGTCAGGAAGATGTTGAGCTTGACGATGTCCTTCAGCGAGCCGCCGGCGGCTTCGGCCACGGCCTTGAGGTTTTCGAACACCTGCACGGTCTGTGCTTCGAAGCCTTCCACCAGCTCCATGCTCTTCGGATCCAGCGGGATCTGGCCGGACAGGTAGACGGTGTTGCCGGCCTTGATCGCCTGGGAATAGGTGCCGATGGCGGCGGGGGCGTTTTCGGTGTTGATCACGGTCTTGCTCATGGAGTGCTCCGATAGAAGAGTGCGGCCCCAGAGGATACGGGCTGGCGCGAGCGGGCAAAAGCCCCATGACGAGGGTGGAACAGGCGGCGTCGCTAGGCCTTCATGCGGGTGATGCGCATGACACCCTTGATCGCCCGAAGCTTTTTGATCACCCGGGCCAGATGCACCCGGTCATGCACGCTGACCACCAGCTGAACGACACTGATTCGGCCGTCGCGCTCGTCCATGCCGATCTTCTCGATGTTGCCGTCCGCTGCGTTGACGCTGCCTGCCAGCAGGGCGATCAGGCCGCGCTGATGCTCCAGCTCGACGCGCAGCTCCACGTTGAACTCGCCCGTGACGTCCTTGGACCAGGACAGCTGGATGCATTTGTCGGGATTGTGGCGAACTTCGGCGATGTTTCGGCAGGTCTCCAGGTGCACCACCATGCCCTTGCCCGCCGACAGGTGGCCGACGATCGGATCGCCAGGGATCGGCGTGCAGCACTTGGCGTAGTTCAACACCAGCCCTTCGGTGCCACGGATTGCCAGAGGCCCCTCGGCGCTCGGGGCCTGCTCGCCGTCGCTGGATAGCAGGCGGCGGGCGATGACGTAGGCCATCCGATTACCGAGCCCGATGTCTTCGAGCAGGTCCTCGATGACCTCCATCTGATATTCGTTGAGCACGGCCTTGATGCGCTCTGGGGAAATGCGCTCCAGACTCGTTCCGAAGCCGGTGAGGGCCTTGTTCAGCAGGCGTTCGCCTAGATTGATCGACTCTGAGCGGCGCTGCAGCTTGAGTGCGTGGCGGATATGCGTCCGAGCCTTGCCGGTGACCACGAAATTGAGCCACGCCGGATTCGGCCTCGCGCCTGGCGCGGTCACGATCTCCACCGTGCTGCCGCTTTCCAGTGCCTGCGACAACGGTGCCAGGCGTCGGTTGACGCGACAGGCGATGCAGGTATTGCCGACGTCCGTGTGCACGGCGTAGGCGAAATCCACCGCGGTCGAGCCTTTGGGCAGTTCCATGATGCTGCCCTTGGGCGTGAAGACGTAGACCTCGTCCGGGAACAGGTCGATCTTCACGCTTTCGATGAATTCCAGCGAATTGCCGGCACGCTCCTGCAGCTCCAGCACACCCTTGAGCCACTGGCGGGCACGCGCGTGGGTACCCTTGGGCGGCTCGTCACCGTTGGATTTGTACAACCAGTGCGCGGCGATACCGTTGTTGGCCATCTCCTCCATTTCGCGCGTGCGGATTTGGATTTCGATAGGCACGCCGTGCATACCGAACAGGGTGGTATGCAGCGACTGGTAACCGTTGGCCTTGGGGATCGCGATGTAATCCTTGAAGCGCCCGGGCAACGGCTTGTAGAGGCTGTGTACCGCACCGAGGACGCGGTAGCAGGTGTCGACCTTGTCGACCACGATGCGGAAGGCATAGACGTCCATGATCTCGTTGAATGCCTTGCGCTTGCCACGCATCTTCTTGTAGATGCTGAACAGGTGTTTCTCGCGGCCTACCACCTCGCCGCCGAGGCCTTCGCGCTCGAGGCAGTGAATCAACGATTGCTCGATCTTCTCGACGATCTCGTTGCGGTTGCCGCGGGCACGGCGCACGGCGGCGCGGATGCGCTCCGAGCGCATCGGGTGCATGGCCTTGAAGCCCAGATCCTCGAATTCCACGCGCATGGCGTGCATGCCCAGCCGGTTGGCGATGGGCGCATAGATTTCCAGGGTTTCCTTGGCGATGCGTCGGCGCTTTTCGCCAGCCAGCACTTCGAGGGTGCGCATGTTGTGCAGGCGATCGGCGAGCTTGACCAGAATCACGCGGATATCGCGGGCCATGGCCATGGCCATCTTCTGGAAGTTCTCCGCCTGGGCCTCGGCCTTGGTCTCGAACTTCATCTGGGTCAGCTTGCTGACGCCGTCCACCAGCTCGGCGACGGTTTCGCCGAACTGCGCGGTGAGCGCTTCCTTGGCGATGCCGGTGTCCTCGATGACGTCATGCAGCATGGCGGCCATCAGGCTCTGATGGTCCATGTGCATGTCGGCGAGGATGTTGGCTACCGCGAGGGGGTGGGTGACGTAGGCTTCACCGCTACGCCGGCGCTGGCCGTCATGGGCTTGCTCGGCGTAAAAATAGGCGCGGCGCACCAGGTTGACCTGGTCTGCGCCGAGGTAGGTCGACAGGCGATCGGCAAGAGCGTCTATGGCTGGCAAGGGAATGCTCCTTGCCGGCTGGGCGCTGTGTTTGCGGTTCGACTTCGACCTGGCATTTAATCAGAGAGCCTCGTTGGGTTCTTCCTCGTACTGCACGAACAGCGGCTCGTCGTCGACGATGTCGTCTTGTGCGATGACCTCGTAGTCCACCAGTCCGGAGGCGATTTCACGCAACGCCACGACGGTAGGCTTGTCGTTTTCCCAGGCCACCTTGGGCTCCTTGCCGCCGGTTGCCAGCTGGCGCGAGCGCTTGGTGGCGAGCATGACCAGCTCGAAGCGGTTATCTACGTTGTCCAGACAGTCTTCAACGGTAACGCGGGCCATGGTGTTCCTCATCAATAACGGTAGAGCATGCCCGAATGGGCGAGCGGACGGGATAGTCTAAAAAATCACCAGCCATTAGGGAAGCGGTAAAACGGTCCGCCGGGCCGGCG
The DNA here is from genome assembly GCF_019090095.1 of Stutzerimonas stutzeri. Classification (NCBI taxonomy): domain Bacteria; kingdom Pseudomonadati; phylum Pseudomonadota; class Gammaproteobacteria; order Pseudomonadales; family Pseudomonadaceae; genus Stutzerimonas; species Stutzerimonas stutzeri. The sequence goes on along the minus strand of NZ_JAGQFP010000003.1, from coordinate 198,956 downwards.
CTGGGTGAGCGATCACCGCGCGGCCCCGGCCCCGGCTGGTTTGACTGCGCTTATGACCGGTCGGCTGGCGCGAGTGATACGCCTGGCTTGTGGGCTGCTGGCGGGCTCGTCTCAAGCGGGCTCGGAAGGCTGCGATCAGGCGAGCAGTTCGTTCAGCAGGCTGCGAAAGCGTTGCTGTTGCGATGCCTGCAACAGCTGGTTGGCGCGGAAGATCGCCTGCAGGTCGATCAAGGCGTGAGCGAAGTCATCGTTGATCACCAGGTAGTCGTATTCGACATAGTGGGTCATTTCGCTGACCGCCTCTCTCATACGCTTCTCGATGACTTCGTCGCTGTCCTGTCCGCGGTTGGTGAGGCGTTGGCGCAAGGCTTCCTGCGTGGGCGGCAGGATGAAAATCGACTTGGCCTGGGGCATCAGCCGGCGAACCTGCTGGGCGCCCTGCCAATCGATTTCCAGAATCAGGTCGTAGCCTTCATTCAGGGTCTGCTCGAGCCAGCGCTGCGAGGTGCCATAGAGGTTGCCGAACACTTCGGCGTGCTCGAGAAACTCACCGCGCTCCAAGCGTTCGACGAAGTCATCGCGGCTGACGAAGTGATAGTTGACCCCGTCTACCTCACCCGGGCGCATGGGGCGCGTGGTGTGCGAAACCGAAACTCGGACGTGCGGTTGCGCATCGAGGAGGGCTTTGACCAGGCTGGTCTTGCCGGCCCCGGAAGGCGCGGAAACGATATAAAGCGTACCGGTGGAGGCTGACATGTGATTCTCTGTACGGTTGCTGGGTAGGCCCGGCGATGGCCGAATCGCCACTGACCAAGCGTAGTTGCTATTCGATGTTCTGGACTTGCTCGCGCATCTGCTCGATAAGCACTTTGAGGTTCACCGCCGCTTGCGTGCTGCGTGTGTCGAAGGCCTTGGAACCCAGTGTATTGGCCTCGCGATTGAGCTCCTGCATGAGGAAATCCAGGCGCCGACCGGCGGCCCCGCCGGATTTCAGTACGCGACGCACTTCGCTGACGTGCGTGCTGAGGCGGTCCAATTCTTCGGCCACGTCACTTTTCTGCGCGAGCAGTACCAGTTCCTGCTCAAGTCGTTGCGGGTCCAGTTCGACCCGCATCTCAGCGCAGCGGTCGAGGATCTTCTGTCGTTGTGCGGCCAGCATGTGCGGGATCTGGGCGCGTAGCGTGCTGGTTTCTTCCGCGATGGCATCGAGGCGCTCGTTGATCAGTCGAGCCAGCTCTTCGCCCTCGCGCTGGCGACCGTTCTTCAATTCTTCCAGGGTGCTGTGGAACAGCTGCAGGGCAGCGCTGTTGAGCGCCTGAGGATCTGCCGAGTCGCCTACCAGCACGCCCGGCCAGGACAGGATTTCGAGCGGATCGAGCGGAGCGGGCTGCTTGATCAGCGCGGCGACGCTTTCGGCTGCGGCGATCAGCTGGCTGGCACGCGCGTGGTCGACCTGCATCGAGCGACCTGCGGCGTCTTCGGCAAAGCGCAGCGTGCATTCGACCTTGCCGCGTGACAATCCCTTGCGCAGCGCTTCACGGATCGCGCCTTCCAGCTCCCGGAATGCATCCGGCAGACGCAGGTGCGGCTCCAGATAGCGGTGGTTCACCGAGCGGATCTCCCAGCTGAGGGTGCCGTGGTCGCCGGCCTGCTCGGCGCGGGCGAAGGCGGTCATGCTGTGGATCATCGGATAACCCTCGATAGGTGCGAAAGGCGGCAGATTGTAAAGGAAAAACCGGTCATTGGCGCTTGAACCTCGGCTTGGCCGTTGCGGGCCGTTGCGGGCCGTTGCGGGCCGTTGCGGGCCGCTGCGACTGTGCCGACGAGTCGGGGCGATTGGCTCGGCGGTGGCCCTTATCGTGGTCGGGGCCTCTATAATGGCGGCTACTCACTCCACAAAGCAGGACAAGCCCCATGAAGCGACCCAGTGGCCGCGCCGCCGACCAGCTGCGTTCGATCCGCATCACCCGTAACTACACCAAGCATGCCGAAGGTTCGGTGCTGGTCGAGTTCGGTGATACCAAGGTGATCTGCACCGCCAGCATCGAAAATGGTGTGCCGCGCTTCCTCAAAGGGCAAGGGCAGGGCTGGTTGACTGCCGAGTACGGCATGTTGCCGCGCGCCACGGGAGAACGTAATCAGCGCGAGGCCAGCCGCGGCAAACAAGGCGGTCGGACCCTCGAGATCCAGCGGCTGATCGGTCGCTCGCTGCGGGCCGCGCTGGACATGAGCAAGCTGGGTGAGAACACCCTCTACATCGATTGCGACGTGATTCAGGCCGACGGCGGTACCCGCACCGCCTCGATCACCGGCGCGATGGTCGCCTTGGTCGATGCGCTGAAAATGCTCAAGAAGCGTGGGGGCCTGAAAGGTGGCGACCCGCTCAAGCAGATGGTTGCCGCGGTGTCGGTTGGAATGTATCAGGGCGAGCCGGTGCTCGATCTGGATTATCTGGAAGACTCCGCAGCCGAAACCGACCTCAACGTGGTGATGACCAGCACCGGCGGGTTCATCGAAGTTCAGGGCACCGCCGAGGGCGCCCCGTTCCAGCCGGCAGAGCTCAATGCCATGCTCGCGTTGGCACAGGACGGCATGAAAGAGCTGTTTGCCCTGCAACTGGCTGCGCTAGCCGATTGATCTGAAGGAGAACGCCATGTCTGATCAGGAACTGATACCGCAGCCCTCTGCGCAAGCGCGTCAGTGGGCCATGTTCTGTCACTACTCGGCGTTCTTCTGGTTCCTGGTGCCGATGATCGGCAATGTGCTGGGGCCGCTGATCGTCTGGCAGCTGAAGAAGGATCTGGACCCCTTCGTCGACGAGCAGGGCAAGGAGGCGCTGAATTTTCAGATCACGTTCAGCATTCTGCTGATGATCTGCGGCGTGCTGGCCTGGATACTGATCGGTTTCCCGCTGATGGCGTTGATCAGCGTGGTGGCCCTGGTGCTGGTGGTAATAGCCGGAATCCGCGCCAACGAAGGCAAGCCTTATCGCTACCCGTTCTGCTGGCGGATCGTCAAATAGCCTGAAGCCGTCGCCCTTGGCGGGTTGCGGCTCACGTTACCTTCCAGCGATCAGTCGCGAGATCAGAGACTCAGCGTCCAGTCGTAGTCCACCACCAGCGGGGCATGCTGGGAGAATCTTGGTTGGCGCGGAAGGCGAGCATTGCGCACGAAGCGGCGCATGCCCGAGGTCAGGATCTGATAATCGAAACGCCAGCCCAGATTGAGCATCTGCGCCTGTTCGGTGTCCGGCCACCAGCTATAAAGATCGCCTTCGCGACTGGCTTCGCGCAGTGCGTCGACATAGCCCATGTTGCCGAAAATCTCATCGAGCCAAGCGCGTTCCGGTGCCAGGAAGCCGGTGGTCTGCTGGCAGTCGCGCCAGTTCTTCACGTCCAGCTTCTGATGGGCGACATACAGCGACCCGCAATAGATATATTCGCGACGCTTGCGACGTTGCTTGTCCAGGTAATGGGCGAAATCGTCCATGAACTTGAATTTCTGATTCAGCTCCTCATCGCCACCGCGGCCAGTCGGCAGCAGCAGGCTGGCGATGCTGACCTTGTCGAAATCGGCCTGCAGGTAGCGGCCGTAGCGGTCGGCAGTCTCGAAGCCAAGGCCCATGATCACGGCCTTTGGCTGGAGTCTGGAGTACAGCGCAACGCCACCCTGTTCCGGAATTTCGGCGTCGACGGTGTAGAGGAAATAGCCGTCTAGCTGGTAAGCCGGATCGTCGAGTTCTACTACGGAGGCGCGGGTATCCTGCAGGCAGATGACATCGGCATTCTGCGCTTGCAGCCAGCTGAGAAGACCCCGCTGCGCCGCCGCTTGAATGCCATTCACGTTGACGCTGATGATCCGCATAAATGGCCCCTAAAATCACGTGCGTGTATGATAACCCAAGCTCTTTGCAATTAGCTAAACAGTGTCTTCCGGGAATATTCTTCATGCAGGCGTACCAGCGCGAGTTCATTCGCTTCGCCATCGAACGCGGGGTTCTGCGCTTCGGTGAGTTCACCCTGAAATCCGGACGCATCAGTCCCTATTTCTTCAACGCCGGGTTGTTCAATACCGGCTCGGCGCTGGCGCAGTTGGGCCGCTTCTACGCAGCGGCCGTCGCCGACAGCGGAATCGATTTCGACGTCATCTTCGGGCCCGCGTACAAGGGCATTCCCTTGGCCGCAGCGACCGCCATGTCGCTGGCCGAACATCACCAGCGTGATTTGCCCTGGTGCTTCAACCGCAAGGAAGCCAAGGATCACGGCGAGGGCGGCACGCTGGTCGGAGCGCCCCTGCGCGGTCGTGTGCTCATTGTCGACGACGTCATCACCGCGGGAACCGCCATCCGCGAGGTCATGCAGATCATTCAGGCGCAGGGCGCGCAAGCGGCGGGGGTGCTGATTGCGCTCAACCGGCAGGAGCGTGGCCAGGGCCAGCTGTCGGCGATCCAGGAGGTGGAGCGCGACTGCGGCATGCCCGTGGTCAGCATCGTGTCACTGGCGCAGGTGCTGGAGTATCTGGCCGAGGACGAACAGCTCAAGCGCCACCTGACGGCAGTCGAGGCGTATCGGGATCAATACGGCATCTGACGGCGCCAGTCGCGGCCTGTCCAGGCGTAGCCCGCCACCGTTCGGCTGTGGTGGCGGTTGGGGTCGGCTTTGTCAGTATCTGACTATTTGCGGCGGTTCGCTGTAGCCTGATGTGAGCGTCGTTTTGCTGGGGTGCGATTCGCGCCGACAGCGGCCTTTTTTACCTAAGTGCACAGGTTGTGCTCAGTTGGTGTGCTTATTGCTGCAACGCTTTGATGGGAGGCCCAGGCCTCGCGGAAATTGACGCGGGCGCTTCGAGCGAATGTACCGGACAGGTCGAACAGGAAAGAGGCGTATATGCGGATAGGGAGTGGCGCGCTGTTGCTGCTGGGCCTGCTGGGCGCGATGACCGCGCAAGCTGAGCTGTATCGTTACGTCGACGACAAGGGTGTTGTGGTCCTTGATCGGCATGGCGTGCCGCCGCAGTACATCGGGCGTGGTTACGAGGTGCTCACCGATCAAGGGCGTGTGACCCAGGTCGTGCCGCCCGCCCCGACGGCGCAGGAGCGTCAGCGATTGCTCGAGGCCCAGGCGCGTGCCAGTTCCGATGAGCAGCTCCTGCGCTTGTATGCCAGCGCCGAAGATGTGGAACGGGCCAAGGTGCGTAAGCTGGCCGAGCTCGATAGCGTCCTCGGGATCACGCGGGGCAATCTGCAGTCGCTTCGCTCGCAGCAGGCCAACTTGCAGAGCCAGGCCGCGAACCACGAGCGTGCCGGTCGTGAGGTCCCCGAGCAGCTGCTGCTGCAGATCGAAAATTTGCGCAAGGAGCAGGCCAGCCTGCAGCGTGACGTCCAACGCTACAAGCAGGCACGTAAGCAGGCGGAAGTCAGCTTTGCCGCTGAGCGCGAACGCGTCGCGGAGCTGCTAGGGCCGTCCAGGTAGCCTGACAGCACACAAAAAAGCCCGGCGCCTCGTGAGAGGGCCGGGCTTTTTTATGGCGACGTTGTCACTGAGCGATCGGCGCCTTGCGGTTGGTGATCAGTGTACCGACGCCGATGTCGGTGAAGATCTCCAGCAACACGGCATTGGGCACGCGGCCATCGATGATGTGCGCGCTGTGCACCCCGCCCTGGACCGCTTCGAGCGCGCAACGGATCTTCGGTAGCATGCCGCCGTAGATGGTGCCGTCGGCGATCAGCTCGTCGACCTGGGCGGTGGTCAAGCCGGTAAGAACCTGACCCTGTTTGTCCATGAGGCCGGCGATATTGGTCAGCAGCATCAGCTTTTCCGACTTCAGCGCCTCGGCCACCTTGCCTGCGACCAGGTCGGCGTTGATGTTGTACGACTCACCGTCCGGACCCACGCCGATGGGTGCGATGACCGGGATGAAGTTGCCGCGAACCAGCATCTCCAGCAGCTCGGTGTTGACGCCAGTGACTTCGCCGACATGGCCGATGTCGATGATCTCCGGCGAGGTCATCTCCGGCGTCTGACGGGTCGCCTTGAGCTTCTTCGCGCGAATCAGCTGCGCATCCTTGCCGGTCAGGCCGATGGCCGCGCCGCCGTGCTGGTTGATCAGGCTGACGATGCTCTTGTTGACCTGGCCGCCAAGCACCATCTCGACGACGTCCATTGTCTGACTGTCGGTGACCCGCATGCCGTCGATGAAGTGGCTTTCGATATTCAGGCGCTTGAGCAGATCACCGATCTGCGGGCCGCCGCCGTGAACCACCACCGGGTTGATGCCTACCGCCTTCATCAGCACGATGTCGCGGGCGAAGCCGGTTTTCAGCTCCTCGCTCTCCATCGCGTTACCGCCGTACTTGATGACCAGCGTCTTGCCGACGAACCGGCGGATGTAGGGCAGCGCTTCGGATAGAACCTGGGCGAATTGGGTGGCGACTTCACGGCTGAGGGTCATGCAGGGCTCCGCAAATCAGAACGGCAAGGTAAGGTCAGGCGCGACAGTATAAAGCTGCGCGCGGAAGACTTCCTGTATGCGCTTGAGCTCGTCTTCGCTTTCGGCTTCGAAACGCAGCACCAGCACCGGCGTGGTATTGGACGCCCGGACCAGGCCCCAGCCTTTCGGGTAGTCGACACGCACGCCGTCGAGCGTGGTGATATTGGCTTCGCCCCAATGGGCGTCGCGGTGCAGCGCTTCGATGATAGCGAATTTGCTTTCATCGGTGACCGTGATGTTGATCTCCGGGGTGGAAACGTCGTTGGGGAATGCGGCGAAGACCTGTTCGGCGTCCCGTTTGTCCAGACTGAGGATCTCCAGCAGGCGCACGGCGCTGTAGATGCCGTCGTCGAAGCCGTACCAGCGCTCCTTGAAGAAGATGTGGCCGCTCATTTCGCCGGCGAGCAGCGCGCCGGTTTCCTTCATCTTTTTCTTGATCAGCGAATGGCCGGTCTTCCACATGACCGGACGGCCGCCGTAGCCACTGATCAGCGGCGTCAGCCGGCGCGTGCATTTGACGTCGAAGATGATGTCAGCGCCCGGGTTGCGCGATACCACATCCTTGGCGAACAGCATCAGCAGGCGGTCTGGGAACACCACGGTGCCGGCATTGGTGACCACGCCGACGCGGTCACCGTCGCCGTCGAAGGCCAAGCCCAGGTCGGCTTTTTCCGCCTTGACCTTGGCGATCAGGTCCTCAAGGTTTTCCAGCTTACCCGGGTCGGGGTGATGATTGGGGAAGTTGCCGTCGACATCGCAGAACAGCGGGATCACCTGGCAGCCCAGGGCCTCGATCAGTTGCGGCGCGATCACACCAGCCACGCCGTTGCCGCAGTCCACCACCACCTTGAGCGGCTTGGCCATCGCGATGTCTTCGCGGACGCGCTTGAAATAGCTGTCCAGTACATCGACCTGCTCCGCCTGGCCGACCCCTTCGCTGAGGTCGCCGGTCTCGATGCGCTGGCGCAAGGCCTGGATCTGCTCGTTGGCCAGTGTGTCGCCGGCAATAACGATCTTGAAGCCGTTGTAGTCCGGCGGGTTGTGGCTACCGGTGAGCATCACGCCGGACTTGCCGGCCAGCACGTTGGCTGCGTAATAGAGTACCGGCGTGGGCACCATGCCGACGTCGCTGACGCTGCAGCCGCTGTCCACCAGGCCCTGAATCAGATGCTGAACCAGTTCGGGGCCGGACAGGCGACCATCCCGGCCGACCGAGACATTGGGCTCGCCCTGGGCCAGGCTCTGGGAGCCCACCGCGCGGCCGATCCAGTAGGCGGTTTCGTTGGTCAGGGTGTCGCCGACCACGCCACGGATGTCGTAGGCGCGGAAGATGCTGGCAGGCAGCTGGGGGGCTTTAGGGGCACTCATTGCGGTTTCTCGCTCCTTGGGGTCGAGGCCAAGCCAGTCCTGGTCCTCGTCGAGAATGTCGATGTCGAGAATATCGGTGTCCTGGAACAGAGGGGCGCCGTACTCGTTGGTTTGGGCGTGCCGTGCCGCTGGCGGCGTGGCGGGCGCTTTGACCGTGGCCGCTCCGGCAGCGCGTGATGGCAGGCGGGCCAGGCTCCGGGCCAGCGCATCGAGCGCTGGCAGGCTCAAAGTCGGTGTTTGGATGGTCTTCCCGGAAGAGAGTTCCTGAACCATTCGTCCCAAGTGCAAGACATCTTCACGCAGTCGGCGCTGCTGGGCATTGAGCACCAGCTGCAGGCCCAGCAGCAGGCCGCCGAGAGCGGCCAGCGCGGCGCCGAGCAACAGCAGCGGCGGCTCCTTCGCACTGCCCGGTGTCTCACCGGGGAAGAAGTCGAGGGTCCAGTTCGGATTGGCCGACGACAGGCGGAGCGGCTCACCGACTTGGCTGGCGGCGCCCCGTTGTGCGAGTAGCTGTGCCGGGCCATTGTTGAATTGCTGGACGAGACGCAACTGGCCGGCGTCGGCAGGCAGTTTCGGCAGCGTGGCCAGCAGGCGATCCAGACTGACTACCAGCAGCAGCGTACCCTGTGCTGGTTGCTCGGGGCCCGGGCGCACCGCGACGGCGCTGTAGACCAGCCAGCGCTTGCCGACCTTGAAGGCTTCAGGGGCCGGTGGCGTGCCGGTTTCAGCGCGCTGCAGCAGGTCCAGCGCCGCGAAGTTCAAGGGGCCGGGACGGTCGGCGTTCTGCCGCGCCTGACCACGTGGGCTGAGGTGCGCATCGATCACTCCGTCGCGATAGCCCAGTTCGCGCTCGGCGGCGCGAATCCGCTCGGGCTGTTCGCTGCGCAGTGCGTCGAGCACCTGCGGGTCGCGCGCGGCGGCAAGGGTATCTTGCGTTAATTGCTGCAGCGCTTGTCCGACCGCAGACGCTTGGCTCTGACCCCAGGCTTCGGCCAGTTCAGCTGTGTGCCGGTGCTGGGTGGACTGGTGTGCGAACCAGACCAGCGCGCCCGCCACGACAAGCCCGAGTAACCCCGGCAGCAAACCCGGGGTCAGGGCTTTGAGGCTCGCACGGCGGCGGGTAGGCGAGGGGGCGGTGTCAGCGGGGTTGAGGACGCCGGCGTCCTTGGCGGTGCGCTTGAAGCCTTTCATGAAACTCCTCGAATCGTCCTGAATGCGGGCTGGACTCAGTGACTGCCCGAATGGCCGAAGCCGCCCGCGCCGCGCTCACTGTCGTCGAACTCGTCGACCAGCTCGAACTGCGCCTGGATCACCGGCACCAGCATCAGCTGCGCGATGCGCTCGCCCACGGCGATGCTGAAGCTGGATTGACCGCGATTCCAGCACGACACCATCAGTTCGCCCTGGTAGTCCGAGTCGATCAACCCGACCAGATTGCCCAGCACGATCCCATGCTTGTGGCCTAGGCCGGAGCGCGGCAGCACCAGTGCTGCGAGGCTTGGGTCGGCGATATGGATCGACAGACCGGTGGGGATCAGCAGCGTCTGACCGGGTTCCAGCGTGGTATTGGCCTGCAGCATGGCGCGCAGGTCGAGGCCGGCAGAACCGCGGGTGGCATATTCCGGCAGAGGAAAATCCCGGCCGAGGCGCGGGTCGAGAATCTTTGCTTGAAGTTTGTGCATGGGGTCAGGCCTGCTGGTAACGGTCGGCGATGAAGGCGATCAGCTGGCGGGCAATATGGCCCTTGCTGGCCTGGCTGAAGCGGGTTTCGTGTTGCTGGCGGTCGATCACCGTGACGGCGTTCTCCTCGCTGTTGAAGCCGATGCTGGGGTTGGCGACGTCATTGGCCACGATCAGGTCGAGGTTCTTGTCGCGTAGCTTGCGTGTGGCGTATTCGAGGAGGTTTTCCGTCTCGGCGGCAAACCCCACGCTGAACGGGCGGTCTTCGCGGCCGGCCAGCGTGGCGAGGATGTCGGGGTTACGGACCATCTGCAGCAGCAGCCCGTCGCCGCTGGTGGGGTCCTTCTTCAGCTTGTGCGGCGCAATCACTTCCGGACGGTAGTCGGCGACGGCGGCCGCGGCGATGAACAGGTCGCAGGGCATCGCGGCTTCGCAGGCCGCCAGCATGTCGCGCGCGCTGACCACATCGATCCGTTGTACCCGGTCGGGCGTCGGCAGGAATACCGGCCCGGCGACCAGGGTCACGCGGGCGCCGGCTTCGGCTGCGGCTTCTGCCAGCGCGAAACCCATCTTGCCGGAGCTGTGGTTGGTGATGTAGCGCACCGGGTCGATGTTTTCCTGGGTCGGTCCGGCGGTAATCAACAGATGCAGGCCGGTCAGGAGGCTGCGCTCGAAGCAGTCGGCGGCGGCCTGCGCCAGGTCATCCGCCTCGAGCATCCGGCCCATGCCGACGTCACCGCAGGCCTGGCTGCCCGCTGCCGGGCCGAACAGGCGGATCCCGCGTTGCTGTAGCAGCGCGCGGTTGGCCTGGGTCGCCGGATCGGCCCACATCGCCTGATTCATCGCCGGCGCCAGCGCCACCGGCGCGTTGGTGGCCAGGACCAAGGTGGTCAGCAGGTCGTTGGCCACGCCTTGTGCCAGGCGCGCCATGAGATCGGCGGTGGCCGGTGCGATCAGCACCAGATCGGCCCAGCGCGCCAACTCGATATGCCCCATGGCCGCTTCGGCGGCTGGATCGAGCAGATCGAGATGGACCGGGTGACCGGAAAGTGCCTGCAGGGTGAGCGGCGTGATGAATTCGCGACCACCATGGGTCATCACGACGCGGACCTCGGCGCCCTGGTCGCGGAGCCGGCGAACCAGCTCGGCACTCTTGTACGCGGCGATGCCGCCGCCGACGCCCAGGACGATGCGTTTACGATAAAGCCGCTGCATAGGCCTGCCTTGTTACGGGTGAGAACTGGTTCCGGCTGCGGCCGGCGACCCCGGTTAAAAGGCCGCTAAGATAGCACAGGGTCCTGACGGAAATAGGGCGTGCTCAACAGGGAGAAAACATGAGCATTCGTGACTGGCCGGCGGCGGAACGGCCGCGGGAGAAACTGCTTGAACAAGGGGCCGCGGCGCTCTCGGATGCGGAGCTGTTGGCGATCTTTCTGCGCACCGGGGTCGCCGGCAAGAGCGCGGTCGACCTGGCGCGGCATCTGCTCAGTGAGTTCGGCAGCCTGCGCGCGCTGCTGGAAAGCGATCTTGCGCTGTTCAGCACGCACCTGGGGCTCGGGCCGGCAAAGTTCGCCCAGCTGCAAGCGGTGCTGGAAATGGCGCGTCGGCATCTGGCTGAGCGCATCCGCCGCGATTCAGCACTGGAAAGTCCGCAAGCCGTGCGTGATTACCTCAAGGCGCGGCTGCGGCACGAACCGCACGAGCTGTTCGCCTGCCTGTTTCTCGACGCCAAGCACCGTGTCCTGACCTTCGAGGTGCTGTTCCACGGCACCATTGACGGCGCCAGCGTCTACCCGCGGCAGGTGGTCAAGCGAGCCCTGGCGCAGAACGCCGCAGCGGTGATTCTCACCCATAACCACCCTTCCGGCGTCGCCGAACCCAGCCAGGCTGACCGGCAGCTCACGCGCCGACTCACCGATGCGCTGGCGTTGATCGATGTGCGGGTGCTCGATCATTTCATCGTCGGGGATGGCGAACCGCTGTCGATGGCCGAGCACGGCTGGATCTAGCTGCTGCCGCTCATGCCAGCAGCGGTATCAGCAACAGCGGCAGCAACACGCTGAGCACGAAGCGACCATTCCAGCCCACCGCGATGCGCCAGGGCGACAGCCGGGCGTGGCGCGCCAGCAGCAGAGCAGAAGGACCATAGGGCGAAAGCAGCATGGCCAGCGAAAAGCCGAACAGCAGCGCCACGGCCGGTTGCATCACGGCCAGCCCCTGGCTCGCCAGTTGCGCCAGCAGCGCGGTGCAGAGGTTCAGCGAGATCAGCGGGGCGACACCGAGCAGCGCCAGCGCGATGACCGCCAGGGCGCCCGCGGTGCCCAGCGCGAACAGCGCCAGCGGCGTATCGCCGAATTGCTCGGCCAGGTGATGCACCGGCAGTACGGCGGCGACCAGTCCGGCCAGCAGCGCCGAGCTGGCAAAAATGAAGGTCTCGTTGCGCATACCGACCAAGGTGTCGCGTACTTCACTGAACACCTGCCCGGGCGCCGTTCCCTGCCAGAGCAGGATGGCGATCACCGCACTCGGCACCAGCAGCATGGCGGCCTGGGTTGCCGACAGCCAGGTCAGTGTCGCCAACAGCGCGATCAGCAGAACGCCGATCAGGCTGCCCATCAGCAATCCGCGCAGCTTGCCCAGGGACGTGCCTGGCGCGTCCACCGCGGCGCTGTGCGAGCGATCGATCAGCTGCTGTAAGCGCCGGTTCTCGGTCGGCCAGCCGAACAGCAACAGAATCGCACCGCCGAGCAGCCCGAACGGCAGCAGCGCGGCCCAACTCAGGCCAGGCAATTCACGGGTCAGGATCGCCACGGCGACGCTGGTGGGTGCCAGCAGCGGCACCAGCGCAAAACCCCGCAGTGCGGTCACCATCACGCCGCGTCGGCCCTCGCGGCACTGGGTGTCGCTGTAGGGCCGCCGCTCGAGATGATTTTCCAGCGATCCGCAGATGAGGTTGAGCATGCCGAAACTGAGCACCGAACTGATCGCGAAGGTGCTCATCAGGTATCCGGGGTAGAGCCATGCGCGCGGTCCGGCCAGCAGCACCCGGTGCAGTTCGCTCAGTTGTTCGAGGCGGCGGACCAGGCAATGCATCAGGCCCAGCGCGCCGATGAAGGCGCCGTAGTAGGCCGCCGACGCCAGTACGCGTGCCGTCTGTTCCCAGTTGGCCGCGCCAGACAGCAGCCAGTAGCCGAGAACCAGCAGGGTCACCATTCCCAACCGCCGCGGGTAGGGCATCAGCGAGCGCCAGTGCCAGACGAAGAACAGCACCAGCAGCGCACCGCTGGCGACGCTCAAGGCCTGTAGCCGGGTCAGCAACGCCAGCAGTTCGAACAGCAGCGCCAGCGGCAGTAGCGCGGTCATCTAAGCGGGTAACTCGCGCCGGCGTGCGCCGCGCTTGAATACCCCTTCGCCGAAGGCGATCAGCCGGTCCTGTTCGTCCAGCAGATCACAACTGGCCATGAATACCTTGTGACCGGCGGAGCGGCAGCGCGCCAGCGCCCTGATGCGGCTGCCGGCAACGGCAGGCTGGCTGAAATTGATGTTCATCGACAGCGTCATCGCAACGCGACGCTCGGCAGGGTCCGGTTCCCAGGTGCCGCTCAGGCCCATGGCGACATCCATCAACGTGGCCATGACGCCTCCGTGCATGTTGCTGGCGTTGTTCAGATGCCGCGGCAGCAGATCGAGGGCGAGGGTGACCTGCTCGGGTCCGTAGGCCAGCAGCTCGCAGCCGACGTCCAGGAAGAAGCCGGTCACCGAAGCGTGGACCTGCTGCAGCTGGGCGGGAGAGTAGTCGGACATGAGCGTGGCGTTCGGTTGCGGGTGGCTTGCTAAGGAGACTGGCAGTCTTTAGGCTCTCGGTCAATAAAGGCGGAATGTTATTTCGCACAGCGAAACATGGTAGGTCACGAACAGTCGCAGCACGACGCATCGAGGAGGTTCGCATGTTTTCCCGTATCGGCATCATCGGCGCCGGCGCCATGGGGCGCGGCATCGCGCAATTGTTCGCCAGCGCTGGTCAGCAGGTCTGGCTGTACGACGCTCGTCCCGAGGCCATCGACCAGGCGCTGCAGTTCAACCGCGAGCTGCTTGAGCGCAGTGTCGCCAAGGGCCGGCTGGCTGCCGATGAACTGCCCTCGATCCTGGCCAGAATGCAACCGGCTCACCAGTTGGCCGAGCTGGCCGGCTGCGACTTGCTGATCGAGGCCATCGTCGAGAACCTCGAGGCCAAGCAGCGCCTGTTCGTCGAGCTGGAAGGGCTGATTGCCGACGATGCGGTGCTGGCGACCAATACCTCGTCATTGTCGGTGACGCGCATCGCCAGTGCGTGCGCGCGGCCCGAACGGGTCGCCGGGTATCACTTCTTCAATCCGGTGACGCTGATGAGGCTGGTCGAGGTGGTACGTGGCGAGCGTACCGATCCGTCGGTCATCGAGCGTCTGGTGCAACTGGCCGAGCAGGCCGGGCACTTCCCGGCGATCACCCCTGACACGCCCGGTTTTCTGGTCAACCACGCTGGCCGCGCCTATGGCACCGAGGCACAGCGCATTCTCAGCGAGGGCATCGCCACGCCGGAGCAGATCGATCGCATCCTGCGTGACGGCCCCGGCTTTCGTATGGGCCCGTTCGAATTGTTCGACCTGACCGGCCTGGACATCTCCCATGCGGTGATGGAGTCGGTGCACGACCAGTTCTACTACGACCCGCGCTACACGCCTTCCTATCTGGCGGCGCAACGGGTGGCCGCGGGGCTGCTCGGGCGCAAGACCGGGGAGGGCTTCTACCGCTATGACAATGGTCAACAGATCCGTAGCGCCGAGCCGCGCTTCTCGCCTGTGACGGTCGACCGGCCTTTCTGGCTCGACAGCCTCGAGCCGGGGCTGCGCAGCCATATCGGCTCGGTGCTGGGGCAAGCCGGTGCGGTGCTCGAAGACGCCAGCGAACCGTCCAGCGGGGCGATCTGCTTGATTACCCCGCTGGGCGAAGACGCCAGCAACTGCATCGAGCGCCTGGGACTGCCGGCGGCACGTACTCTTGCTCTGGATCTGTTCAGCGACCTCGACAAGCGCCGGGTGCTGATGCGCCAGCCGGCGCTGGACCCGGCGCTCGAAGCGCAGGCGCGGCAGGCACTGGGTGCCGATGGCGTGCCGGTGGAGGTGATCAACGACTCACCGGGTTTCGTCAGCCAGCGCATCATTGCCAGCATCGTCAACCTCGGCTGCGAAATCGCCCAGAAGGGCATCGCCACGCCCGAGACGCTCGATCGCGCGGTGACCGTTGCGCTCGGCTACCCGAAAGGGCCGCTGGGGTTCGCCGAGCATTACAACCCCGCGCGAATCCTGAGCATCCTCGAGGGCATGCAGGCGTGCTATGGCCACGAGCCGCGTTACCGCCCGAGCTCCTGGCTGCGTCGACGGGTGCAGCTCGGTTTGCCGTTGACGGCACCAGACGCTGCGCGCGAATGAACAAGCGCCGCCCCGGCGCTGAGTGGGCTTAAGGTTGGTGGGTGTTGGCCGTTAACCCGGATATCCGCCTCTGTGCGACCAAAGAACCCTGTTCATTGGCCGCACGGGTGGTAAAACGCTTCCTTACCGGATGAACACAAGAGGCCAGCGATGCGCCCTGCCTTCCGCACTCACCCCAAGGCCTGTCTGTTGCATGCGGTGTCCCTGTTCGGGCTGCTGCTGTTTCACGGCTGGATGGAATTACCCTTCTACCTGACCGTGCTCTCCGTTCTGCTGCTCGGCCTGTGGCCCTGGCTGGGGCCGTGGCGCGCCGAAGCGAAGGCACCGACCACGGACAGTGCCGCTGCGCAAAGCTCCGCGGCATTGAGCAAGAGCCTGTCTCGCCACACCTGCCATAACGCCCTGTCGGCGGCGCAGGTGTCCTACAGCGCCGAGCAACTGGCCGCACGGCTGCAGTCGCAGCTGGTGGCCATCGATGAAATCGCCTCCGGCGCCGAGGCGATGACCGCGACCGAGCAGGACAGCGCCGCCCGCGCACAGCAGACCCTGGAAGCCGCCGAGGCAGTACGCCGTAGCAGCGAAGCCGGACGAGTCGAGCTGCAGCACGCCAACGAGCGCATGCAGCAGCTCAGTGCCCAGACCGAAGCCAGTCGCGCATTGCTGGACGGGCTCGCCGCGCGCACGGAAGAGATCCGTCAGATCACCGACGTGATTCAGTCCATCGCCAGTCAGACCAATCTGCTGGCGCTCAACGCCGCCATCGAGGCCGCGCGTGCCGGTGAAGCCGGGCGTGGCTTCGCCGTCGTGGCCGACGAGGTACGCAATCTCGCCGGGCGCACCAGCAGCGCGACCGAGGAGGTCGGGCGAATGGTCAGTGACATTCGTGAGCAAAGCGCAGCGGTGGTCAGCCACATTCGAAAACAGGCCAGCGAGCTCGACGAGGCGGCGGCGCAGGTGGCCGGAACCGGCGTTCAGCTCAGCACCATCGCGGAGCTGGCCGGCAATGTCGAAACCCAGGTGGCGGAAATCGCGTCCGGCACGGCCAGCAATCACGAGCGGCTGGCGCAGCTGTTCGTGGCACTGGAGCAGCTGCGTGGCGATGCGCTGCAGAGCGAGGGCCAGACCCGGCAGCTGGAGCAGGCCGCCGGCACCCTCGTCGATCAGGCGGAGACCGTCAGCGAGCAGCTGGCCGAAGTGCAACTCGACGATTACCACCAGGGCATCTTCGATCTGGCGCGGGAAGGGGCGGCGGCCATTGCGGCGCGCTTCGAGGCGGACCTGCAGGCCGGCCGACTGAGCGTCGATGATCTGTTCGATCGCAATTACCAGGCGCAGCCGGGCACCAATCCGACCCGCTACAGCACCCGCTTCGACCGTTACGCCGACGACGTCCTGCCGGCCATTCAGGAGCCCTTGCTGGCCCGTGACAACGCGCTGGTCTACGCCATTGCCACCACGCCGGAAGGTTATGTGCCGACACACAACCGAGCCTTCAGCCAGCCGCCGGTGGGCGACCCGGAGATCGACAAGGTCAAGAGTCGCAGCAAACGGCTGTTCAACGACCGCACCGGCGCCCGCTGCGGCAGCCACCAGCGCAAGGTGCTGCTGCAGACCTATAGCCGCGATACCGGCGAGCTGATGCATGACATTTCCGTGCCGATCATGGTGGCCGGGCGGCACTGGGGTGGTTTGCGCCTGGGCTACCGTCCCGAGCCGTAGCGCGCCGAGACGGGCTTGGCACAAGCGCCATGGTCTTTGGCGCTCGTCCAGCATCCTTGGTCCTGCTGCGGGTCGCCTGGCTGGCTAAGCTTGGCGCACTGCCACCTGGAACTCGTCCATGAAGACCCTGACCGATCATCTGGCGCAATATGCCGCCTACCATCGCGATCCGCGGAATCTACTCAGCCATTTCATCGGCATCCCGATGATCGTGTTCGCCGTCGCGGTGCTGCTGTCGCGCCCCGGCACCGAGGTGCTCGGCCTGTGGCTGAGCCCGGTGGCCCTGGTTGCCCTGCTGGTCGCGTTGTTCTATCTACGACTGGACCTGCGCTTTGGCCTGCTCATGACCGCCGTGCTGCTGCTCTGTGTCTGGGGCGGGGCAAGACTGGCGCAGCAGCCAACCGCCGTCTGGCTGAGCACCGGCGTCGGCTTGTTCGTGGTGGGTTGGATCATCCAGTTCGTCGGGCACCACTTCGAAGGGCGCAAGCCCGCGTTCGTCGACGATCTGGTCGGTCTGATCATCGGGCCGCTGTTCGTGGCGGCCGAACTGGGCTTCATGCTCGGCCTGCGCCAGCCGGTGCGTCAGGCTATCGAGGCGCGAGTCGGGCCGGTAAGGCTGCGGCAGCGCCCGGTCGATGCCTGACGCTGCGGCTACGCTCAGTTCGTACCGGTGTTTGCCGAGAGCGCCATCCACTGATCGCTGAGGCTGCGTGCATGGCGATCGACCATGATCGGGGCGAACGGTCGGCCTGATGCGGTATTGAACGAGTTGTTACCGCTGTTCATGTCTTCGAGCGCCACCTTGAGAAAGTCCCAGCGGGTCTTCAGTTTGGCGATGGCCGGGTTCGATGCGCTGTCGAGTGCGGCGAGCTGTTCGTCGATAGACGGGACCAGGCGCCGCTCATCTTGGCCGAGATAGGTGTCCGGTTGCTCGCGGGCGGTCTCGAACGAGCCGACGTAGGCACGACTGAGGTATTGGACCGTCAGGTATTCCACCTTGGCCGGCAGTTCGGCGCGGACATCGGCGCCTTGCTGGCCGCGTACCGCAGTCAGGAAGTCGCGCAGGGCCTTGCTCATCTGCAGCGGCCAGCCCCACGGTACATCGTCCTCCTTATGGCCGAAGCCGGCGCCTTCGCGCAGCGTCGCCTGTAGCGTCTGGTGGTGCGCGCGCAGCTCGGTGCTGGCGCCGGGAAAGGCATTGACCGCGTCCGCCAGCGCCTTGAGGTCATTTTCCATGCGGGCCAGATGTGCTTTCTGGAAGCCTTCGCCCCGATAGAGCAGCAGGCTGCTGGTCGCACGGTTGGCATGGATCTGCATGCTTTCCAGCGCGTTGAACGTCTGCGCCTGGGCGGGGTTGATCAGTGCCGGAAAGCAGCTGATGAGTAAGGTCACCATCCATATCCATTTGCGATGATGCATGTCGCGCTCCTTTTTATTTTTATAGAAGCAGGTGCCGTATCGGCTTGGGAGCGGCAGCTGGCTGCCGTGGCACCTTGGTATCACACGAAGGGGTCAAATCAAGCGGCACGGCAATTTGGCTGGCAATCTTGGCCGGATCGCCCTGCAACCGCTCGGGCGAATTGATGTCGCTAAAGCATTCGTTCCAGCCCTATCACGCGACTGATCCAGGCGTTGAAACGTCGCCAGGTACCGCCTGGCTCCTTGAGCAGCACCTTGCGGCGGTTATCGTCTTCGGCGATCCAGATCAACCGCTCACGACCCTTGAGTTTTACCAGCCGTACCTCGTAGCTCACTGCCGGCGAGGTACCTTCGAGCGTCAGCCGCTGCACCTCGCTGGCCAGCTCCGCGCTCTCGATGAGGACGCCAACTTCGGTGTTCCAGAGCACCGAGCGGGGATCGAAGTTCAGCGAGCCGAGAAACACCTCCTGGCGATCGAACACTGCCGCCTTGCTGTGCAGGCTGGACTCCGATTCACCGCCGAGGTTGTAGGAGGGCTCCTGATCAGGCTGTCGACGCAGCTCGAACAAGCGCACGCCCGCCTCGAGCAAGGGACGGCGATACGGCGCGTAACCGCCATGGACGATCGGCACGTCGGTCGCTTCCAGCGAGTTGGTCAGAATGCGGATCGCGACACCGTGGCTGGCCCGTTCGGTCAGGTAGTCCACCCCGTCCTCGGTGGGGACGAAGTAGGCCGATATCAGCGTCATTTCCCGGCTGACGGCATCCATGGTCGGTTGCAGTCGCGTGGTCAGCAGCAAGCGTTCATCAGGAATTCCGCTCGCGTTGATCTTTTCCGGATGGTCCCAGAGGGCCTCACCGTGCGCCCATACCAGTCCCTGGAGCCAGTGTTCCGGTGATGCGCCATCGAGCTCCGAGACCAGATGCTGGTAGCGCTGCGGGTCGCGCTGGCGATCGGCCCGTACATATTGGGTGATCTGTTGGCGTGCTTCGCTCAAGGCATGGCGTCGAGGCGGGCTGCGCAAGAAGTGCTGAATGGGCACGCTGAGGGGATGGTTCCAGTACTGATCGAAGCTGGTGGCGAGCTGCCGAGCAACTGGCCCGGCCGCGAGCAGGTCGAGATCGGTGAAGTTCAGCCCCGTGTCGGCATCGAAGTACTCATCGCCCAGGTTGCGACCGCCGACGATGGCCAGGCTGCTATCGGCCAGCATCAACTTGTTGTGCATGCGCCGATGCTGTTGCGACAGGTGAAGCAGACGGCCGAGTGAGCGAGTGACAATGTTGCTGCGCCCAACATGCAGCGGGTTGAACACGCGGATGAAGACATTCGGATGCGCGGCCAGTGTGGCGATCTGGTAATCGCTGCCGTCGCTGGTGGTGTCATCGAGCAGCAGCCGCACCCTGACGCCCCGGTCGGCAGCCTTGAGCAGCTCATCGACCAGAATGCGGGTGCTGATCCCGTCGTGGACGATGTAGTACTGCACGTCCAGGCTCGTTTCGGCTGCACGGATCATCTTGACGCGAGCGGCGAAGGCTTGGGCGCTGGCCGGTAGCAGGCGGAAGCCCGAATAACCGGACGGCTGAGCGGCTGCCAAGGCTGCGACCTCTCGCGTCAGCGACGACTGCTGACTGACGAGCGCATGCGAACGGGGCGCGGATACCAGCTGACCGGCGCAGCCGGCCAGCGACAGAAGTGCAAGAAGCACCAGCAAGATGCGCAAGAGTCCACTCCTTCAGATCGTTATCGGTCCCTGCCGATTGGACGCCAGCGCAACGGTGAAATTCAGAACAGGTCCTTGAGTCGATACCAAAGCATGCCCAGCGCCAGCAGTGGCGAGCGCAGCCGCTGGCCTCCCGGAAAGGTCGGGTGTGGCACGGCAGCGAACAGGTCGAAGCGGCCCTGCGCCTGGCCGCTGATGGCTTCGGCCAGCAACCGGCCGGCCAGGTGGGTCGCGTTCAGCCCGTGGCCGGAATAGGCCTGGGCATAGTAGACGTTGGCATGGTCGGTCAGCCGCCCGATCTGTGGCAGCCGGTTGGCGCCGATGCCGATCATACCGCCCCACTGGTAATCGATGCCGATGCCTTGCAGTTGCCTGAATACCTTGAGCATCTTGGGCTGCATGTAGGCGGCGATGTTCTTCGGGTCGCGGCCGGAATAATGGCAGGCCCCGCCGAACAGCAGCCGGCCATCGGCCGCGAGGCGGAAATAATCCAGCGCCACGCGCTGATCGCAGACCGCCATGTTCTGCGGCAACAGTTCGTGAGCCAGCGCTGCGGGCAAGGGTTCGGTGGCGATGATGTAACTGCCGGCCGGCAGCACCTTGCCTGCCAGGTCCGGCTGCAACCCCTGCAGATAGGCGTTGCAGGCCAGCACCAGGTGTTCGGCGCGGACGCTGCCTCGTGCGGTATGCACCTGTACCCGCGGGCCGTAATCGATGCGCTGCACCGCTGAGCCCTCGAACAGACGCACGCCGAGCGCCTGGGCCGCCGCGGCTTCGCCGAGGGCGAGATTGAGCGGGTGCAGATGCCCCGAGCCCATGTCCACCAGCCCGCCGAGATAACGATCGGAACCGATCACCTCGTGCATGGCGTGTTGCGCAACCAGGCGCAGCGGATGCGAATAGCCGAGGCGTTCGAGATCGGCTCGCTCCGCCTCGAATCCCGCGACATGCCGTGGCTTGGTGGCCAGGTCGCAGTAGCCCCAGGTCAGGTCGCAGTCGATGCGGTAGCGCTCGACGCGCTGGCGGACGATGTCGACGGCCTCGAAGCCCATGCGCTTGAGGGCGTCGACCCCGTCGGCACCGAGTACCGTCTGGAACTGCTCGACATCATGGCCGACACCGCGAATCAGCTGCCCGCCGTTGCGCCCGCTGGCGCCCCAGGCGATGCGGTGCGCTTCGAGCAGCACCACGGAGAATCCCCGTTCGGCGAGTTCGATGGCCGTGTTGAGGCCGCTGAAACCACCGCCCACCACGCACACGTCGGCGTGCTGTTCGCCTTCCAACGGCGCGAATTCGAGGGTGCGATTGGTGCTGGCTGCGTAGTAGGACGGGGCGTGAGCGTGCGGATGGTCGGCCTGTTTGCGGTGGGTCATGATCGAGCCTTGGACGATTTTGTCTGGCCGAAGGGTAGACCGTCGATCGGACCCAGCGCAAAAAAGCAGCTCGGGCGCAATGCTCCGAAGTCCGAACAATCGGGTGGATGCGCGGCGCTGCATCGCCGGAACGGATCGCTCTGGCACGCCAAGCGCTCAGCTCGTTGCGTTTGGCTTCGAGGCTTCAGCGCGGCGGTCAATCCGGTACCGGCAGTTCGAGCGACTCCTTCACTTCTTCCATGACGATGTAACTCTTCGATTCACGGACGTGCGGCAGCTTGAGCAGGATGTCGCCGAGCAGCTTCCGGTAGGAGGCCATCTCCGAGATGCGCGCCTTGATCAGGTAGTCGAAGTCGCCCGAAACCAGATGGCATTCCAGCACGTGGGGCAGCTTGAGCACCGCGCGGCGGAACTCCTCGAAGATATCGCCCGATTTGTAGGCCAGGCTGATCTCGACGAATACCAGCAGGCCGCCCTTGAGATGCTGGGGGTTCAGCCGCGCGGTGTAACCCATGATGATGCCTTCACGTTCCAGACGCCTGACCCGCTCGGTGCACGGCGTGGTGGACAGGCCGATGCGTTCGCCCAGCTCGGTGAAGGGCATGCGTCCTTCAGCTTGCAGCAGGCGGAGGATCTGGCGATCGATTTTGTCCAGTTCGCGGCGGGTCTGATGCTTGGTTCTCATAGGCGCATCGCCTCCATTGAAGGGTTTAAAGGCGTGAATAAATCGCAAATATAGCCTGTTATATAGCGAAAAACCCTACTCGCAGCTTCCTATACTCCGCTTAACAGTGACTCGAAAAAGCCCGGCACTGAACGGGCGGGAGGCGGCGATGCGTGTTCTGGTGATGGGTAGCGGCGTGATCGGTACCACCAGTGCCTACTATCTGGCACGTGCGGGTTTCGAGGTCGTGGTGGTCGACCGCCAGCCGGCGGTGGCCATGGAAACCAGTTTCGCCAACGCCGGCCAGGTGTCGCCTGGCTATGCCTCTCCCTGGGCCGCGCCGGGCGTGCCGCTCAAGGCGATGAAATGGCTGATGCAGCGTCACGCACCGCTGGCCATCAAGCTCACCGGCGATATCCAGCAGTACCTGTGGATGGCGCAAATGCTGCGTAACTGCACGGCGGCGCGCTATGCGGTGAACAAGGAGCGCATGGTGCGGTTGTCCGAATACAGCCGCGATTGCCTCGACGAGCTGCGTGCCGAAACCGGTATCGAATACGAAGGCCGGCAATGCGGTACCACCCAGCTGTTCCGCACCCAGGCGCAACTGGATAGTGCGGCCAAGGACATCGCCGTGCTGCAGGCATCCGGCGTGCCGTACGAGCTGCTCGACCGGGCCGGCATCGCCCGGGTCGAACCGGCCCTCGCACGTGTTTCCGACAAGCTCAGCGGCGCATTGCGCCTGCCCAACGATCAGACCGGCGATTGCCAGATGTTCACCACCCGGCTGGCCGAGATGGCGCGAGGGCTCGGCGTCGAGTTTCGCTTCGAGCAGGACATTCAGCGGCTGGAGTTTTCCGGCGATCGTCTCGATGGCGTCTGGATCGACGGCAAGCTGGAAAAGGCCGATCGCTACGTGCTGGCGCTGGGCAGCTACAGCCCGCAGATGCTCAAGCCGCTGGGCATCCATGCGCCGGTCTACCCGCTCAAGGGCTATTCGTTGACCGTCCCGATCAGCAATCCGAGCATGGCGCCGGTCTCGACCGTGCTCGATGAGACCTACAAGGTCGCCATCACCCGTTTCGATCAGCGCATTCGGGTCGGTGGCATGGCCGAAATCGCCGGGCACGATCTGTCGCTGAACCCACGGCGGCGCGAAACCCTGGAGATGGTAGTAGGGGATCTGTTTCCGCTGGGCGGTGACCCGAGTCGCGCGGAGCTTTGGACCGGCTTGCGGCCGGCGACTCCGGACGGCACGCCGATCATCGGCGCAACGTCCTATCGCAACCTGTTTTTGAACACCGGCCACGGTACCCTGGGCTGGACCATGGCCTGCGGCTCTGGTCGCGTGCTCGCCGACCTGCTGGCGAAGAAACGCACCCAGATCAGCACCGATGGCCTGGATATTTCCCGTTACGGTACTCACAAGGAGTCTGGCAAACATGCCCATACAGCGCCTGCACACTGATTCGCGAATGAGTCAGATCGTCATCCATCGCGACACGGTTTATCTGGCCGGGCAGGTGGGTGAAGACCTGAGCGCGGGCATTGAGCAGCAGACCCGCGAAACCCTCGATAACATCGAACGGCTGCTGCGCCAGGCGGGCACCGACAAGCAGCACATCCTGTCCGTCACCATCTATCTGAAGGACATCGAAGCCGACTTCGCCGGAATGAATGCCGTCTGGGATACCTGGTTGCCCGCCGGGGTCGCCCCGGCGCGCGCCACCGTCGAAGCCAGGCTGTGCGAACCGGAGATTCTGGTCGAGCTCTCGGTGGTCGCAGCATTGCCGGACTGATAGGCCTTTGGCCGTACGCGTCTCGGCAATTCGTCCTGATGTGTTGAAAATAGCGAACGCCCTCGCCATCATAGCCACCTATGTCTATCGCGCTTGCTTGGGAGGCTCCCCTATTGGACGTCGGCGTTCGACTGCAAACCATCCGCAAACTCAAAGGCCTTTCCCAGCGTGAGCTAGCCAAG
Source organism: Stutzerimonas stutzeri (assembly GCF_019090095.1). Lineage (NCBI taxonomy): Bacteria > Pseudomonadati > Pseudomonadota > Gammaproteobacteria > Pseudomonadales > Pseudomonadaceae > Stutzerimonas > Stutzerimonas stutzeri. The sequence goes on along the minus strand of NZ_JAGQFP010000003.1, from coordinate 175,074 downwards.
CGTGCGGGCGTTACCAACAGCACGATCTCGATGATCGAGAAGAACAGCGTCAGTCCTTCGATCAGTTCGCTGAAAAAGGTGCTGGGCGGCATTCCGATGTCGCTGGTCGAGTTCTTTTCGCCCGATTTCGAGCAGGAAGGTGACACCCAGGTCGTTTACAAGGCAGGCGAGCTGATCGATATATCCGACGGCGCGGTGAGCATGAAGCTCATCGGCAAGGCGCATCCGGGGCGGGCGATCGCCTTTCTCTCCGAGACCTACCCGCCGGGTGCCGATACCGGTACGGACATGCTGGCGCACCAGGGCGAAGAGGCCGGCATGCTGGTCGAAGGGCGGCTGGAGCTGACCGTGAACGGCCAGACCTACGTGCTCGAGACGGGCGATAGCTACTATTTCGACAGTAACAAGCCGCATCGCTTCCATAATCCATTCGATGCGCCGGCCAAGCTGATCAGCGCCACCACGCCCGCCAATTTCTGACGGGCACATGCGAAAGTGGGGGGCGGTGCGACACAAGGTCGCTGGACTGGGCTGCGCGACATGGGTTGTTTCGGCAAGCATGGCTTGCCGCTATACTAGCCGCCGCTCGCGTTACCGTGGCCGCGGGCGTGTCTAGCCACATGAGGGTGTAAGGTGAACCTGATTAAGAAGATCCTGGTAGCACAGACTGCCGTAGTGGCCCTGTGGGCAGTGAGCGCTCAGGCTGCGACCAACGACGACATCGCCGAGCGGCTCAAGCCGGTGGGCGAAGTGTGTATTCAAGGCGAGGAGTGCGCGGCTGCTGGTGCCGCCACTGCGGCCGCTGGCGGCGCTGCCCGCAGCGGTGAAGACGTGGTCGGCAAGTTCTGTGGCGCCTGCCACGGCTCCGGCTTGCTCAATTCGCCGAAAGTAGGCGATACCGCTGCGTGGCAGGCTCGGGCCGACAAGGAAGGCGGTCTTGACGGCCTGCTGGCCAAGGCCATTTCTGGTATCAACGCCATGCCGCCGAAAGGCACCTGTGCCGATTGCTCGGACGACGAACTGCTTGCCGCCATCAAGCACATGTCCGGTCTCTGAGTTCAGCCGGTCAGACAAGCCGCCTTCGGGCGGCTTTGTTGTTTCTGGCGGGGAGAAAAGCGCGGGGGCCTCGGGTCGAAACTTCAAACCGGTCCCTGAGCTGCCGTGTCGCTGGCTCAGGCCCGCACGACGAGGTGCCTATGCCCAGCTCCGCCCCGCAACCCGAGCAGTTGCTGTTTTCCAGCGACGGCCGCACGCCGAACAGCCCGCATCCGGTGCTGATATACCGCCAGCTGCCACTGGCCGATGGCGACTATGCCGGCGCCTTCGAGCGGTTGTTCGACAGTCATCTTTGGCCGGCTCAATGGCGTGCCGGTGTCTTTGACTACCATCACTACCATTCCACGGCGCACGAAGTCCTGGGGGTGTCGCGGGGGTCGGCACGGCTGATGCTCGGTGGCGAACAGGGCCGCGAAGTCGAGGTGCGTGCGGGAGACGCACTGGTGCTGCCGGCCGGCACCGGTCATTGCCAGCTCGGCGCCAGCGATGACTTCGAAGTGGTAGGCGGCTACCCGGTGGACCAGCAATACGACTTGCTGCGCCCGGACGAAGCCAGCCATGACCAGGCGCAGGCACGCGCGCTAAAGGTCGGCGTGCCGGTGAGCGATCCGGTTGCCGGAACCCAGGGTGCGCTGGTCGATCTGTGGCGCAGGGAATAGCGCCCGCGCTTACTCGACGAAGACCACCTGGCCGTCGCTGAGCGCGGCGACGCGGGCCAGCGATTCGACGCGAAAGCCCGCTTCTTCCAGCTCTTGCCGGCCCGCCTGGAACGACTTCTCGATGACGATACCGATCCCGGCGATGCTGGCGCCTGCCTGCTGGATGATCGAGATCAGCCCTTTGGCTGCTTTGCCGTTGGCGAGGAAATCGTCGATGACCAGCACACGGTCGCTCGGCGACAGGTGATTGGTGGAAATCGCGATGGTGCTCTCGACCTGCTTGGTGAAGGAGTACACCGAGGCGGTCAGCAGGTGGTCGGTCAAGGTCAGCGATTGGTGTTTGCGGGCGAAGATCACCGGTACGCCCAGTTCCAGGCCGGCCATGATCGCAGGCGCAATGCCCGAGGCTTCGATGGTGACGATCTTGGTGATGCCGTCATCGCGGAACCGGCACGCGAATTCGTGACCGATCTGTTGCATCAGCACCGGGTCGATCTGGTGATTCAGGAAAGCATCGACCTTGAGTACGCGGTCGGAGAGTACGATGCCTTCATTGCGGATCTTCTGTTTCAGCTGTTCCACGAACGCGCTACCTCAAGCGTGAGCGGCCGGGCTCGCTTGACGAATCGGGGCGCCGAAAACCAGTTGGGCGCTGCGCCATCAACCGGCGAGCGCCCAGCTCGTTTCGCTCCAGCCTCCGTTCGTCACGGCTTACCGCAGCCTGGAAAGCCGCGCATTCTCGCTCAAATCCGCGTCGCGGTCCAAGGGGACCGTTCAGTCCGGTGTTTCGATCGACAGGCGGCGAAAGCAGGCTGCTTCGCCGTGGTGCTGGATCACCACGTGGCCTTCAGCGGCCTGGGCGAAGCGCGGGTAGCCGCTGAATTTGCTGTTGGCGATGCGCTCACGCAACGCGGGATCGTCCAGCCGATAGCGCAACACGCGGCGCCCGCCGAGCCAGTGTTCGACTTCGCCGCCACGCACGCTCAATGCGGCTTCGATGAACTGCCCTGGTGCGATCGGCGTTTCCTGCTCAGGCCGCAGCAGCCCATACAGCGCACCGTTGCGCGTCGTTGGCTCGCTGCCGTCGGGATGGCCCTGATCGTCGAGCAGTTGCATTTCAGGCCCGCTGTGCCAGCTCAGCGCGGCCTCTTCTTCGACGCGACAGAACAGCCCGGAATTGCCCGCGACCGGCAACGCGAATTCCAGGCGCAGCACGAAGTCGCGGTAACGCTCCCGGGATATCAGATCGATCCGCCGCGTGCCGGCGACGGCATGGAGTTCATCGCCCGAGACGTGCCAGCAATCATGGGGGAAATCGTCGCCGTGCCAGCCGCGCCACCGGGACGCATCGAGTTGGATGATCATCGTTTATCCAAACAGTTGTTGTTTACGCCGCAGCCAGCGGTAGCCATAGGGCCCTAGCCGGATCTTCAGCGGCGCGCCTTCAGGTTGGTCGTAATCGCAATCGGCGAGCACGTCGACCATGTCTTGCAAGTCATCAGCCTCAATGCTGACAGTTGTCTCCTGATCCGCCAGGTTGACCAGCATAAGTACCGTCGAACTGTTGTCGTGGCGAATGGCGAATACGGCCGGGTCGTCGACCTCGACGGTAGAACGCTTGCCGATGCCGATCTCGCGCAGCCCGATGCGGGTGCGAATCATGTTCCCGGTGCGCGCCATCAGCGAGTCGCTGCGCAGGGTCTGGGCGAACACATTGATCTTGTCGAAGGCGAAGGGGCCTTCATCGATCAAGGGGGCGGCCAGCTCGCCGGTGGTGCAGGAGAACCCGGCGTTGGGTTCGTTGGACCACTGCATGGGTGTCCGTACGGCCTGCCGCTCGGGGCGTTCCATGTCGTCGCCCATGCCGATCTCTTCGCCGTAACGGATGATCGGCGTTCCCGGTAACGAGAAGAGCAGGGCGTGGGTGGCGGCGATCCGGCGCTCATCACCGTCGAGCATGGGCGCGAGCCTTCGACGGATGCCGCGGTTGTAAGCGCGCATCTTCGGGTCGGGTGCGAAGGTGTCCATCACTTCATTGCGTTCGCTCTCGTCCAGCCGGTCGAGGCTCAGCTCGTCATGGTTGCGAATCCATAACGCATATTGCGAATGGCTGGGCGGCAGCGGCTGAGCGTTGAGCGCGCGCGTCAGGGGTTCGGCCTGTTGCCGTGCCAGCGCCAGGAACAGGTGGTTGTTGGTCCAGAAGTCCAGCAGCAGGGTGACGCGGTCGGCCTCGTCGCCGAAGTATTCGACGTACTTCTCCGGATCGGTGTCGATCTCGCCAAGCAGGACCGTTTCCGGCCGGCGCATGGTAACGAAATCACGCATGTGCTCGAGCAGCCAGTAGCCTTTTTTCAGGTCGCCGCCCCCGGCCTGGCGAACCATGTGCACGGCCGCGTCGATGCGGAATCCCGAGACGCCCAGGCGCAGCCAGAACGACATGATCCGTTCGATCTCGTGAATCACGCGTGGGTTGGTCAGGTTCAGGTCGGGCTCGTGCTTGTAGAACAGGTGGCGGTAGTACTGCCCGGCTTCTTCGTCCCAAGTCCAGACGCTGTCTTCGACCGTCGGGAAGATCGGCTTCATGGCGTCATCTGGCTCGTCGGCCCAGATGTAATAGTCGCGGTAGGGCGAGTTGCGGTCGCGGCGCGCTTCCTGAAACCACTTGTGTTCATTGGATGTGTGCTGCACCAAAAGCTCGACGATGACGTGAAGACCCAGCTCCTCGGCCTTCTCCAGAAGCGCGACCATGTCGGCGAGATCGCCGAAGCGCGGCGCGATCTGAAGATGATCAGTGACGTCGTAGCCCGCATCGAGAAAGGGCGAGTCGTAGCAGGGCATGATCCACACCGCCGTCGCGCCCAGGCCGCGGATGTAGTCCAGGCGCTCGGCAATGCCGCGCAAATCGCCGCAGCCGTCGCCATTGCTGTCGCGGAACAGGGCGGGATCGACCTGATAGATCACCGCGTTGCGGTACCAGAGTGGGCGCATGCTCAGTTCTCCGTTGGACGCAGGACGACGGCTTGCCCTGGGTTCAGGGTTCCGCCATAGGGCTCGCCTTCGCCGACCCCGTTGCTGGCGACTTCCACGCGCCAGTTGCCGGTGTGTGGGTAGGCGTGGGGTTGTTCGGCGAAGTTGATGCAGACCAGGCGGCAGTCGTCGCCAAGCCGTCGGCGATAAACCAGCACTTCGGGATGTGACGGCAGCTCTTCGAAGTCACCGTGATGAAGTGCCGGGCTGGCTTTACGTGCCGCCAGCAGCCGTTGGTAAAGCGCAAACATGGAGTTCGCTGCACCGGTCTGTCGCTCCGCCGCCAGTTCGTCGGCTTCGGGTGGGAAAGGTAGCCAGGGCTCCGCGCCGCTCCAGCCGTGAGGGGGCTCGGCTTGCCAGGGGATGGGCGCACGGCAGCCGTCCCGGCCACCCGGATCGACACGGGTTTCGGCCGTGATCAGCGCATCCTCCAGACCCAACTCTTCACCCTGATAGATGAACGGCGTGCCGCGCAGCGTCAGCAAGAGTACTGCCGCGGCGCGGGCGGCCTGCTCGGAGCCCTGATAGCGGCTGCGCTGGCGCACGTTGTCGTGATTGGACAGCACCCAGGTCGGCCAGGCCCCGGCCGGCTGCAACCAGTGCTCGACCTCGCGGATGCAGGTGCGGAACAGCACCGGGTCCCAGGGGGCATCGAGCGGGTTGAAGTTGAAGGCCAGATGCAGCTCGTCGCCCGCGCCGTAGTACTGCAGCACGCGTTCGGTGGAGCGGATGTTCACCTCCCCGACCAGCATGCGGTCGCCTGGATAGCTGTCTGCCAGGCGGCGCAGCCCGCGGAGCACTTCATGACTGTAGGGCTGATCGTTGAAATCCGAGAGCGGTTGACCGGCCTGGCAGCGCGGGTCGTCGGCGAAGCTTTCGTCCTTGCCGGTGCAGTGGATGACGTCGATACGGAAGCCGTCGACGCCGCGGTCGAGCCAGAAGCGCAGCACGTTATGCATCGCCTCGACCACTTCGGGGTTGCGCCAGTTGAGGTCCGGCTGTTTGGCGAGGAACAGGTGCAGGTAGTACTGCTGGGTGTGCTCGTCCCAGGTCCAGGCGCTGCCGGCACCCAGCGCGGCACGCCAGTTGTTCGGCTGATCGCGCCAGATGTACCAGTCGCGCTTGGGGTTGTCTCGCGAACTGCGCGACTCGACGAACCAGGGGTGCTCGTCGGAGGTGTGATTGGGCACGAAGTCCAGCAGCACGCGAATGTTGCGGGCATGGGCTTCGGCGATCAGCTGATCGATGTCGGCCAGCGAGCCGAACAACGGGTCGATGTCGCAGTAATCACTGATGTCATAGCCCGCATCGGCCATGGGCGAGCGGAAGATCGGTGACAGCCACAGAGCGTCGACGCCCAGCTGTTGCAGGTGATCGAGATGGCGCAGCACGCCGTTGAGGTCGCCGATGCCGTCGCCATTGCTGTCGGCGAAGGAACGCGGGTAGATCTGATAGATGGTGGCGCCTTTCCACCAGGGTGCCTTGGGTGACTCGCTCATTGCTCGTAGCCCTTTTCCGGTGTGAGGCAGGGCCGGCGCAACGGCCCTGTGAAGGTTACGACTGACGAGCGGTGCTCCGGTTTCCCCGATTCGTTGATCTCCGTCGGACGGTACTGAACGCGACCCGGGGATACTCCGACTAACCTTTACCAGCCTCAACGACACCGGGAGATCGCCATGTTGCGTATTGCTATCAACGGTTATGGCCGCATCGGTCGAGCTGTATTGCGAGCCTTGTTCGAGCGGAACCTGGAAAACCAGATCCACATCGAGGCGATCAATGACCTCAGCGAGCGTGCCGCGATGGCTCACCTGACGCGCTTCGATACCACCTTCGGGCGCTTTCATGGCCAGGTCGACCTGCACGACGACGTCATGCAGATCCGCGGCCAGTCGATCCGCCTGTTACAGGAGCGCGACCCTACCCAGCTACCCTGGAAGCAGCTCGGGGCCGACGTGGTGCTCGAGTGCACCGGCAAATTCAAGAAGCGCGACATGATCGAGCAACACCTGCAGGCCGGAGCCGGTCGGGTGTTCGCCTCGCATCCGCTCGATGGCGCGGACCTGACGGTGGTCTATGGCGTCAACCATGAGCTGCTCGGCAGCCAGCGGGTGATCTCCAACGCGTCCTGCACCACCAACTGCCTGGCGCCCCTGGCCAAGGTGTTGCACGAGGCGGTAGGGATTCGTCAGGGCCTGCTCAACACGGTGCATTCCTACACCAATGACCAGAGCTTGCTGGACAAGGCGCACAAGGATCTCTACCGTGCCCGCGCCGCCGCGGAATCGATGATTCCCTCGACCACTGGCGCGGCGAAGGCCATCGGTCTGGTGCTGCCGGAGCTCGCCGGCCGCCTGGACGGTTTGGCGGTGCGGGTGCCGACGCCCAACGTGTCGCTGGTGGACCTGACCTTCACTGCCGAGCGGGCACCCGGCAGCGTCGAAGCAATCAACCAGATCCTGCGTGACGGCGCGCAGAAGATGCCGCTCGGGGTGTTGGAGTGCAACGACCTGCCACTGGTGTCCCGCGACTTCTTCGGCCATTCAACCTCGTGCGTGGCGGACCTCAGCCATACCCGCGTCCAGGGTGATCTGGTCAAGGTGCTGGCCTGGTATGACAACGAATGGGCCTTTTCCAACCGCATGCTCGATGTCTTGCTGGCCTGGGGCAACCGCGCGGCACGCGACGGCCAATGAGCGAAGGCCACAGCGTCTGGGCCCAACCGCTGGCCGATTTCCGTACAGCGGCGGCGGCCGACAACCCGACGCCCGGTTGCGGTGCGGCGGCTGCGGTCACCGCCGACATCGGCCTGGCGCTAGTGGTGAAGGGGCTGCGCATCAGCGAGGCGCATGGCTCCGATGCGGCGCGCCGACAGCTTATGCAACAAGCCGAAGCGCTGCTGGGCCGGCCGGGGACCTTCGCCGATGACGATATGCAGGCGTTCAGCGATTACCTGAGCGCGGCGCGCGATGGCGAGACTGCAGATAAGCGGGCGGCGGCGCGACAGGCCTGTGCCGTCCCGTTGGCGTTGGCGCATTGCTGTCTGGAGGCGCTCGACATCGCCGTCGACGCCTGGCCACGTACTGCCGCGACCGTACAGAGCGACGTCCAGGCCGGTGCCATCCTCATCCATGCAGGGCTCAGCGCGGCGCTGATCAACGTCGACGCCGATATGCCGAGCCTCGACAGCGCAGCGGCCCGCGAACAGGCCGGGCAGACTCGCCAACGCCTGCAAAGCGACGGCGACGCGTTGCTGCGGCGCCTGGTCGATCCCGGCCGATAGCGGTTCGGCGGGCGCTCACGCTCGGCTGGTTGTATCCATTCTTCACGCCACTATCTGGCGTCCGTGCTGCTATTCACGAGCAAGCTCGCTCCCGCGAAACCGTTGGGCGACTTGGCTATCGAGCGACTATGCGGGTGACTATGGCCGGATCGATTCGCGAGGGGCCGCTTGCTAGCGAAGCGCTCACGGTCCCAACCATGTCCGCCGCCGGATTAATGAATAAACCAATAACGAGAAAAAACGTCTCGTTATTGGTTGACGGCTGCGCGGATTGTTTTCTAGTCTCAGGCCAAGTGAGACACGCTGTCTCAACATGACCATCGAGACCTGAGGTTTTCTCGTGCTTCGTCCGGCAGTCGCCGGCGTTGTACGCGCGCCATTGCCCACCGGAGAACACCATGAGCCATCGCATCGTCCTGCCGCGTCTGATGGAAGTCGGCGCCGGCGCCAGCCAGCAGATCGTCTCCGTCCTTCAGAATCTCGGCTGCAAACGGCCGCTGATCGTCACCGACCGGATGATGGTCGAGCTGGGCTATGTCGCGCGGATCAGCGAGACGCTGCGTAAGGCCGATATCTCCAGCGACTGCTTCGCTGACACGCTGCCGGAGCCGACCGCCGCCTCGATCCGGGCAGGCGTCGAGATGGTGCGCGCGGGCAGCTACGACTCGATCATCGCCCTCGGCGGCGGCAGCCCAATCGACTCGGCCAAGGCCATCGGCATTCTCGGCAAGTTTGGCGGCGAGATGCGCGACTACCGCTTCCCGCGCGACGTCAGCGAAGCCGGCCTGCCGCTGATCGCCATCCCGACCACGGCCGGGACCGGCTCGGAAGCCACGCGTTTCACCATCATCACTGACGAAACCAGCGACGAGAAAATGCTCTGCGCCGGGCTTGGCTTCATGCCGGTGGCCGCGCTGATCGACTATGAGCTGACCCTGTCACTGCCGCCGCGTGTGACCGCCGACACCGGCATCGATGCGCTGACCCACGCCATCGAGGCCTATGTCAGCCGCAAGGCCAGTCTCTACAGCGATGCGCAGGCGCTGCAGGCCATGCGTTTGCTGGCGCCGAACTTGCGCGCGGCCTACCACGAGCCGGCTAATCGTCAGGCCCGCGAGGCGATGATGCTCGGCGCGACCCTGGCCGGCATTGCCTTCTCCAACGCTTCGGTGGCGCTGGTGCATGGCATGAGCCGGCCTATCGGGGCGTTCTTCCATGTGCCGCACGGGCTGTCCAACGCCATGCTGCTGCCGGCGATCACCGCGTTCTCGATTCCCGCTGCGCCGGAGCGTTATGCCGACTGCGCGCGGGCCATGGGCGTCGCGGCGCAGACCGACAGCGTCGAAGCGGCCAACGAAAAACTGCTGACCGAGCTGCGCGCGATCAACCAGGAATTGCAGGTGCCCAGCCCAGAGCAGTTCGGCATCGCGCGCGAGCGCTTCTTCGAACTGCGCGAAACCATGGCCAAGCAGGCGCTGGCTTCGGGCTCGCCCGGCAACAACCCGCGCGTACCCAGCGAAGCGGAAATCATCGACCTTTACGAAACCGTCTGGAACCAGGAGTGAGTCCCATGCAGACCCTCGGCAACCTGATCAACAACGAGGCCGTCGCCGGCCGCTCCGAACGTCACGCCACCGTCTACAACCCGGCCACCGGCGAGCCTCGCCTGTACGTTTCGCTGTCCTCGGCGGATGAAACCCGCGAGGCCATCGCCGCCGCCCAGGCCGCGTTCGACGGCTGGTCGAAGACGCCGCCGCTGGTGCGTGCCCGCGTCATGTTCCGCTTCAAGGCGCTGCTGGAAGCCCGTCGTGACGATGTCGCGCGGCTGATCTCGCTGGAGCACGGCAAGGTGTTCTCCGACGCCCAGGGCGAGGTCACCCGCGGCCTTGAAGTGGTGGAGTTCGCCTGCGGCATTCCGCACCTGATCAAGGGCGAGTTCTCGCCCAACGTCGGACGCGACATCGATTCCAACTCGCTGATGCAGCCACTGGGAGTCTGCGTCGGCATCACGCCGTTCAACTTCCCGGCCATGGTGCCGCTGTGGATGCTGCCGGTGGCCATCGCCTGCGGTAATACCTTCGTCCTCAAACCCTCGGAAAAGGACCCGAGCGCGACCATGCTGCTTGGCGAACTGCTGGCCGAAGCCGGGCTGCCAGCGGGCGTGCTGAATATCGTCAACGGCGACAAGGAAGCGGTAGACGTGCTGCTGACTGACGAGCGTGTGCAGTCGGTGAGTTTCGTCGGCTCGACACCGATTGCCGAGTACATCTACAGCACCGCATCGGCGCACGGTAAGCGCTGCCAGGCCTTGGGCGGCGCGAAGAACCATATGGTGATCATGCCCGACGCTGATCCGCAGCAGGTGGTCAGCTCGCTGATGGGCGCCGCCTACGGTTCGGCCGGGGAGCGCTGCATGGCGATCTCGGTGGCGGTCTGTGTCGGTGATGAGGTGGCGGACAATCTGATCGAGATGCTCAAGGGCGAGATCAGCCAGATGCGTACCGGGCCGGGCACCGGTGTCGAGCCTGAGCCGCACATGGGGCCGCTGGTCACCCGCGAGCATCAGCAGAAGGTGCTCGGCTATATCGATCTGGGCGAGAAAGAAGGCGCCACCCTGGTGTGCGACGGCCGTGGTTATAGCGTTCAGGGCTACGAGAACGGCTTCTATGTGGGCCCGACGCTGTTCGACCGGGTCACCCCGAACATGCGCATCTACCGGGAAGAAATCTTCGGTCCGGTGCTTGCTGTGGTGCGGGTCAAGAGCTTCGATGAGGCGCTCAAGCTGATCAACGACCACGAGTACGGTAACGGCACTTCGATCTTCACCCGCGACGGCGACACCGCGCGCCAGTTCGAGGAGAACGTCAAGGTCGGCATGGTCGGCGTCAACGTGCCGATCCCGGTGCCCATGGCCTTCCACTGCTTCGGCGGTTGGAAACGCTCGGTATTCGGCCCGCTGAACATGCACGGCCCGGATGGCGTGCGTTTCTTCACCCGCATGAAGACCGTGACCCGCCGCTGGCCGACCGGCATCCGCGCGGGGGCGGACTTCTCCATGCCGACCATGAAGTAGGCATGTGCAGGGGGCGTCTTGGTGGGCTGAAGCCCACCCTACCGAACCGGGCATGCACGGGCGGCGGGCGTTCGCCTCTCTTCTTCGATGAAGATGGTATGGGCAGAGGTAATCCGCCCTGGGCGCGAATTTCTCGATGCGGATCATGATTAGACGCGCGTAGGGTGGGCTTCAGCCCACCAGCGTGTTCAACCTACATGCGTCGATACACCCATTCCGCGCTATGGCGGTCCACTCTTTGAACAACAAGGCAGACGATGCGCAGTACCCCTCGTGAAAAAGGCTCCTCCATCACCCGCGTGCTGGAAATCATCGAAGCCGTGGCCGGCGCCGCGGAGCCGCTGACGCCCAGCGCGTTGGCCGAAAAACTGGATATTCCGAAGGCCAGCGCCCACCGCCTGGTGCAGACGCTGGAAAAGGAAGGCTTCCTGCAGTTCGGCTTGCGCGGCGGTCTGCTGCCGGGCGATCGGCTGCATGCCACGGCGGTGAACATCCTCGGCAGCGGTCGGCACAAGGCGTTGCGTCAGGCGATCCTGCGTCAGCTGTCCGACGAGATTGGCGAAACCTGTGGCCTGTCCGTGCCCGATGGCCTGGACATGCTGTATTTCGACCGGGTGCAGACCAACTGGCCGCTGCAGATCAATCTGCCCATCGGCAGCCATACGCCGCTCTGGTGCACTGCCAGCGGCAAGCTCTACCTCGCGTCGCTGCCGGACGACCAGCTCGAACGCATCCTGCCGCGCCTGCCGATCCGCCAGCTGGCGCGCAACACCCTTACTGACCTCAGCGCCTTGCGCGACGACCTGGTGCGGATTCGTGAGGAGGATCTGGCGACCGATTCGGAGGAATTCATCGACGGCATGGTCGCCTGCGCCGTGCCGGTGCGCGATGGCCGCGGCGAGCTGAGCGCCTGCCTGTTCACCCACGCGCCGGTGATTCGTTGCTCAATGGAGTCGCTGTTGGCGTTCGTGCCGCGCCTGCGCACGGCAGCCGGCGAGCTGGAGGCGATCGTCAGCGGTTAAGGTGGCGTAGGGTGGATGTCGCTTCGTGCATCCACCGTGACATAGCGGTGGTGTACCACCCGCCAGCGGCTACTCGGTCGGCAATGGGTAGGGTGGATGACGCTCTTTTCATCCACCGTGGTCCCGCTCGGTGGAGCGACACGTGGTGGACCGCCACCCGGTGGATCGATGCAGCGTGATCCACCCTCGCCTGCATTCGCCGCGGGGTCGCGGCTCCCACGAAAAAGCGTCGCGGACAGGTGGGAGCGTCGCCCTCGGCGCGAAGCTTGTAGGGTGGATGACGCTCTTTTCATCCACCGTGGTCCCGCTCGGTGGAGCGACACGTGGTGGACCGCCACCCGGTGGATCGATGCAGCGTGATCCACCCTCGCCTGCATTCGCCGCGGGGTCGCGGCTCCCACGAAAAAGCGTCGCGGACAGGTGGGAGCGTCGCCCTCGGCGCGAAGCTTGTAGGGTGGATGACGCTCTTTTCATCCACCGTGGTCCCGCTCGGTGCCGCGCCATCTGGTGAATTGCCCGCCGGTCAATCGCCACCCGGTGGGCCGCCACCCGGTGGATCGGTGCAGCGTGATCCACCCTCAGCCTGCATTCGCCGCGGGGTCGCGGCTCCCACGAAAAAGCGTCGCGGACAGGTGGGAGCGTCGCCCTCGGCGCGAAGCTTGTAGGGTGGATGACGCTCTTTTCATCCACCGTGGTCCCGCTCGGTGCCGCGCCATCTGGTGAATTGCCCGCCGGTCAATCGCCACCCAGTGGGCCGCCACCCGGTGGATCGGTGCAGCGTGATCCACCCTCAGCCTGCATTCGCCGCGGGGTCGCGGCTCCCACGAAAAAGCGTCGCGGACAGGTGGGAGCGTCGCCCTCGGCGCGAAGCTTGTAGGGTGGATGACGCTCTTTTCATCCACCGTGGTCCCGCTCGGTGCCGCGCCATCTGGTGAATTGCCCGCCGGTCAATCGCCACCCAGTGGGCCGCCACCCGGTGGATCGATGCAGCGTGATCCACCCTACAGCCGCGTGGGCGGCGCTACTTCTTCAACATCGCCCGCATCGCCGCCAATGCATCGTTGCCGCGCGCTGCTTTTACTTCCACCGGTGCATCTTCCTGGCCTTCCCAGACCAGGTCCTCCGGCGGCAGCTCGTCGAGGAAGCGGCTCGGCGTGCAGTCGATCACCTCGCCGTACTGCTTGCGCTTGGCGGCGAATGTCAGCGCCAGGTTGCGTTTGGCGCGGGTGATGCCGACGTAGGCCAGGCGCCGTTCTTCCTCGATGGTGTCGGCCTCGATGCTGGAACGGTGCGGCAGGATCTCTTCCTCGAAGCCAATGATGTACACCGAGGGAAATTCCAGGCCCTTGGAGGCGTGCATGGTCATCATCTGCACACCCTCGGCGCCTTCTTCCTCTTCCTGCTGGCGCTCGAGCATGTCGCGCAGCACCAGCTTGCCGATGGCGTCCTCGATGGTCATTTCGCCGTCTTCGTCCTTCTCCAGCGTGCTCTTCAGCGCGTCGACGAGGAACCAGACGTTGCCCATGCGCGCATCGGCCACCTTGTCGCTGGAGGCGTTCTGCCTGAGCCAGTTCTCGTAGTCGATGTCCATCACCATGCTGCGGATGGCGGCAATCGGCTCGTTGACCACGCATTGCTGGCGCACGTTGTCCATCCAGTGCTTGAAGCGCGACAGGCGCTCGGCGTAGCGGGCATCGAGATGCGCGCCGAGGCCGATCTCGTCGGACGCGGCGTACATCGAGATGCCGCGCTCGCTGGCGTAGTTGCCGAGTTTTTCCAGGGTGGTGGAGCCGATCTCGCGGCGCGGCACGTTGATCACCCGCAGAAAGGCGTTGTCGTCGTCCGGGTTGACCAGCAGGCGGAAGTAGCTCATCAGGTCTTTCACCTCCTGGCGGGCGAAGAAGCTGGTGCCGCCCGACAGGCGATAGGGAATCTGGTGGTGCTGCAGCTTCAGCTCCATCAGCTTGGCCTGGTAGTTGCCGCGGTAGAGGATGGCGAAATCGCTATAGGGGCGCTGGGTACGCAGGTGCTCGGTGAGGATCTCAAGCGCCACCCGCTCACACTCGGCGTCCTCGTTGCGTGTGCGGATCACGCGGATCTCGTCGCCATGGCCCATCTCCGACCACAGCTGCTTCTCGAACACGTGCGGGTTGTTGGCGATGAGGATGTTGGCGCATTTCAGGATGCGGCTGGTGGAGCGGTAGTTCTGCTCCAGCATCACCACTTTCAGGGACGGGTAGTCCTCTTTGAGCAGCATCAGGTTTTCCGGGCGCGCGCCACGCCAGGCGTAGATCGACTGGTCGTCATCGCCAACCACGGTGAACTGGTTGCGCATGCCCACCAGCAGTTTGACCAGCAGGTACTGGCTGGCGTTGGTGTCCTGATATTCGTCGACCAGCAGGTAACGAATGCGGTTCTGCCACTTCTCCAAGATGTCGGCATGCTCCTGGAAGAGTTTGACCGGCAGCAGGATCAGGTCGTTGAAGTCCACCGCGTTGTACGCCTTGAGCGTGCGCTGGTAGTGCAGGTAGACGATGGCAGCGGTCTGCTCCTTGGGGTTGCGCGCGTTGGCCAACGCCTCGTCGGGCAGGATCAGGTCGTTCTTCCAGCTGTCGATGGTGTTCTTGATCTCATCGGCGCCGTCGTCACCGGAATATTCCTTCTGCATGATGTCGGTGAGCAGCGCCTTGATGTCGCCGTCATCGAAGATCGAGAAGCCGGGCTTGTAGCCCAGACGCGCATATTCCTTGCGGATGATGTTCATGCCCAGGTTATGGAAGGTGGACACGGTCAGACCGCGCGCCTCGGCGCCCTTGAGCAGGGTGCCGACGCGCTCCTTCATCTCGCGCGCGGCCTTGTTGGTGAAGGTCATGGCGACGATGTGGCGGGCCTGGATGCCGCACTGTTGCACCAGGTAGGCGATCTTGCGGGTGATCACGCTGGTCTTGCCGGAGCCGGCGCCGGCGAGCACCAGCAGTGGGCCGCCGACGTAGTTCACGGCTTCCTGCTGCCGAGGGTTGAGTCGGGACATTCTCGTTTGGTCTGTTGAAGCGGGGGCGAGAGTTTAGCAGGGCGCGCCCGGTCAGATGAGGTTGGCCGACCCCTATCGCTACCAGTCGTCGCCCGCCGTACCCAGGGACGGGCCCGAATGCTCTAGTCTATGCACGCCGTGACCGCCTCAGGCTGTTCAGTCACCGTTGCGCTTCGTACAGGGAGTGCGCCGACGGTGGCCAAGCTCCTCATGCTCCGCACGAATCGGGAATACACCGTGACAGCGCCCATCCAACCCATGCGTCTGGTTCTGCTGGCCGACGAGCCCGAGTGGGGCGAACGTCTGCATGCGGCGCTGCGCGCGTTGCGTAGCCAGCACCTGTTGCTGATTACCGATGACTGGCCTGCCGCCACCGCGCATCTGGCCGACGCGGGCCACGTCTTGCTGTTCACCACGCCGCGCCACCGCCCGGCTTCGGGGCGTTTCCCCGGTCCTACCGTTCTGTTGCTCGATGAAGAGCCGGATGAGCCGCCCGAAGGCGTCGCCGATTGGCTGGTCAGCTCGCAGTTCAGCGCCGATGTGTTACGCCGCAGCCTGCGCTATGCACGGGAACGGTGCGCCCTGAATGCCGCCTTGCGGCGTCTGGCCGAGCAGGATCCGTTGACCGGGATCGTCAACCGGCAGGGCTTCCAGCTGCTGCTGACAGGAGAACTGGCCGAGCACGACGGCGCGGGCCTGGCCCTGGGGCTGCTCGATCTGGACAACTTCCGCCGGGTCAACGAGACGCTCGGACACCAGGCTGGAGACGGCTTGATCCTGCAAGTGGTGGCACGTCTGAAGGCGCAACTGGAAGTCGGGGACCGCATCGCGCGGCTGGGTGGCGACGAGTTCGGCCTGCTGCTCGACACCGGGCGCCATCCTGGGCGCGCCGAGCAGGTCGCCGATCGGGTGGTGGAGGCATTGGCCGAGCCTTACTGGCTCAACGGTGAAAGCCTGATGCTCGGCTGCAGCCTCGGGCTGGCCCACGCCAAGGCCGATACCGATGCCGATCAGCTGTTATGGCTGGCGCAGGTCGCCATGCGGCAGGCCAAGGCCAAGCAAGGCTGCACCTGGTATCTCCACAACGAACGGGTCAACCGCAGCGCCAGCAGCCTGGTGGATCTGGAGGGCGAACTGCGCCGGGCGCTGCGTCGCGATGATCTGGAACTGCACTATCAGCCGCGTTTGTGTATGGAGACCGGTCGCATCGTCGGGTTGGAGGCGCTGGTACGCTGGCCGCATGCCTCGCGCGGCCTGCTGCCGCCGGACGAGTTCATCCCCATGGCCGAGGAGAGCGGGCTCATCGTACCGCTGGGCTACTGGGTGATTTCGCGGGCGTTGCGCGATATGCAGAGCTTGCGCGAGAAGGGTTCCGGCGAACTGCACATGGCGGTCAACCTGTCGTTTCGGCAGTTCCAGGACAGCCAATTGCTGATCACCCTGCAACGGCTGATCGAGGAGCGCGGCGTCGACCCCCGTTGGCTCGAATTCGAGCTCACCGAGACCGCGGTGATGCGCCGCAGCGAACAGGTCAGCGGCACCATGAGCGCGCTGGCGGAGCTGGGTGTGCGCTTTTCGCTGGACGATTTCGGCACCGGTTTCTCGTCCTTCGTGCACCTGAGTCGGCTGCCCATCAGCTTGCTGAAGATCGACAAGAGCTTCGTCGATGGCGTCAGCGCCAAAGCGGACAACAGTCTGGTGCAGGCGATGATCAGCCTGGCCCATGACCTGGGCCTGGAAGTGGTCGCCGAAGGGGTGGAGCGAGCGGGGCAGTTGAAGCTGCTGGAGCGCTATGGCGCCAACCAGGTGCAGGGCTATCTGATCAGCAAGCCGCTGCCGCTCGCGGAGCTGGAGCTGTTCCTGGCTCAGGGGCACGAGGCCCAGATGAGCATGTGAGGCAGGCGCCGGGCGTAGTGCCCGGCGACCGGCGCCTGCTGCCGCTAGCGGACCATGTGCAGGAAGTGCATGTGCTTCTCGTACTGGTCGAGGATGTCGCCGATGACGCCCTCCTGGCTCCAGCCCATCACATCGTAGTTCTGGCCGCCTTCCTTGAGATGCACCTCGGCGCGGTAGTAGTTGCGTTCGTCATCGTCGCCTTCTTCGGTGACGACGAAGCTTGGCATCGGATAGCCGCGTGGGCGGATCTGATAGATGAAGTCGGGCGCGCCCTCGTGGGTGATCTGCAGCCCGGTCCGCTGGTCTTCACCGCTGGTCAGCTCGACGCCGTAGCCCTGCTGGCGCAGCTCGTCGGCCACGGCGGCACAGGCCGGCGCGGCGACGTTCCGGATGAACCGCTCCACGTCGCGCCGGCGAGGGTACTTGGTGAGGTTCTGCACCCGGCGCCGCCAGCCGCCTTCGGATTGTGGGGCGGTGGGGGTGGTGTTCAGTGCTTGATAACGCAGCCCCTGCTTGGTGGCGTCGACACGCAAGGCCTTGAGCAGGCCCCACATGGCGCAAAGCAGCACCAGGGTGAAGGGCAGGGCACTGGCGATCGTTGCCGTCTGCAAGGCGGTCAGGCCGTCGGCCAGCAGCAGCGCAATGGCCACCGCGCCCATGGATCCGGCCCAGAACACGCGTTGCCAGACGGGCGTCTGGCCCTCGCCGCCAGAGGCGAGCATGTCCACCACCAGCGCGCCAGAGTCGGCCGAGGTGACGAAGAACACCACCACCATGATGATGGCGATCAGCGACAGCAGCGCGGCGAACGGGAAGTGCTCGAGGAAAGCGAACAGCGCCAGTGAGCTGTCCCGCTCGATGGCTTCGCCGAGACTGGTGACGTGATCCCAGAGAATCATGTGGATCGCGGTGTCGCCGAACACGGTCATCCACAGCAGGGTGAAGGCGGTCGGTACCAGCAGCACGCCGGTGACGAACTCGCGAATCGTGCGGCCGCGCGAGATGCGCGCGATGAACAGGCCGACAAAGGGCGACCAGGCCAGCCACCAGCCCCAGTAGAACAAGGTCCAGCCGCCGATCCAGTCGTTCGGTTCGTAGGCGTACAGATTGAACGTCGCGGTGACGATCTGCGAAAAGTAGTTGCCGGTGTTCTGCACGAACGTCTGCAGGATGAACACCGTCGGGCCGGCGATCAGCACCAGCAGCAACAACAGCACGGCCAGCGACAGGTTCAGCTCCGACAGCCGCCGCACGCCCTTGTCCAGCCCGGTGACCACGGAAATGGTCGCCAGCAAGGTGGTGCCGGCAATCAGCGCGATCTGCACCGGTATGGACACCGGCAGCCCATAGAGATGGTTCAGTCCGGTGTTGATCTGGGTGACGCCCAGGCCCAGGGATGTCGCGACGCCGAGTACCGTGCCGATGATGGCGAAAATATCCACGGCGTGCCCCATCGGCCCGTGAATGCGCTCGCCGATCAGGGGATACAGGGCCGAGCGCAGGGTCAGCGGCAATCCCTGGCGGAAGCTGAAATAGGCCAGAATCATCGCCACGATGGCGTAGATGGCCCAGGCGTGCAGGCCCCAGTGGAAGAAGGTGATTTTCATCGCGTCGCGTGCGGCCACCGCCGTGCCGCCCTCGCCAACCGGGGGCGAGAGGAAGTGCATCACCGGCTCGGCGACACCGAAGAACATCAGGCCGATGCCCATGCCCGCCGAGAACAGCATGGAGAACCAGGTCAGGTGGCTGTAGTCGGGCTCACTGTGATCGGGGCCGAGCTTGATGTCTCCGTACCGGCTGAGCGCCAGCAACACGACCATCAACAGAATGACTGCTACGGCCAGGATGTACAGCCAGCTGACGTTGGCGATGATCCAGGCCTGGACATCGCTGAAGATGCGTTGAGCCTGTTCGGGGACGGCGACGCTGTAGATCACCAGCATCAGAATCAGAACGGCAGAGCCGTAGAAAACGGGGGGGTTGAGGGTAGGGGGTGAAGACGTGTTTGCCTCCATGCTGCGCTCCTTGGATTACCGATTGGGGAGTGGCCGCCTGTGGCGAAGAGGGCGCAATCTAACATATCGGTCCGCGTCCGACCGGCCAGGCAGGGCGGCCACCGGGCTGGCTTGCCCAGGTTGTGACCGCGCGAATGCTTGATTTGCAGCCGGTTTGTTGCGTTTCGGACGAGGCCCGGGAGGGGCGTGCGGCTCAGCCTGCCTGGCTTCCGGGGCGATATTGCAGGGCTTCGGCCAGGTGCGCACGACCGATCGAAGTCGCTTGCTGCAGATCGGCCAGGGTGCGCGCGACTTTCAGGATCCGGTGCGCCGCGCGCAATGACAGGCCGAGACGCTCGCAGGCGCGCTCCAACCACTGCTGATCCTGCGGTTGCAGCTGGCAATGGCTGCGCAGCCCGGTGAGGTCGAGGAAGGCATTGGCGCAGCCTTGGCGCTGCAACTGGATGCGCCGTGCCTCGGCGACCTTGGCGGCGACTTCGACGGTGGTTTCGCCGCCGGTGGGCGGTGCATTCAGTGCGGTGGCCTCGCGAGCGACCGTCAGGTGCAAGTCGATACGATCGAGCAGCGGACCGGACAGCTTGCCGCGGTAGCGTTGGATCTGATCGGGCGAGCAGCGACAGCGGCCACTGGGATCGCCCAGGTAGCCGCAAGGGCAGGGATTCATCGCGGCCACCAGCTGGAATCGCGCCGGAAAACGCACCTTGTCCCGCGCGCGGGCGATGACGATACACCCCGACTCCAGCGGCTCGCGGAGCACCTCGAGCACCTTGCGATCGAATTCGGGCAGCTCGTCCAGGAAAAGCACGCCCTGGTGCGCCAGGGTGATCTCACCGGGGCGCGGCCGGCTGCCGCCGCCGACCAGTGCCGGCCCGGATGCACTGTGATGGGGCTGGCGAAAAGGGCGTTGCGGCCAATGCTCCAGGGGCGATTGGCTGGCCACCGAATGGATCGCCGCGACCTCCAGCGCTTCCTGCTCCTGCAAAGGCGGCAACAGCCCGGGCAAGCGGCTGGCCAGCAGCGTCTTTCCGGTACCTGGCGGGCCGGAAAACAGCAGGTTATGGGCGCCGGCCGCGGCGACCAGCAGGCCGCGCTTGGCGGCTTGCTGGCCCTGCACGTCGGCGAGGTCGGGGTAGGGCAGCACCTGGCGCAGCAGCCCCTGCGCCTGGAAGGGCTCGATCGGCGTCGCGCCGTTGAAATGGGCGGCGACCTCGAGCAGGTGATCGGCGGCGTAGACCACCAGGCCCGACGCCAGGCTGGCTTCTTCGGCATTGGCCCTGGGCACCAGCAGTGCGCGTCCGGCCTTGCGCGCCGCCAAGGCGGCGGGCAACACCCCTTGCACCGGTCGCAACGCCCCGGAGAGCGCCAGTTCGCCGAGGCATTCGAGGCTGTCCAGGCGCTCACCGGGAATCTGCGCGCTGGCGGCGAGAATACCCAGCGCTATGGCGAGGTCGAAGCGGCCGCCGTCCTTGGGCAGGTCGGCGGGGGCGAGGTTGAGCGTGATGCGACGGGCGGGAAAATCGAAGCCGGCGGTCAGGATCGCGCTGCGCACGCGATCCTTGCTTTCCTTGACGGCGGTTTCCGGCAGGCCGACCAGGGCCAGCGAGGGCAGGCCGTTGGCCAGATGCGCCTCGACCGTGACGGCAGGCGCCTCCACGCCGACCTGTGCGCGGCTGTGGACGATTGCAAGGGACATTCGATCACTCCTTTGATCGTTGCCACCGGATTACTCCGTGGTGGGTGGCGTTAGCTTGTCTTCCAGTTCGGCAACCTTGGCTTCCAGTGCCTCGAGACGCGCGCGGGTGCGGGCCAGCACGACCATCTGGCCGTCGAATTCCTCTCGGCTGACCACGTCGAGCTTGCTCAACGCGCTCTGCACGATGCCCTTGAGCTGGGCTTCGATTTCAGCACGGGGCAAGGGGTTTTCTCCATTGAACAGGCGCGAGGCCTGGGCGCCGACGGCATCGAGGAAAGCTTTGGGCGGGAACATGCGAATCACCTGTGTTCTGAGCGGCTGGCAGTGTAGCACGGCCTCATGCGGGGCCTTTTCCGCGCGTCGTCCCCGTTTGGGTGCACGAGGACATCCCGCCAGGCACCAAGCTGGTGCATGACGAAGCCGCTGCGGCTCGCGTTGCAGCCGCGACAGGCGTGCGCGCCGCGCAAACTCGGCGGCTTTTGAGAATTGGCACCGATTCTGCTTGGCTCGTCATGACGCATGCATCGACAGGTTGCGGTGCATGGGCGATTCGGGACGTTTCGTCGGATTGGTTGATGGTGTCGGAAGGTCGCTCCGCTACGTCGGCGCGTTACAAGAGCCAGACACTGCGCTTAGACTTGAGCCGGGTTCGTACTTCTGGGGCAAGTCCACCTAAACGGGAGAAGTTTTCATGAAACTAGTCACTGCCATCATCAAGCCGTTCAAGCTGGACGACGTGCGCGAGTCGCTGTCCGAGATTGGCGTTCAGGGCATCACGGTCACCGAGGTCAAGGGCTTCGGTCGCCAGAAGGGCCATACCGAGCTCTACCGCGGAGCCGAATACGTGGTCGACTTCCTGCCGAAAGTGAAGATCGACGTGGCCATCGCCGATGATCAGCTCGATCGGGTGATCGAGGCCATCACCAAGGCGGCCAACACCGGCAAGATCGGCGACGGCAAGATCTTCGTCGTGAATCTGGAACAGGCCATTCGCATCCGCACAGGCGAAACCGATACCGACGCAATCTGACGGCCCGGCGCGTCGCAAGCCGAGGACTCGGCGGTAACGCCAATCCAACGCCACGCGCCACCGAGCATTTGCGATTGCCTGCTAGGCAGGCCTACGAACCCCACGCCCCAGGAGTAAAACCATGACTCTGCGAAAATTCGCAGGGCTAGGAGCCCTTTTGTCTCTGATAAGCCCCGGCATCGCCATGGCACAGGAGGCAACGCTTGATTCCGGCGATACCGCATGGATGCTCACAGCCACCGCGCTGGTGCTGTTCATGACGATTCCAGGCCTGGCGCTGTTCTACGGCGGCATGGTCCGATCCAAGAACATTCTCTCGGTGATGATGCAGTGCTTCGCCATCACCGGCCTGATGAGCATCCTCTGGATGGTCTACGGTTACAGCCTGGCATTCGACACGGCTGGCATGGAAGCAGGCGTCACCAACCTCAATTCCTTCGTCGGCGGTCTCGGGCGTGCCTTTCTCAGCGGCCTGACGCCCGACAGCCTCACCGGCAGCGTGCCGGAAAGTGTGTTCATCACCTTCCAAATGACCTTCGCCATCATCACCCCGGCGCTGATCGTCGGTGCCTTCGCCGAGCGCATGAAATTCTCCGCGATGCTGGTGTTCATGGGCGTCTGGTTCACTCTGGTCTATGCGCCGATTGCCCACATGGTCTGGGGCGGCGACGGCGGCCTGCTGTGGGACTGGGGCGTGCTCGATTTCGCCGGTGGCACCGTGGTGCATATCAATGCCGGTATCGCTGGTCTGGTGGCGTGCATCGTGCTCGGCAAGCGCAAGGGCTTCCCGACCACGCCGATGGCGCCGCATAACCTCGGCCTGACCCTGATCGGCGCGGCGATGCTGTGGATCGGCTGGTTCGGCTTCAACGCCGGTTCCTCGCTAGCGGCCAACGGCACTGCCGGCATGGCCATGCTGGTGACCCAGATCGCGACGGCTGCAGCGGCACTGGCCTGGATGTTCGCCGAGTGGGTGACCCACGGCAAACCCAGTGCGTTGGGCATCGCCTCGGGCGTGGTCGCCGGCCTGGTGGCCATCACCCCGGCGGCCGGTACGGTGGGCCCGATGGGCGCGCTGATCATCGGTCTGGCGTCGGGCGTCATCTGTTTCTTCTGCGCCACCAGCCTGAAACGCAAGCTTGGCTACGACGACTCGCTGGATGCCTTCGGCGTGCACGGGGTGGGTGGGATCGTCGGTGCGCTGCTCACGGGGGTGTTCGCCGCCCCTGCCCTGGGCGGCTTCGGCGAGGTCGACAACATCGCGCTGCAGCTGTGGATCCAGTTCAAGGGCGTGCTGTTCACCGTCGTCTACACCGCCATCGTCACCTTCGTGATTCTCAAGGCGATCGATGTAGTGATGGGACTGCGGGTCAGCGAAGAAGAAGAAACCATCGGCCTCGACCTCAGCCTGCACAACGAGCGCGGTTACAACCTGTAAGCACACGGAGTGCGCCCGGAGCCAACCCGGGCGCCTTTACCCGACTAGCGCCCTGGCGCTCGGCAAAAGGTGAACAAAATGGATAGCACAGCACTGATACCCGTCCAGTACGGACTCGATACCTTCTACTTCCTCATCTGCGGTGCGCTGGTGATGTGGATGGCGGCCGGTTTCTCGATGCTCGAGGCCGGCCTGGTCCGCGCCAAGAACACGGCCGAGATCCTGACCAAGAACATCGTGCTCTACGCACTGGCCTCGATCATGTACCTGCTGATCGGCTACTACATCATGTACTCGAGCCCGGAAGGGGGCATCTTGCCGAGCCTGGGCTTCCTGATCGGCGACGAGCATGCCGTGGACCTGGTCGCCGCTGGGGGCGAAGACGCCCCCTACTACTCGACCCGCGCCGACTTCTTCTTCCAGGTGGTGTTCGCCGCGACCTGCATGTCGGTGGTCTCGGGTGCGGTGGCCGAGCGGATGAAGCTGTGGGCCTTCATCGCCTTCGCGGTGGTGATGACCGGCGTCATCTATCCGGTACAGGGCTTCTGGAAATGGGGCGGCGGTTTCCTCGATGCGGCCGGCTTCCTTGATTTCGCCGGCTCCGGTCTGGTGCACATGGCCGGCGCTTCGGCTGCACTGGCCGGGGTCCTGCTGCTGGGACCGCGCAAGGGTAAATACGGCCCGAACGGCCAGATCAACGCCATCCCCGGCGCCAACCTGCCGTTGGCGACCCTTGGCGCGTTCATCCTGTGGATGGGCTGGTTCGGTTTCAATGGCGGCTCGCAGCTGAAGATGAGCACCATCGAGGACGCCAACGCCGTCGCGCAGGTGTTCACCAATACCAACATGGCGGCTGCCGGCGGCCTGGTCGCGGCATTGATCACCGCCCGCCTGCTGTTCGGCAAGTCCGATCTGACCATGGTCCTCAACGGCGCACTGGCCGGCCTGGTGGCGATTACCGCCGAGCCGCTGACCCCGAGTGCCCTGCAGTCCGTGTTGATTGGCGGCGTCGGTGGCGTGCTGGTGGTGTTCAGCATCCTCGGGCTGGACAAGCTCAAGCTCGATGACCCGGTCGGCGCCATTTCGGTGCACGGTGTGGTTGGCATGTGGGGGTTGCTGGCGGTACCGCTGACCAATGCCGAGGCGAGCTTCGGCGCGCAGCTGCTGGGGCTGGTGTCGATTTTCGCCTGGGTGTTCATCGCCAGTCTGATCGTCTGGGGTGTCATCAAGGCGGTAATGGGCCTGCGTGTCAGCGAAGAAGAAGAGTACGAGGGCGTCGACGTCGTGGAATGCGGCTTGGAAGCCTACCCGGAATTCACCAGCAAACGCTGAGCGTCCCGGGCTATGACAAGGGCGCCTTCGGGCGCCCTTTGTTTTTTCTGCCGCCGCGCTAGAATGCGCCCGTTCAGGCGATCGCGGGAGGACCGGCATGTGGCAACAGACTTTGATCACGCTGCGCCCGAAGCCGCGAGGGTTTCACTTGATTACCGACGAGCTGCTTGCCAAATTGCCGGAACTGCATGAATGCCGGGTCGGTCTGTTACACCTGTGGCTGCGTCATACCTCGGCCTCGTTGACCATCAACGAAAATGCCGACGGCGCGGTGCGACGTGATTTCGAACGTTTCTTCAATCGCCTGGTGCCGCAAGGCCAGGCGGGTTACGAGCACGACTACGAAGGGCCGGACGATCTGCCGGCGCATTTCAAGGCGAGTCTGCTCGGCTGCCAGCTGAGTGTGCCAGTCAGCGAGGGGCGGCTGGCGCTGGGGACCTGGCAGGGCATCTACCTGGGTGAGCATCGTGACCAGGGGAGTGCCAGGCTGGTGCTTGTGACGTTGCATGGGATGGCGAGTTGAATTTCTTTTGGCGATAGGCGAACAGGCACATCGCTGGGCTATAACTTCCGCTTTGGCAAGGTACGAGGTTGAACATGAGTGACGAAGAACTAGAACAAGACGATCTGGACGTTAACGACGAGGAGGACGACGAGGAGCTGGGGGCGGCTGACGAGGGTGATGCCGACAACAGCGCCGACGACGAAAGCACGGACAGCGACCGGGCGACTCCGACCAGCAAGAAGGCCAAGGCCAAGTCTGCCGTCGTCGATGAGCTGCCGAGCCTGGAAGCCAAACAGAAGGAGCGCGAGGAGCTGGCGCGTGCGATGGAGGAGTTTCTTGCGCGCGGTGGTCGGGTGCAGGAGGTCGAGCCCAACGTCGTGGCCGACCCGCCGAAGAAGCCGGACAGCAAGTACGGCAGCCGGCCTATCTGATTCGGTCCGGTGCCGGAGGTGCCATGCCGTCGCATGGCGCGTTCCATTGCCGGCGCGGCTCGTCAGCGGATAAGAAAAGCCCAGCACCGGTGTGCTGGGCTTTTTCATTTCCGGGGCAAGCGATTACTGCCAGCGTCTCAACAGCGCTGGAAGCTCCGCCAGGCTGCGTACTTCGGCGTCGGGTTGGCCTTCGTGCTGCCAGGCGGCGCCGGCCGGGTTGAACCAGATCGCTCTGACCCCGGCGCGCCGCGCGCCGCCAATATCGTCCACCGGGTGATCGCCGATGTGCACGGCGTGTTCGGCGGCGACCTGGGCACGCGCGAGCGCTTCTTCGAAAGGTCGTGGGTCGGGTTTGCCGACGCCCAGTTCTTCGGCGCAGAGCGTGAACTGAAAGTAGTCGGCCAGGCCAAGGCGGCGGACGTCGGCATTGCCGTTGGTCAGGACCCCGAGCGTGTAGTGGTTGGCCAGGTGCTCCAACGTTGGATGCACGTCGGGGAACAGGTCGATGGCGTGCCGCGCTTCGAGAAACACCTCGAAAGCCTGATCGGCGATCGCCTGCGCCTCGTTTGGCGAATAGCCGGCGTCGTGCAGGGCATGAAACAGGATGCGCCGGCGCAGCTCGCTGATACGGTGCTGGAGACCGGGTTCGGACTCGATCAGCAGGCGGCGGATCGCTGCCAGTGATTCGATCGGAAAGCCGCCCAGGCGCGGCGCGTGCTGGCCGAGCCAATCGCGCAGGCGGGTCTCCGCGCTCTGGATGACCGGGCCGACATCCCACAGGGTGTCGTCAAGGTCGAAGGTGATCAGCTGGATACTCATGGCTCGCCTTCCTGTTTGCGCTTGGCGCGCGGGTGCGCCTGGTCGTAGATCTTCGCCAGGTGCTGAAAGTCCAGATGGGTGTAGATCTGTGTGGTGCCGATGTCGGCATGGCCAAGCAGCTCCTGCACCGAGCGCAGGTCCTGCGAGGACTCGAGGATATGACTGGCAAAGCTGTGCCGGAGCATGTGCGGATGCAGATGCTGGCCAAGCTCGCGGACCCCGGCCTGGCGAACCCGCAGCTGAACCGCACGAGGGCTCAGGCGGCGTCCCTGTTGGCTAACGAACAAGGCCTCATCGGCCGGGCGGCTCAGCGCGCGCAGTGGCAGCCAGGCCTGCAACGCATCCCGCGCCTTGCGGCCGACGGGCAGCACGCGCTCCTTGTTGCCCTTGCCCAACACCCGAACCAGGCCGGCGGGCAGGTCGAGTTCAGGCAGGTTCAGCCCGACCAGTTCGGCCAGACGCAGCCCGGACGAGTAGAACAGTTCGAGCATGGCCTGGTCCCGATGGCCGATGAAATCGTCCTCGACGCCGCCGTCCAGCAATTGCATCGCGCGGTCGGTATCGAGCAGGCGAGGCAGGCGCTTCTCGCCCTTGGGTGCCGATATGCCGGCGGCCGGGTCGTGGGCACAGCGCCCGGTCTGATTGAGGTAACGATACAGGCCGCGCAGCGAGGAGAGCAGGCGCGCCAGGCTGCGGCCGGACTGGCCTTGACGATGGCCTTCGGCGACCAGTTGGCGCACCTGCGCCGGCTTTAGCGACGCCCAGGCGCCGACCCCTTGCCGCTCGCAAAAGGCCACTGCCTTGACGAGATCCCGGCGGTAGCCGTCGAGGGTGTGCGGCGACACCTGGCGCTCGTTGCGCAGGTGCAGGAGATAGGCGTCGAGGTCGGTTTGCATCGATATAAACCTCAGGGGCCGATAAAAGCGCTGGCGGCAGAAAGGCTGACGAGAAGGCAGCGCGAAACTAATGAAGCGTCGTCGCAGAGCTGTCGCGGCCAGTGCGTAGGATGGAATCGCCGGAGGCGCTTCCGTCGGTTACCTCGCCCCATCCGCGCCGATCGCCAGACGCCAACCCACTCGAACGTCGGATTACGCCTTCGGCTAATCCAACCTACGCTGGCGGGTCTGCGGCGGTTTCAGCGCACCGAGCGCAGCGGGGTGGAGTAATTCGGCAGCACCCGCGTCAGTACTTCGGCGATGTAACTGAGGAACAGAGTACCCAGCGAGCTCTTGTAGTGTTGCGGATCCTGGCTGCCTATCGCCAGGATACCTTGCTGCTGACTGAGCGCGACCACGGCAGCCGAGCCGATGCCGCTGCTGTCCTCTTCACCGAAGAGGAACGCCAGCTCATGCGGACGTAGCACACCGCAGATGGTCTTGCTGCTGCCGAGCAGGCCGCCGATCGCCTGCTGGGCTTCGGTCGCGGTCACGCTACGGCCAACCGGCAGCGGGGTTTCGCTGAACAGGATGAGACTGACGTAGGGCACCTGGAATTCGTGCCGCAGGCTCTCATCCACCGCGCCGATCACCTCTTCCAGGCTGTTGGCGTCGAGCAGGTCGAGTACCAGGCGGCGGGTCTTGTCGAACAGCCGGTCGTTGTCGCGGGCAACATCCATCAGTTGCGACAGCCGATGGCGCATTTCGATGTTGCGCTCGCGCAGCAGCTTGACCTGACGCTCGACCAGCGACACCGCCCCACCGGGCAAATGCGGGATGCGCAGTTCGGGAATCAATTCATCGTGATCGACAAAGAATTCCGGGTGGGCGCGCAGGTAAGCCGCGACGGTTTCGGCGTCCGGCAGCTGCGGCTTGTCCTGGTTTTGCTCGGTCATAGGCGAACTTGTCCTTCGAAAACACGAACGGCGGGGCCGGTCATCATAACCGGCTGTCCCGTACCTGCCCATTCGATGGACAGACGGCCACCAGGCAGATCGATCTGCACCGGCGAATCCATCCAGCCCTGGCGGATTGCGGCCACTGCCGCGGCGCAGGCGCCGGTGCCGCAGGCCTGGGTTTCGCCGGCACCGCGCTCCCAGACACGCAGTTTTGCGTGCTGGCGATCAACGACCTGGAGGAAACCCGCGTTGACCCGCTGCGGGAAGCGCGGGTGATGCTCGATCTTCGGGCCCAGCTCGTGCACCGGCGCGGTGGTGACATCGTCCACGCGTAACACGGCGTGCGGATTGCCCATCGATAGCGCCGCGATCTCCAGCGCTTGACCCTCGACACTCAGCGGATAGCTGAGGGCCTCGCCATCGGCCTGGAACGGAATATCGGCCGGCACCAGGCGCGGCGCGCCCATGTCGACGCTGATCTGCCCGTCGGGACGAATGTTCAGCTCGATGATGCCGCCCTTGGTCTCGACCCGGATGTGCCGCTTCATCGTCAGGCGCTTGTCGAGCACGAAGCGGGCGAAACAGCGCGCACCATTGCCGCATTGCTCCACTTCCGAGCCATCGGAGTTGAAGATGCGGTAGCGGAAGTCGACATCGGGATCGTGCGGGGGCTCGACCAGCAACAGCTGATCGAAGCCCACACCGGTATGCCGATCACCCCATTGCTTGGCGTGCTTGGGCTGGATATGCGCGTGCTGGCTGATCAGGTCGATGACCATGAAATCGTTGCCCAGGCCGTGCATCTTGGTAAAACGCAAAAGCATCGTCGTGGCCTCAGGCAGGCAGCAGGCTTTCGCCAGCGTATAGCTCCTGCACGCTTTCGCGGCGGCGCACTTCGTAGGCGTCTTCCCCGTCCACCAGCACCTCGGCGGCGCGGCCGCGGGTGTTGTAGTTCGAACTCATGACGAAACCATAGGCGCCTGCCGAGCGAACGGCCAGCAGATCGCCTTCGGCGAGGACCAGCGGCCGCTCCTTGGCGAGGAAGTCGCCGGTTTCGCAGATCGGCCCGACGATGTCGTAGTGACGTGCCTGGCCGTCGCGCGGCTGCACCGGCACCACGTCCATCCAGGCCTGGTACAGCGCCGGGCGGATCAGGTCGTTCATCGCCGCATCGACGATGGCGAAGTCCTTGTGCTCGGTGTGCTTGAGGTATTCCACGCGGGTCAGCAGCACGCCGGCGTTGGCGACGATCGAGCGTCCGGGTTCGAACACCAGTGCCAGGTCGCGGCCGTCGATGCGTTTGCGCACCGCCTGGATATAGTCGCCGGCCAATGGCGGCTGCTCCTCGCGGTAGCGCACACCGAGCCCGCCGCCCAGGTCCAGGTGGCGGATGCGGATGCCACGTACGGCCAGGCGGTCGATCAGCGCCAGCAGGCGATCGAGTGCGTCGAGGAACGGTGGCAGCGTGGTCAGCTGCGAGCCGATGTGGCAGTCGACACCGATCACTTCGATATGGCTCAGCTCATGAGCACGGCCATAGACCGCGTCGGCATTGGCGATGGCGATACCGAACTTGTTTTCCTTGAGTCCGGTGGAGATGTACGGGTGCGTGCCGGCGTCCACATCGGGATTGACCCGCAGCGATACCGGCGCCACCACATCGAGCTCGGCAGCGACCTGCTGCAGACGCTCGAGCTCCTCGGTGGACTCGACGTTGAAACAATGCACACCGACTTGCAGCGCGCGGCGCATGTCGTCACGGCTCTTGCCTACACCGGAAAAGACGATGCGCTCCGGTTGGCCGCCGGCAGCGAGGACGCGCTCGAGCTCGCCGATGGAGACGATGTCGAACCCGGCCCCCAGGCGCGCCAGCACGTTCAGCACGCCGAGGTTCGAGTTCGCCTTCACGGCAAAGCAGACCAGATGGGGCATGCCTTTCAGGGCGTCGGCATAGGCGTGGTACTGCGCCTCGATGTGGGCACGCGAGTAGACGTAAGTCGGGGTGCCGAAGCGTTGCGCGAGAGCGGGCAGCGCCACGCCCTCCGCGAAGAGTTGACCGTCGCGGTACGAGAAGGCCTCCATGGATGCCTCCTTTACAGTTCGAATCGGTCTTTGGAACGCTCTTTGGCCGTAGCCTCGTCGTCCGGGTGATAAAGCGGGCCTTTCTGGCCGCAGCCGCCGAGTGCGGACGCGAGAACCGCGAGTGCGATGAATGGAAGCAATAGGCGCTTCATTGGGGAGCAATCCTTGGAAAATCGATGGCCGGAGTATACCCAGCACCCACCGGATTGCCTATGTGGGTGCGCGCGTCAGCGGACATATCGCCTGCCGTCCGGGCCATCGCTCGCTAGACGCGGCGGTGGCCTGCTAAGCTCGTCGGGATCGTCGGTGGCCGGGTGCCGCCGTGCACCCCGTACCGAAGGAAACCGATTCATGAGTTTGAGCGAAGCCCGCTTCCACGATCTTGTCGACGCCGTTCAGGAAGAAGTCGAGGATGTGTTCGATCACAGCGGCATGGATGTCGATCTGGACAACTCCGGTGGCGTGCTCACCGTGCGTTTCGAGAACGGCACGCAGCTGATCTTCAGCCGCCAGCCTCCGCTGCGCCAGCTCTGGGTCGCGGCGCGTTCGGGTGGGTTCCACTTCGATTACGACGAAGCCGCCTCGATGTGGATTTGCGACAGCAATGACGAGCGCCTTGGCGAATTGCTTGCGCGGGTCACGCAGGAACAGGGCGGTGAAGCGCTCGATTTCGAGGAGCTTTGAGGCGAGGCCGGACGGTCGCGAACCGGGCGACAGCCCTCACGCCCTTGCTTATTAAATTGGCTGTGTTAGGGTCGAGTTCAGGTTAAAAAACCCCGCCTTCGGGCGGGGTTTTGCTTTTTCTGACCTTTCACTTTTGTCCAGGAGTTGACCCAGACCCATGACCAGCGCACCGCCCATCATCATCACGCAACCCGACCTGCAGCGGCTCGAGCGAATGCTCGATGGCCTGGCTGACTATGGTCCGGCCGCCGAGGCGCTCGAAGAAGAGTTGTCCCGTGCTCAGGTGGTCGAGCGCAGCGAACTGGCCGCTGGTGTGGTATCGATGAACTCACGTGTCCATTGTCGAGAAGAAGGCAGTGGCAAGGATTATCACCTGACCCTGGTCTATCCGCAGGACGCCGGGCGGGAGGGGACTGTCTCGGTGCTGGCGCCGGTCGGTACCGCGTTGCTGGGCATGAGCGTCGGCCAGCACATCGACTGGCCGACGCCGGGCGGCAAGGTGCTCAAGCTGACGCTGCTGGCGGTCGAGTACCAACCCGAAGCGGCAGGTGACGTCGGCCTGTGAGGCCTGGGCGTGGCTCGCGCCACGCCTGATCAGAGATCGGCCAGCGCCTGATTGAGCGCGGCTTCGAGATGCGCCTTGTAGCGCAGATGTTGCACGGTCTGGGTCTTGCCCCCGCCATGCAGGCCGGACAGATCGAGGTCGGTGATGTAGCAGGGATAGCGCTCGCCGCCGCTACGCTGGTCGAGAATATAGCGGGCCACCGCGGCGAAGAGTCCCGAGCCGTATTCCAGGCTGGAAAATTCCTGGTGGTTGCAATACAGCGTGACCTGCGAGCGGCCTTTCTCGCTGGGCTCGATGATGGCCTGGATGTCGTAGAACGGATCGCTGGCGTCCTCGCGTGGCGCCGCTCTGCGCTCGACCGTCAGCGGCCGGTCCGGCGAAGGCTGCAGCAGCCGGTAGAACAGGATGTCCATCGCTGCCAGACGGCTTTCCTCGAACGGCAGCTGCGTAGTGCGACGGTAGCTCACCGACTGCAGGAAGCGCAGTAGTGGCGTCAGCAGGCTCTGCTCGTCGCGATAGGGCAGCTGCTGACGCCACAGGGCGTTGAACTCATCCAGCACCGTCAGCTCCGCCGTCGCGCCGTGGAGGCGATAGAACACCTGCAGGCATTGCGTTCTGGCCTGGGCCAGGATCAGCGCGAGATCCAGCCCCTCCAGGGCGTGGCGATCCACCCGTACCGGGCGATCTCGCTGATGTGCCTCGCCCAGGTGATCGATCAGGGCCGGCAGGTCGCTGAGCTTCGTGTGCCGGACGTTGCGCGGGGTCAGGTCCAACAGATGAAAGTGCTGGCGAACCTGTAGCAGGTAGCGGCTCTCGCTCGCCTCGTCGAGCACGCCCTGAGCATCGCTGAACAGCGTTTCCACCCGCCGTGCGATGGCCAAGCCGGAATGGCGGCAGAAACAGCGCACCTGCAGAGCGGGACGCATGCCGCGCACCGGCAACTCGTCGAGGTAATCGCGCAAGCAGTCGGGCAATGCCGAGGGCCCTTCGTAGCGGCTGGCAATCAACTCATTCCAGCTGTTCAGCGTGAGCCGGTCGACACTCAGGACCAGGTTCTCCCGTGCTGCGCCATACCCGAACGGGTCGTTGCGCTCATCGAGCGAGAGTGGGTGCTCGGGGCTGAAAGGATCCAGCCCGATGTTCACCAGCAACAGGACCTGGGCCGGGACCGCTGCGGTCAACAACGCGTCCTCGGTCACGGCAGGTGGCGGCATGGGAAACGCTTGGCGCAGGTCGGTCAGCAGGGCAAACAGCTCAGCTTCGCTCAAGCCACTGTCGCCGGGGTGAAGCGCCACATGGGTCGCGCTGTCGACGATGCCGTTGCGATGGCACCAGCCGAGCAGCGGGATCAGCTCGCGCGAGCGCTTGAGTGGCGAAAAATGGGTCACTTCGCGGGCGTTCAGGCTGCCCTCGTACAGCGACCAGGAGACGTCGCCTGCCGCGTCGTAGCCCTGCACCAGCGTCAGGCTGTGCTCGGCCATGTCCGGCGAAATGCCCAGGTTGATCGCCTCGATCTTGCCCGCCTTGCGCTCGATCGCGGCGTGCAGGCGACGGCCGAGGACGGCGAAATCGCGGCCGTTGATGCTGCTGGTGATCTGCAGGCGGCGCGCGAACTCGCTGAGAAACCGGTAGGCGTAGGTCAGCTCGTTGACCAGCGCCCTGCGCTCCTGATCGACCTGGCGAGTTTTCCACTGGCTCCGCCGGTCGAGTTGGGCAAATTGTCGCTCGTCCCAACCCCAGTCGTGGGTGAGGCGCTCGAGCAACTGCCGCTTCCAGCCCTTGCTGCGACCGGTCATCGGGCGGCTCAGGGGCTTGTCGATCTTCAGATACAGGCAGCGGCGCAATAGCGCCAAGCGCTCCTGATCACCCCGTGCGATGAGATACGCCTCTATCCGGCGGTACGCGACGATGTAGGGATCCAGCTCGTCCAGTACCAGGTGATTGGCGTAGACCGCCTGTTTGAAGTCCAGGCTCAGGCAGCGCACCTGCGGGTGTTCGCTGGCATAGACCTCGACCAGCAGCAGCTTGAACAGCGACTTGTAGGGCGACTCTATGGCCTTGTACAGCTGCCACAGACCTGCACCCAGGTATTCGCCGGGCGGGATGTCGCCGAGGCTGCCGAGGTCCAGCACCTCTTCGCTGCGTATGAAGCGCTTGTCCAGCAGGGTGCGGACGTAGTGCTGGTAGCGATGTTCCTCATACGCGGGCACCAGCCACCACACCGGGGTACGGCCGCCGAGCCAGATGGCGGTTCGGTAGAACTCATCGAGCAGCAGATAATGCTGGGTGGTGCCGCAATCGTCGGAGGTCAGTTGCGCTTCGCGTGCGCCTTGGGCGAAGCGCATCGGATCGACCAGGAAGAAGTGCGCCTCGCAACCCTGTGTCGCCGCCCAGGCCTGAATCAGATCGCCCTTGCGCTGAAGTTCATCGAGTTGTGCCGGCGACAGGTCCGGGTCATGGCAGACCCAGACGTCCAGGTCGCTCTGCTCGCCCTGCGCGACCGTGCCCAGGCTGCCCATCAGGTACATGCCCTGAATTGGCTGAGAGGGCTTGCCCCGCAGCGGCCTGTAGGTAAACGAGCGGCTCAGGCGTTGGGCTTCGGCGAGGGTGTCGGCGTCCGGCTCGAAGCCGGCGAGGCCGGCCGGCGTGGTCCCCGATACATACCCCGGCAGGATCGGATGGTTAACGTGAAACAGCAGCGGCAACAGTTTCAGCACAGCCTGCTGGCGCGGCGACATGACTTGCCGTGTGCGCTCCAGGCGACCAGCGTTGACGGTCAGAAATCGATCACGGAGCGTGCCGAGCTCCTTGCGGTCTATGCCTTCTTCGAGCGCGGGGCGGATTTCCTGGTGGCGGGTCATTCAGGCATTTCACAGGCAAACGGTAGGGTGTCCGCCCTGGTGATCGAGGCAGCGAAGTGGAAAATAACATGGCATAGGCCGGAAGCAAAAAACCGCAGGCAGCTGCCGTCGGCGGACCGTGCAGCTGCGTTCTCGGGCGCGGCGGTGCGTCGTATCAGGCCGGCACCGTTTCCGAAAGAATGGTCAGCAGGCCTTGGGCATGCTCGGCAGCGTCGCGGCCGAGGCTGGTCAGGTAGCCACCGTCGGGTTGGCTGGTCAGGCCCTTGGCGTACAAGCGCTGCGCGGCGGCGACGGCTGCCTGGCCGGCATCCTTGTGTACTTTCAAGCCTTCCAGGGCGTTATCGAGGCTGAACAGGCTGAGGATTTCCAGCTCGGCGACCAGTTCTGGGGTGTATGACATGTCTGCTCCTCGGATGGTGGGCCTTGGCCCTGTCTGCGAAGTGTAGATGCTGCGCGCAAGCCTGCTTGCCCCAAGGCTATTGCGGTAGCTCGGGGAGGTTGCGCAGCATCGCTTCGTACCGTTCGCTGTCGAAGGGGCGATCCTCCTCGAGCATCTGGCGAATCTCTTCAGCCAGCACCAGGGCCATCAACTTGACGATTTCATCGCGCTCGTAGCCGACCAGCGTCAGCTTGTTCAACGTGGCCTGGGCGGCGGCGGGGTCGCCGGCCTCCAGCTGGTTTTCGATGGCCTGTATCAGGGTTTCTTCGGCGAACGTCTCGTCGTCTTCGGAAATGGTGTCGTTCATGTGTGATTCTCGTCAGGAAAGACTTGAGGGTCTGTTTTGCCGGGTCCCGGCAAGCTGGCGCCAGCAGGGACGCTTGTGCGAACGCTTCGCTCGGGGCGGTTTCTATTTCTACTATGGACTATCGAGAGCACGACGACAGCAATGATCACTCTGTATTGCCTTGAAGATGGCCTGTTGGTGCGGCGCGTTGGGCAGACCTCGCAGGCCTTGCCGGAAAACGTGCTATGGGTCGACCTGCTGTCGCCCGATCTGCAGGAAGAACGCTTTATCGAAGCGGCGCTTGGCGTGGATATCCCGACCCGTGAGGAATTGGCGGAGATCGAGGATTCCTCGCGCTTCTATGACGAGGACGGGGCGATTTTCATGACCACCACCGTGGTGATGGGCATCGCCGATCGACGTCCGGAAAACGCGGAGGTGACCTTCGTTCTGACCAAGCGCCGTCTGGTGACGGTGCGCTACAGCGAGCTCAGCGCCTTTCGCCAGTTCGAGGCCAAGCGCCTGCGCCAGCCATCGGCCTACGCGACCAGCCACCAGGTCTTCCTTGCGTTGGCCGACGCGGTGGTCGATCGCATCGCCGACGTGCTGGAAAGCGTTCAGGTCGAACTGCAGACGGTTTCACGCTGCATCTTCGATCAGCGCAAGGAACAGCGCACGGATCTGCAACAGATCATTCAGCGCCTCGGCCAGCACCGCTCGCTGCTGTCGCAGCTGGGCGAAAGCCTGTTCAGCGCGAACCGGTTGATCGCCTTCTACCGGTTGCATGCCGGCGAACCCAAGCAGGGTGTCGCCAAGGGCCTGCTCAAAGCGCTGGAGCGCGACGTGCGGTCGCTGGGCGAGCATCAGGCGCGACTGCTCGGCGACATTGCCTTCCTGCTCGATGCCACCCTGGGGCTGATCAACATCGAGCAGAACGCCATTATCAAGGTGTTCTCCATCGCCGCGGTGCTGTTTCTGCCGCCGACGTTGGTGGGCACGGTGTATGGCATGAACTTCGAGCACATGCCGGAGCTCGGCTGGCCGTTCGGCTATCCGATGGCGCTGGGCATGATGGTGGTGTCGGCGATCATTCCCTACGCCTGGTTCAAGTTTCGCGACTGGCTCTGATCAGCCGAAGAAATAGAGCACCACGCAAAACACACCGAGCAATGTCCAGACGCTGCCGAAGATGACCGGGGTGCGCAGGGAGAACATCAGGGTGCGTTTGTAGCGCTTGCCGCCGGCCGGGCTATTGCCCTCGCCGAACAGTGCCGAGTCGCGGTTGGGCAGCAGGCCGACCTGGCCTTCCGTCTGCAGCAGTTCGGCCTGTTTCTGATGCCAGCGCTCGATCACGTCGTAGCTGGCGCGGATGCCCGGTATCGCATGCAGCGAGGTGATCAGCCCGAGCATGGCCAGCACGGTCGGCACCACCAGCCGAAACAGGCTGCCCCACTCCTGGTTGGTATTGGCCATCGAGGAGGCGAACGCGATGATCAGAAACGACTGGGACGACAGGTAGCCGCTGGTACGGCTGGCCAGCAGCGTCGATTCGAAGTGGATTTCCGATCGATAGAAGTTCAGGCGTTCCTTGGGCGAGTCGAAGACTTCGGCACCCTGGGTGTCCTGATTCAGCAGCAGTGTCTTGAGATCGGGCATGCGGGGCTCGGCGAGTGCGGCGGCCATCAACGAGCCGTCGTTGCATGTAGGTCAAGCGCAATGCCCGAGAGTTCCGGTCGGAACCTAGCGGTGGGTGCCGCCGCGCGGGCTGTTCGCGTGTGCACCCCGGCAGCGCCAGAGCAGCACAGCCAGCGCCAGGAAGGCCAGCGACCAGCAGCCAGCGGCGACCAGCAGCCAGGCCGGTCGCGGCTGGCCCAGCAGGGCGGGCAGCACACGCGTCAGGGCCGCCAGGCTGATCAGCGGCGCCACGGCTTGTATCCAGGGCTGAGCGGCTGCGTCGCGAAATCGGTAGACCAGCTGCGTGCGAGCCATGACCGCGAAGGTCAGGCTGCCCAGCGCGCCGACGGTCAGCGCATGCAGCGTTGCGCTCGCCGGCAAGCCCGGCAGCAGCACGCCGAGGCCGAGTAGCAGCAGACCGATGGCGAGCCAGGCGTAGCCGAGCAGCAATGCCAGCAGATCCGGGCGAGTGCAGCGCCAGGGCTGCCAGCGCAGCAGGCGTATGGTCGTGAGTACGGCCGTCGCGACCAGCACGGCCCCGGTCAGCTGCCGGGTGAGTGGCCAGGGCAGCAGGTTCAACAGCAAGGCGAGCCCCAGCAGCACCAGTCCTGCGCCTTCGACAGCCGGCTGCACCCGCGCATCGAGCCGCCAGCCCCGGCCTTGCGCGTACCCGGCGATGGCCGGCGCGATGATCCGTCCACCCATGAAGAACATCAGCGTGGCGAGCAGCAACAGCGCCTCGGCGAGCATCAACTGGTCGACGTGGCGCCCGATACCGCTGCTGGCGATGACGCTGACCAGGCTCAGTCCGGCGACCACCGGAGCGACCATTTGATTGCGCCATTTCTTCGCGGCGCCGAGAAAGCGCGGCAGCACCGTCCAGGCAAGACCCGCGGCAAAGGCGGTGGCACTCGCCAGCGCCAGCCAGGAGTCCGGCCAGAACAGATAGCTTGCGCGTGCCAGTGCCCAGCAGCCGAGCAGGCAGAGGGTGCGTCGCGGCGGCTGCGGCCCGAGCAGGTAACCGGCAACTACCGCCAGAGCGAAGCCGAAGAGCATTTCGTGCGCATGACCAGCAGGCGCGGCCAGGCCGGGCAGCGCGGGTATCAGGCCGAGCAGCGTCAACACCGAGAGCGGCAGGATCAGCGTCGCATAAAGCGCGGCCGCCGGAAAGAACCAGGCATTGGCAAAGGGCAGGCGGGGCGCGCGTGGCCGCTCTGTTTCGACCGATTTCCGGACAGCCATGCGCGTGCGGGATCAGCCCGCTGCGAACGCCGTCAGGGCGTCGCCGGTCAAGCGGTAGCCGATCCACTCGTGCTGTGGTCTGGCGCCTATCGACTCATAGAAGTCGATGGCTGGCTGGTTCCAGTCCAGCACCGACCATTCGAAGCGCCCGCAGCCGCGTGCCACTGCCAGTTGCGCCAGATGCCGCAACAGTGCCTTGCCGGCGCCGATGCCACGCTGCTGCGGCGTGACGTAGAGGTCTTCCAGATAGAGGCCGTGCTTGCCCAGCCAGGTCGAGTAGTTGAAGAAATACACGGCGTAGCCGATGGGCTCGCCGTCACGCTCGCAGATCAGGCCATGGGCCGTGCTGCCGTCTGCGAACAGGCTGTTCTCGATGCCGGCAACGTCGGTTTTTACCTCGTGCTCGGCCTTTTCGTAGATCGCCAGATCAGTGATGAAGCGCAGGATCAGCGCGGCGTCGTCGCGGGTGGCGGGACGGATGTTCAGGGACATGATGGCTCCGAAAAGAGGTCGCCGGTGTGGTGTCAGTGCCGTAGTGGGAGCGGTCTTGACCGCGAACAGGTTTCTGCACGCCTTCGCGGTCGAGACCGCTCCCACACGATCGGATGACGAAACGGTGTCAGCGCTGGGCCAGCAGCTCGCGCCCACGCTGGACAGCTGCGCGTACCTGCGCCGGAGCGGTGCCGCCGATGTGGTCGCGGGCGTTCACCGAACCTTCCAGGGTCAGCACGGCGAAGACATCGTCGCCGATCTGGTCGCTGAACTGGCGCAGCTCGTCGAGGCTCATCTCGGCCAGGTCCTTGCCGGTCTGCACGCCGTACTTCACCGCATGGCCGACGATTTCGTGGCAGTCGCGGAACGGCAGGCCCTTGCGTACCAGGTAGTCAGCCAGATCGGTCGCCGTGGAGAAGCCGCGCAGCGCCGCTTCGCGCATGATTTCGCGCTTGGGCTTGATGGCGGGGACCATGTCGGCAAAGGCGCGCAGCGAGTCGCGCAGGGTGTCGGCGGCGTCGAACAGCGGCTCCTTGTCTTCCTGGTTGTCCTTGTTGTAAGCCAGTGGCTGGCCTTTCATCAGCACCAGCAGGCCGCTCAGGGCGCCGAACACGCGGCCGGTCTTGCCGCGCACCAGTTCCGGCACGTCCGGGTTCTTCTTTTGCGGCATGATCGAGGAGCCGGTGCAGAAGCGGTCCGGCAAGTCGATGAACTGGAACTGCGCGCTGGTCCAGAGCACCAGCTCTTCGGAGAAGCGCGACAGGTGCATCATTGCCACCGAGGCGGCGGCGCAGAATTCGATAGCAAAGTCGCGATCCGAAACGCCGTCCAGCGAGTTGCCGGAGATCGCTTCGAAACCCAACAATTCGCAAGTGATTTCCCGCTGGATTGGGTAAGTCGTGCCGGCCAGCGCGGCCGAGCCCAGCGGCATGCGGTTGGTGCGCTTGCGGCAGTCGACCAGGCGCTCGTAGTCGCGGCTGAGCATCTCGAACCAGGCCAGGAGGTGATGACCGAAGGTCACGGGCTGGGCAGTTTGCAGGTGGGTGAAGCCGGGCATGATGGTGTCGGCTTCGGCCTCGGCGAGACCCAGCAGGCCCTGCTGCAGACGGGTAATTTCGCCGAGGATGGTGTCGATCTCGTCGCGCAGCCACAGGCGGATGTCGGTGGCCACCTGGTCGTTGCGCGAGCGGCCGGTGTGCAACTTCTTGCCGGTCACGCCGATGCGGTCGGTCAGACGCGCCTCGATGTTCATGTGCACATCTTCCAGATCGACGCGCCAGTCGAAGGTGCCGGCCTCGATTTCGCTCTGGATGTCCTTCAGGTTGGCGATAATCTGGTCGCGCTCATCGGCGCTCAGCACGCCGGCCTTTTCCAGCATGGTGGCGTGGGCAATCGAGCCCATGATGTCGTGGCGGTAGAGGCGCTTGTCGAACTCGACGGAGGCGGTGAATCGGGCGACGAAGGCGTCGACGGGCTCGCTGAAACGGCCGCCCCAGGACTGGTTGGTCTTGTCGGTGCTCATGAATGCGCTCGCAGAAATCGGATGGACATGGAAACGCGGATAATAACAGGCTTGCGTCCGCCGTCCGCGCCCCTGCACGAGGTCTGTCGCCATCCGGGCATGTCCGCACTCAACGACGACAAGGGCGGTTATCTCTCGGCTGGCCGCGCTCGTTGTCGCGCCTCTCGGATGCTCGGCTTGGTTCGGAGTCGGTCTGCCATCAGGACGACCAGCGTCGAAACGCGCCTTTGCGCAGATGGGCGTCGAAGTGGCGAGCAATGCTCATCTCGGGCCGACGTGGAACCGATAGACTGGCGGCTTTAGGCGCATCGCGTGCGCCTGAATGTATCCGGTCATCCATCGGGGGCGCGCCAGTCGAACCATGCCAAGAGAAACGCTCAACCGCACATCACCCGTGGCGCCCGCCGACGACTTCTTCGTGCCGGAGTTGTGCCAGCCGGAGGCGCTGCTGGGTCTGGTGCTGCTTGCCGAGTTGCTGGTGCTGGTACTGGTCTTGGCCGAGCCGATGCAGCCCGGGTTCAACTGGATGCGTCTGGCGCTGACGTCCTTGTTCGTCCAGTGGGTGATGCTGCTCTCGGCCGGGCTGACGTGCCAGTTGCGTCCGCTGCTGGCACGGCTGCGGCCATGGCTGGCCGGCTTGGTGTGTTGCGCGATGGTGGTCGGACTGACGCTGGCCTGCACCGCGGTGGCCGATATCTACCAGCTGGGCGGGCCCCTGACGCGGGTCGGCGAGGTCAATCTGTATCTGCGACATGCGCTGATCAGCCTGATCATGTCCGGACTGCTGCTGCGCTATTTCTATCTGCAGAGCCAGTGGCGCCGCCAGGAGCAGGCGGAGTTGAAGGCCCGCATCGAGTCGCTGCAGGCACGGATTCGCCCGCATTTTCTGTTCAACAGCCTGAACAGCATCGCCAGTCTGGTGGTGACCGACCCGGTCAAGGCCGAGCAAGCGGTACTGGACCTGTCCGATCTGTTTCGCGCCAGCCTGGCGCGGCCCGGTAGCCTGGTGCCCTGGCGTGATGAACTGGACCTGTCGCGTCGCTACTTGTCGATCGAGCAGTACCGGCTAGGCGAGCGGCTACGGGTCGAGTGGCAGGTCGAAGATGTCCCGGATGATCTGCCGATTCCTCAGCTGACCTTGCAGCCCTTGCTGGAAAATGCGCTTATTCACGGAATCCAGCCGCGAATCGATGGCGGGGTGATCAGCGTGGCGGCGCATTATGCCGATGGCGTGTTTCATCTGGAGGTCAGCAACCCTTTCGATGAAAACGCTCAAACCCTTTCACCACGGGGCACCCAGCAGGCTCTGCACAATATAGACGCACGATTAACGGCACTTTTCGGTCCCGCAGCGAGTCTCAGCGTGAAGCGGCATAACGCCCGTTACTACACCTGTCTACGCTATCCGTGTGCGACACAAAAGCAGGAAGCCAGAACCATATGAATGTGCTGATTGTCGATGACGAACCTCTAGCCCGCGAGCGCCTCAGCCGACTGGTAGGTGATCTTGACGGCTATCGTGTCCTGGAACCTTCCGCCTCCAACGGTGAGGAGGCGTTGTCCCTGATCGAGGAACAGCGTCCCGATATCGTGTTGCTGGATATCCGTATGCCAGGTCTCGATGGTCTCCAGGTCGCCGCCAAGCTGTGCGAACGCGATGCCCCGCCGGCTGTGATCTTCTGCACGGCGCACGATGAATTCGCCCTGGATGCCTTCCAGGTCAGTGCGGTGGGCTACCTGGT
Source organism: Stutzerimonas stutzeri (assembly GCF_019090095.1). Lineage (NCBI taxonomy): Bacteria > Pseudomonadati > Pseudomonadota > Gammaproteobacteria > Pseudomonadales > Pseudomonadaceae > Stutzerimonas > Stutzerimonas stutzeri. Next base: position 133,341 of record NZ_JAGQFP010000003.1, on the reverse strand, counting down.
CAAGCCAGTGCGTCCCGAGCATCTGGCCGAGGCGTTGAAGAAGGCCGAGCGGCCCAACCGCGTCCAGCTTGCGGCGCTGACCCGGCCGGCCGCGGTGTCAGGGACCGGGCCGCGCAGCCATATCAGCGCCCGGACTCGCAAGGGCATCGAGCTGATTCCACTGCCCCAGGTGATCTATTTCATCGCCGACCACAAGTACGTCACCCTGCGTCACGAGGGCGGCGAAGTGCTGCTGGACGAGCCGCTCAAGGCACTGGAAGACGAATTCGGCGACCGTTTCGTGCGTATTCATCGCAACGCACTGGTGTATCGCGACCGCATCGAGCGGTTGCAGCGCACGCCGCTGGGGCATTTCCAGCTGTTCCTCAAGGGACTTGAAGGCGAACCGCTGACCGTGAGCCGGCGGCATGTCGCCGGGGTGCGCAAGTTGATGCAGAGCCTGTAAGCGGCGTCCGGCACTGATCGGCGCCGCCGATATTGGCGCCGTGTCCAGCCGAGCGCTGCGTCAGCAGGTCGCGTTTCCCTTGATTAGCGCCAACCCGGTCGCGGTGCCTGGCCTGTTATCATCGCCGGCAGTTCATTTGTCTGGATTTGCTCATGTCCCGCGAAATTCGCATCGCCACCCGCAAAAGTGCCCTGGCCCTGTGGCAGGCCGAGTACGTCAAGGCGCGCCTTGAGGCCGCCCATCCCGATGTGACCGTCAGCCTGGTGCCGATGGTCAGCCGTGGCGACAAGCTGCTGGATGCGCCACTGGCGAAAATCGGCGGCAAAGGGTTGTTCGTCAAGGAGCTGGAAACCGCGCTCATGGAAAACGAAGCGGACATCGCCGTGCATTCCATGAAGGACGTGCCGATGGAGTTCCCCGAAGGGCTCGGTCTGTATTGCATCTGTGAGCGGGAAGATCCGCGCGATGCGTTCGTCTCCAACCATTACCCAACGCTCGATGCATTGCCGGCCGGATCGGTGGTCGGCACCTCCAGCCTGCGCCGTCAGGCCCAGCTCCTGGCGCGTCGTCCGGATTTGAAAATCCAGTTCCTGCGTGGAAACGTCAACACCCGTCTCGCCAAGCTCGACGCGGGTGACTATGACGCGATCATCCTTGCCGCCGCCGGATTGATCCGGCTCGGGTTCGGCGAGCGCATCCGCTCGAGCATCAGCGTCGAAGACAGCCTGCCGGCGGGCGGGCAGGGCGCCGTCGGTATCGAGTGCCGGACCGGCGACACCGAGTTGCATCAATTGCTGCAGTGCATGAACGATCCGCACACCGCCGTCCGGGTCACTGCCGAGCGGGCATTGAACCGTCACCTGAACGGTGGCTGCCAGGTGCCCATCGCCTGCTACGCAGTGCTCGAGGGCGACCAGCTGTGGTTGCGCGGCCTGGTCGGACAGCCTGATGGGTCGCTGTTGCTGCGTGCCGATGACCGTGCCCCGGCCAGCGATGCAGAGGCGCTCGGTGTGCGCGTGGCGGACGCGTTGCTGGCGCAGGGCGCCGCCAGAATTCTGCAAGACGTCTATGGCGAGGCCGGCAAGGCGTGAGTGGCTGGCGTCTGCTGCTGACGCGCCCCGCTGAAGAGTGTGGGGCTCTGGCGGCGGCGCTTGCCGAGCGGGGAGTCCACAGCGCCAGCCTGCCATTGCTGGCCATCGAACCGCTTGCTGAAACAGCCGAGCAGCGCGCCATCCTGCTGAAGTTGCACCGTTACTGTGCGGTGATAGTGGTCAGCAAGCCCGCTGCCAGGCTGGGGCTGGCGTTGCTCGCGCGTTACCGGTTGCAGGCTCCCCCCGGCCAGGCCTGGTTCAGCGTGGGCGCCGCGACCGGATTGATTCTGAAAAACCACGGTCTGGATGTCAGCTGGCCCGCCGCGGGCGACGATAGCGAGGCGCTGCTGGCTTTGCCACGCCTCGCCGAGGCCCTCACCGTCGCGGCGCCCAGGGTATTGCTGCTGCGTGGCGAAGGCGGGCGCGAGCTGATCGTCGAGACGCTTCGCCAACGCGGCGTTCGGGTCGACAGCCTGGCGCTGTATCGTCGTCATTTGCCCCAGTACCCGTCCGGGACCTTGACCGACACGCTACGCTCGGAACGGCTGAACGCGGTGGTGGTCAGCAGTGGGCAGGGTTTGCAGTCATTGCATGAGTTGGCTGGACCCGACTGGCCGGCGGTGTGTGAACTACCCTTGTTTGTACCCAGCCCCCGGGTGGCCGAGATGGCCGCGACCCTGGGCGCCAAAATAATAGTGGACTGTCGCGGTGCCGGAGCCGCGGCGTTGCTGGCGGCTTTACGGGAGTATCCCGAGCCCGCCTCCTGACGCAAAGGATGGAAACGTGAGCGAAGTAGATTCCGATAACGCAGCGCAGCACCCCAAGGGTAGCGATACCGTCGGCCCGCAACAGCCGATCAAACCAGGCTCTGCGCAAGACCCGAAAGAGCCGAAAGGTCCGAAAGAGCCACCGAAGATGCCACCGCCGAAAGCATCGCCCGCCGCCGCCACGGCTGCGCCGCGCAGCGGCGGCAAGGGGTTGGCCGGGCTGGCGCTGCTGGTTGGCCTGGCTGGGCTGGCGGCAAGCGGATACAGCGTTTGGCAAACCCAGCAACTGACCGAGCAGGAGCGCCAGCAGCTCGAGTCGACGCAGGCGACACGCGAGCAGGCACGGCAGTTGGACCAGCGCAGCCAGGAACTGGCCAACCGCCTTGGCCGTCTGGAGCAGTTGCCCTCGGCCGAACAGCTGGAAGATCGTCGGCGTCTGCTGTCGGAACTGCAGAGCGACCAGCAACGTCTCGCCGGGCGCGTCGAGCAGGTGCTGGGCGCCAGCCGCGAGCAGTGGCGGCTGGCCGAGGCCGAGCATCTCTTGCGGATGGCGATGCTGCGTCTGTCTGCCATGCAGGACGTTAACAGCGCGAAATCGCTGCTTGTCGAAGCCGACCTGATACTGCGCAAGCAGGATGACCCGAGCGCCTACGGTGCCCGACAGAAACTGCTCGAAGGCCTCGAGGCGTTGCGCAGCTTGCCGGAGCTGGATCGGACCGGGTTGTTTCTGCAGCTGGGCGCGCTGCGCGGTCAGGCCAATCAGCTCAACGGTCTGGCACCGGAGTTCCAGAACGGCCCGGGCCAGCCGGAAGCACAGGGCGAAAGCCGCTGGCGCCATTGGCTGAACGAGCTGACCCGCTACGTGCGTATCGACTTCAATGCCGGCAACGACGTCAAACCCCTGCTTGCCGGCCAAAGCCTCGCTCAGGTGCGGCTGGCCCTGTCGTTGGCCATCGAGCAAGCGCAATGGGCCGTGCTCAACGGCAATCAGGAGGTCTACCGGCAGTCGCTCGACCAGGCCGCTCGCCTGATCGAGGACCACTTCAGCGAAGAGAACGGCCAGAGCCGCGGCCTGCGCGATCGCATCGAACAGCTCGCGAAGCGGGAAGTTTCCGTGACGCTGCCGGACCTGACGCCCGCCCTGCAAGCCATGCAGAGCTACGTGCAGAAGCGTGAATCCGCCGATGACGGTGCGCCTGCCGACGCTGGCGATGGGCAACGTGGTGAGCCGGCGGACCAGGCTGAACCGGCGGACAAGGCCGAGCAGCCGGCTGAGGCCGAGCCCGCCACCGAAGAGGGGCTGCGCACATGAAGCGATTGGCCATTGTCATTGTCCTGCTGCTGGCGGTCGTCGGCTTTGTTGGCTGGGCCATCTACCAGGACGCCGGTTATGTCCTGATCAGTTATGACCGCTTTCGCTACGAGTCCAGTTTCTGGATTTTCCTTGGGCTGATCGCCGTCCTCTGGCTATTGAGCATGCTGGTTCACCGGTTGCTGGGTGTGCTGCAGGCCTCCGGCGCGTTGGTCAACCCCTGGTCGCGGCGTCACCGCGCGAGGCGTGTGGCGAAGGCCTCACGGTCGGGCCTGCGCGAGCTGGCCGAAGGGCAGTGGAGCCAGGCCCTGGGTCATCTGCGTACCGCTGCGGAACACGATCGTCAGCCACTGGTGCATTACCTCGGAGCCGCACGGGCGGCCAGCGAGCTGGGGGAGTACGAGCAAAGTGACGAGTTGCTGCGCAAGGCACGCGAGCGCGAGCCTGAAGCCGGCCTGGCGGTTGGCCTGACACAGGCCCAGTTGCAGATCGCGCGCGGCCAGTACGTCGAGGCCCGCGAGTCGCTGCTGGCGTTGCATAACGAGCATCCGCGTCACCCCTACGTACTGACCCTGCTGCAACAGCTCTACGTCCAGTTGCAGGACTGGCCGGCTCTGTGTCGGCTGTTGCCGGAGTTGCGCAAGCACCGGGTGCTGCCGCCGGCGCGGCTGGACGAGCTCGAACTGCTGGCCTGGACCGCTGCCCTGGAGCAGGCGGCCACCCGTGACGATGCGCAGCAAGCGTTGCAGCAATGCTGGCAGACCGTGCCAAGCAAGTTGCGCAGCGAGCCGCTGCTGGTACGCGCCTATGCCGATGGTCTGGGACGCTCGGGCGCGGAGGACAAAGCCGAGGAGGTTCTATATGCCGCGCTCAAACGCCAGTTCGACGATCGCCTGATTGAGCGGTATGGCCGCGTGCGCGGGCGAGAGCCGGCGCGTCAGCTGGCGAACGCAGAGAGCTGGTTGAAGGCCCATCCCGACAACGCGCAATTGCTGCTTGCGCTTGGCCGCCTGAGCCTGCGCAACGAGTTCTGGGGCAAGTCGCGCGACTATCTGGAGGCCAGCCTGAGGCAAGAACACCGGGCCGAGACCTGCGCGGAGCTGGCGCGTCTGCTGTCGCAGCTGGGCGACAAGGAGCGCAGCAACCGGCTCTTCCAGGAAGGGCTGGGGCTGCTCGATCACTCCAGCAGCCAGCCGCTGCCGGTGGTCAGCAACGCCTAGCGAACCGGGCGCTACGGGACGTGACGCCCATCCCGTAGCGCCCGCCGCGATCTTGCGTATGGCTTGCAGCCCATCGCGCGCAGCACTACCGTAGCGAACTTTTCCTCTCTGCGGAGTCACCATGAACCTCGCCAGCCCTCGTTCGCTGTTTCTTCTGGCTTTCATCGGCTGCGTGCTGATGATGGCCGCGGCGCTGTACCTCGAGCATGTCGTTGGGCTGGCGCCTTGTCCGCTGTGTATCGTTCAGCGCATCTGCGTGATCGGCTTCGGCCTGGTCTGTCTGGTCGCCGCGCTGCATGGGCCGCACAAGCTCGGTCGCCGTGTCTATTCGGTGCTGGCGCTGTTGTTTGCCCTTGCCGGCGGTGGCACGGCCTTACGGCAGATCTGGCTGCAGAACATGCCGGCCGATCAATTGCCCAGTTGCCTGCCAAGTCTCGAATACATGATGGACGCGTTGCCGTTTCAGGAAATCGCGCGGCTCGTACTGCACGGCACGGCCGAGTGTGCCGAAGTCAGCTGGACGCTGCTGGGCATGAGCATTCCGGAGTGGACCTTGCTCGCGTTCATTGCCATGGCGGTGTTCTGCGTATGGCAACTGCTGCGCCGTGATTGAGGCATTTTGTCCGGGTGAACGAATGATCCCCGCGGTTGGTGGTCAATGATCCAGAACGAAGCGGCGGCACGGGGTCGCATGGGCAATTTCGCTCGCACTGCTTGATGCTTCGATCGCCGCAGCTTAGTCTGCTCTGGCAGCGTCGGTATTCGCGCCGTTGCTGCCACTCACCCAAGGCCGATATCCCAAGACAAAACGTCTAGGAAGGCGAAACAGGCATCATCGATTAGGGAAGTGAGGTCATCATGCTCGAGAGCTGTCGAAACGCCCAGGAACGCTGGGGCGGTGTGCACCTGCTGATCGACCGCTGGCTGCAAGAACGCCATGCATTGATCAACGCATTCGATGGGCTGCATGTCAGCGACGCTACCGCGAGTCGCTCCGCCTTGCAGAAATTCTGTGAAATCCTGCTCGACTACGTCTCGGCCGGGCATTTCGAAATCTACGAGCAGCTGCTCAACGAAGCCGAGGCATTCGGTGATGAGCGCGGCCTCGACCTGGCCCGTCAGATTTATCCGCGCATCGAAGCGATCACCCAAGTGGCGGTGGCCTTCAATGATCGTTGCGACAATGGCGACTGCCTGAACAGCCCAGGGCTGCCAGACGAGCTCAAGCATCTGGGGCGGCTGCTGCATGAGCGTTTCGAACTCGAGGATTGCCTGATCGAGGTCCTCCACACGGCGCACAAGCAGGCTGCTGCGACTGCCTGATCGACACGACACGCCTGACACGGGACTGCCATGCTGGTGGTGGGCCCGTGCAAGCCCACCCGGGCTGCATCCAATCCGCCAGGAGGCATTTCATGCCGGCCAAGAAAACCTCGGTTACTACTCCCCTGCACCTGTTGCAGCAGCTGTCCCAGAGTCTGGTCTCGCATCTGCAGAAGGCTTGCAACGAGGCGCAGAAGGACGCAGAAGTGCTGTTGGCCAAGCTGGAAAAACAGCGTGGCAGGACGCAGGAGAAGATCATCAAGGCGCGCGCCAAACTCGACGATGCAGGCGCTGCCGGTAAATCGAAAGCCCAAACCAAGGCGCGCGCCAAGCTGGCCGAGCTGGATGACATGCTCGCCGTGCTGCAGGCGAGACAGAGTGACACGCTGAGCTATCTGGCCGAATTGAAGCGTGACGCAGAGCAGAGCCTGAAGCTGGCCCAAGGCATCACCCAGGTGGAAAATGCCGCCGCGCAGGCGCTGGCGTCTCGCAGTAAGCCTGCCGCGGGTAAGGCGGCTCCCCGTAAACCGGCCTCCAGCGCGGCGGCCACCGGCACCAGGCCTGCTGTCAGCAAGGCCGCTCCGGCTTCCCGTTCGGTCAACGGGCGGGCCAAACCCGCCGCGAAGAACGATTCCGGTAGCGCTGAGGCCAAGCCTGCCGAAGCGAAAGCACCTGTAGCCAAGGCGCCGAATGCTGCTCGCCGTCGCCCAGCCGGGGCCGCTAGCAAGGCCGCGCCAACCGCTGCGGCCGCGAAACCAGCAGCTGCGAAGAAGCCAGCTGCAAGCAAGCGTAAAACCGCCGATCAATCATCCCCGGCCGCTGGCTGAACCCGTGCCGCGTGGCGGAGCCTTTGCACCGCCGCGCGCGTCTCGCCGGTCAGGCCGGAACACAGCGGCTCCAGCCAGTTGGATGATCCGCTGCCGGCCAGCCAGTGCTGTGCGACGGACGCTAGACGCTGGAGCTGCACCCGCTCGGCGTCCAGTTCCAGCTGTTTGACTTGCATGCGCAAATTGGCCAGCGCGTCGTCGGTAGCGGCTTGCAGTCGCCAACGCTGGCGCAGGGTGCGCAGCGGCGTCACGACCAGGGCTTGCCAATCGGTACTGATGCTCGTCAGTCGTTCGAGCCTCTCCTCGTTACAGGGTGCGTGGCGGTGCTCCAGCCAGGCCGCCGTCAGCAGCAGGCAGACGTCGGCGCCCGCGGCTTGCAGTTCGAGGCAGGCGTCCTCCACGCCAGGCTGGGCGTAGCAGGCGAGGGCAAAGCTCCACAGGTCATCATCGGTCATGGGCGTCGGTTTTTTTCGTCGGCGGCCGGATGGATTTCCAAGCGACCTGATAAACTCCGCCGCCATTATGATCCGACTTCAGAATCTCACTCTACAGCGCGGTCCCCAGCGTCTGCTGGAAGGCGCCGAGCTGACCCTGCACCCCGGCCAGAAAGTCGGGCTGGTAGGTGCCAATGGCGCTGGGAAATCCAGCCTGTTCGCGCTGCTGCTCGGCGAATTCACGCCGGACGGCGGCGACTGCCAGATACCGCCGGATTGGCGAATCGCCCACATGCGTCAGGAGGTCGATGCCCTCGATCGCCTGGCGGTCGACTACGTGCTCGATGGCGATGCCGAGCTTCGTCGCGTCCAGGCGGCGCTGCATGCTGCCGAGGCTGCGCACGACGGCACGGCGCTGGCGCGTTTGCATGTCGAGCTGGATAACGCTGACGGCTACACCGCCGATGCGCGTGCGCGCAAGCTGCTCGCCGGTCTGGGCTTTGCCAACGAGCAAATGGATCTGCCGGTATCCAGCTTTTCCGGCGGCTGGCGGATGCGCCTGAACCTGGCCCAGGCGCTGATGTGCCCTTCGGATCTGTTGTTGCTCGATGAGCCCACCAACCACCTCGACCTGGACGCGATTCTCTGGCTGGAGGCCTGGCTCAAGGGCTATCCAGGCACCCTGATGCTGATCTCCCACGACCGCGATTTTCTCGACGAGGTGGTTGGCCACGTGGTGCACGTCGAGCAGCGCAAGCTGACGCTCTATCGCGGCGGCTATTCGGCGTTCGAGCGGGCACGTGCCGAGCGCCTGGCCCAGCAGCAACAGGCGTTCGAGAAGCAGCAGGCACAGCGTGCCCACATGGAGGACTTCATTCGCCGCTTCAAGGCGAAGGCCACCAAGGCGCGCCAGGCGCAGAGCCGAATCAAGGCGCTGGAGCGACTCGAAGAGCTGGCGCCGGCGCACATCGATTCGCCGTTCGACTTCGCGTTTCGCGAGGCGGACAAGGTCTCCAGCCCCTTGCTGGATCTGGCCGAGGGCAGCCTGGGCTATGCCAACAAGCGGGTACTGGACAAGGTCAAGCTGCAGCTGGTGCCGGGCGCCCGGATCGGGTTGCTCGGCCCCAACGGAGCCGGCAAGTCGACCCTGATCAAGACACTGGCCAACGAGCTGCAACCCTTGGGCGGCCGACTGCAGCGTGGTGAAAACCTGGTGATCGGCTATTTTGCCCAGCACCAGCTCGATGCGCTGGACGCCAAGGCTAGCCCGCTGCTGCATCTGCAGCGCATTGCGCCCGGCGAGCGCGAACAGGTGCTGCGCGATTTCCTCGGCGGTTTCGATTTTCGCGGTGATCGCTGCGACGAGCCGGTTCTACGCTTTTCCGGTGGCGAAAAGGCACGGTTGGCCCTGGCATTGATCGCCTGGGGCAAACCCAACCTGCTGCTGCTCGACGAGCCGACCAACCATCTGGATCTGGAGATGCGGCTGGCGCTGACGCTGGCTTTGCAGGACTTCGAGGGGGCGGTGATGGTGGTCTCGCACGATCGTCATCTGCTCAAGAGCACCACCGACGAGTTTCTGCTGGTGGCCGACGGACGCGTGGTCGCCTTCGACGGCGACCTCGAGGACTATGCGCGGTGGCTGGTCGATTACCGCGCCCGCCAGCAACCGACCAGTACCAGCGAATCGTCTGCCGACAAGACCGACAAGCGCGCCCTGCGGCAAGCCGCCGCCGCGTTGCGCCAGCAGCTGGCGCCGCTCAAGCGTCAGGCGGACAAGCTCGAGCAGGAACTGGCCCGCGTGCAGGAACAGCTGGCCGCGCTGGAGCAGCGTCTTGGCGATGCTGCGCTGTATGAGGCCGCACGCAAGGATGAGCTGCGTGAGCTGCTGACCCGCCAGGCCGAACTCAAGGTGCGCGAAGCCGCCCTGGAAGAGTCCTGGCTGGAGGCGCTGGAAGCCCTGGAAACCTTGCAGGCCCAGCTCGAGGCAAGCGCATGACCGAACAGCTGCTGTTGCTCGCCCAGCAATGGCGCGATCCGTTGCTGGTCGCGCTGCAGGTGGTGTTGATCCTGCTCACCGCGTTCATGCTGCAACGGTTGGTGGTGCGCGGGCTGGGCCGGCTCGGCCAGCGCTACCCGCTGCCGCCTGAATTGCTCCTGCCGCTCCGGGGCGGCTTTCGCTGGCTGATCATTGGCGGCGCGCTGATCATGGTGCTCGAGCGTTTCGGCGTCTCGGCCGCGGTGCTCTGGACCGCCTTCTCCGGTTTCGTTGCGGTCGCGGCGGTGGCCTTCTTCGCCATCTGGAGCGTGCTGTCCAATCTGCTCTGCGCAGTGCTGATCCTGACCGTCGGGCCTTTTCGCGTGGGTGATCTGGTGGAGTTGGTGGAGAGCTCCGACAAACCCATCGTCAAGGGTCGGGTCGTCGACATTAACCTGCTGTACACCACGCTGGAGGAAATCTCCGAGAGCGGAACTGGTGCGATCGTTCAGGTGCCAAATAGCTTGTTCTTTCAGAAGGTCATGCGCCGCTGGCGTGGGACAGACATCCAACCCTCCAATCACAGCAAACACGAGTAGCACTCATGGAATGGCTTACCAGCCCGGAAATCTGGGTCGCGTTTCTGACCCTGACTGCCCTGGAAATCGTCCTCGGTATCGACAACATCATCTTTATTTCCATTCTGGTCGGCCGTTTACCTAAGGAACAGCAGCCTAAGGCGCGCTTCTTCGGGCTTGCCCTGGCGATGGGTACACGGATTCTGTTGCTGTTGTCGATTGCCTGGGTAATGCGCCTGACCAATGACCTGTTTACGGTATTCGAGCAAGGCGTATCCGGGCGCGACCTGATTCTTTTCTTCGGTGGCTTGTTTCTTTTGTTCAAAAGCACCATGGAAATTTGGCACAGCGTCGAAGGCGAAGAAACGCAGGACGGTACCACTGGCGGTGCGGTAAGGGCTGGCTTCGTCGGCATTATCCTGCAGATCGCGGTAATCGATATCGTCTTCTCGCTGGACTCGGTGATTACCGCGGTGGGGCTGGTGGACAACGTACAAGTTATGGTCGCCGCGATCGTCATCGCCGTTGGAGTGATGATGTTGGCGGCCGGCACCATCAGCGACTTCATCGAGAAGCATCCGACGCTGAAGATTCTCGCGTTGTCGTTCCTCATCGTCGTGGGTACCCTGCTGGTTGCCGAAGCCTTTGGCGCTCATGTGCCCAAGGGATACGTGTACTTCGCCATGGCCTTCTCTCTAGCAGTCGAAGCGCTCAACATTCGCATGCGCAAGGCGATGAATCGCAAACTGAAAGAGCCGGTGAAGCTCGGCAAGGACATGCCGGACTGAGAGCTATAAAGGGCTGCGTCTGCTCGGCGCAGCCGATCGATGGCAATGAGGATCAACCATGACGCTCGATACTTGGCGTGCCTTCTTCATCGCCTGTTGGGTCATCAGCCTGTCGCCGGGTGCCGGCGCGATCGCTTCGATGTCATGCGGGCTGCAGTACGGCTTCTGGCGCGGTTACTGGAATGCCATCGGCCTGCAGGTGGCGCTGGCGCTGCAGATTGCGGTGGTGGCGGCAGGCGTCGGCGCGATACTGGCGACATCATCGCTGGCGTTCAGCCTGATCAAATGGTTCGGTGTGGCCTATCTGCTGTGGCTCGCGCTGAAGCAATGGCAAGCGGTACCGTCGATGCTCGACGACAGCGCAGGGCCAAGGCCGATCGGTCGGCCGCTGACCTTGGTGCTTCGCGGCTTTCTGGTCAATGCCAGCAACCCGAAAGCCATCGTGTTCATTCTCGCGGTGCTGCCGCAATTCCTCGATCCGCAGCGAGACCTGGTGATGCAGTACCTGCACATGGGTGCCACGATGGTGGCGGTGGATCTCATCGTCATGGCGGGCTATACCGGTCTGGCAGCCAAGGTGTTGCGGCTGCTCCGCACGCCACGTCAGCAGCGCCTGGTCAATCGAAGCTTCGCGGCCATGTTCGCTGGCGCCGCGGCCTTGTTGGCGACGGTGCGGCGGGCGGTGGTATGAATACGAGCCAACCCTTGCGGGTGTGGGTCGATGCCGATGCGTGCCCGAAGGCGGCGAAAGAGCAGCTGATCAAGTTTGCCCTCAAGCGCAAGTTCGAGGTGCTGCTGGTGGCTGGGCAAACTCAGGTCAAGCCGGCGTTCGCCTGTGTCCGTCTGATCGTTGTGCCGAGTGGCCCGGATGCGGCGGATGATTACCTGGTCGAGCACGCCCAGCCTGGCGAGCTGGTGATCTGCAGCGATGTGCCGTTGGCCGACCGTCTGGTCAAGAAGGGTGTGGCTGCGCTCGACCCGCGCGGGCGCGAGTTCGATGAGCGCAACATGGGCGAGCGTCTGGCGGTGCGCAATCTGTTCACCGATCTGCGTGAGCAGGGGCAGGTCGGTGGCGGCCAGGCGGCCTACGGGGAACGTGAGCGCCAGGCGTTCGCCAATGCGCTGGATCGCCTGCTGACACAACTGCTGCGCATCCGAGCTCAATAGTCAGCCGTCGCTCGGGTTGGGCCGCCAGCTAGCCGCAGAGGTAGGTGCCGGTGCCCACCGCGATCAGCACGTTCTCCTCGTTGTGCAACTCCGAGCGTACTACCGCGACCTTGTTGCCGGAACGCAGCAGCGTCGCGCTGGCGCTGAAGCGCTGGCCGCGTCCCGGTCGAAGGTAGTCGATGCGCAGGTCGATGGTGCCCAGGCGCGAGAGGCGCAGGGCGCGCTCCTCGGCGCTCAGGTGCTGATGTTTTTCGAAGGCGCCGATCATGGCCGTGGCGCCGCCAACGACATCGAGCAGCGAGGCGATCACGCCGCCGTGCAGGATGCCGTGGTAGAAGTTGCCGACCAGCTCGGGCTTCATCGGCAGATGCATGACGACACGCTCGCGCGACACCTCGTCGAGTTCGATGCCCAGATATTCGTTGAACGGGATGCGCTCGAAGAGCTGGCGCACGGCCTGGTGTTGCGCTTCGATGCGGTCGGTTTCGGCGTGAGGCATGGGCGGGCTTCCTGGCAGATCGCCTAACGCTGCCGGAGCCGGGCCGAGTTGACCAGTGGCGCGGCAGGAGCGCCGGTACGATTGGCCGTATAGCCCCAGCCTGTAGCGAAAATCCCGAGCCTGGGCCCGGGATCTGTTCATGGCTGTGCGTGGTTACGGGTGGGTAAGCTCCAATACCCGATCGACCAGCTTGTAGATGCCTGACGCCGCCTCGCTGATCGATTGCGCCAGCATGTAGGCCGGCGTGGTCACCAGTTTGTGTCGGGAATCCTCGACGATCTCGCTGACCTCGCAGGCATGGTGTTCGATTCCCATCTCTCTCGAGGCGGCGGCTGCCGGGTCGTCATCGTTGCCCAGGGTGCAGGCCACGCCGGGGCCGAAGATCTGCGCCGCCATGGTCGGCGCGATACACATCATGCCGATTGGCTTGCCTGCCTTGGCGAAGGCCTGCGCGACGGACAGCACCTCCGGTAGAACGGTACAGGCCGCGCCTTGCAGCGCGAAGTCGGACAGGTTCTTCGCCGCGCCGAAACCGCCGGGCATGATCAGCGCATCGAACGCCTCGACATCGGCTTCACGCAGGTCCTTGATCTCGCCGCGTACCAGGCGGGCCGATTCGATCAGTACGTTGCGTTGCTCCGGCATCTGCGCACCGGTCAGGTGATTGATCACGTGCCGTTGCTCCATGTTCGGCGCAAAGCACTGGACCTTGGCGCCACGCTGATCCAGACGCAGCAGGGTGATCACTGTCTCGTAGATTTCCGATCCGTCATAAACGCCACAGCCGGAAAGAATCACGGCGACCTTTTTGTTCATAAGGGGTACTCCTGGTCAGATTTCAGCGGCTCGGCCAATACGCCGGGCGAAGGTCTTCGATGCTAATCCCTGGCGCGGTGCAAGGTAAGCCTGCGCCTGTAGGGTTGGATGCGTCATCGGGACAGGTGTTCAGGTGCCGCGACGTAGGGCCGGCCGCTTGGTCTTGCACGTTGAGCGATCAAAGCACTGGCAGTGCCCGTCCCGGGTGGTGACAATGACAGCCATCAGTGGCCGATGCGGCCAAGGCTGTCATCATTCGGTCACGAAGTCGGCTTATAAACGTCATATTCGCCCGTACTGCGGGCCAGGAGTTCGCTGTGAGTTTCGTTCCTGCCAATCGGTTGTTTCCCGCCACTCGCCTGCGCCGTAATCGCCGCGACGAGTTTTCACGCCGGCTGGTGCGTGAAAACCTGCTGACCGTCGATGACCTGATCCTGCCGGTATTCGTCCTCGATGGACAGAATCGCCGCGAACAGGTGCCGTCGATGCCGGGCGTGGAACGGTTGTCGATCGATCTGCTGCTGCAAGAGGCCGAGGAGTGGGTGGCGCTGGGAATTCCTGCGCTGGCGCTGTTCCCCGTCACGCCGCTGGAGAAGAAGTCGCTGGATGCAGCCGAAGCCTGGAATCCGGACGGCATCGCGCAGCGTGCTACGCGCGCCCTGCGCGAGCGCTTTCCCGAGCTGGGCGTCATTACCGACGTCGCGTTAGACCCGTTCACCACCCATGGCCAGGACGGCATCCTCGATGAGCACGGTTATGTGCAGAACGATGTCACGGTCGACGCGCTGGTGCGCCAGGCGCTGTCCCACGCCGAGGCCGGGGCGCAGGTCGTTGCGCCTTCGGACATGATGGATGGCCGCATCCAGGCGATTCGCGAGGCGCTCGAGGTGGCCGATCATCACAACGTACGGATCATGGCGTACTCGGCGAAATACGCCAGCGCCTACTATGGTCCGTTCCGTGATGCCGTAGGTTCGGCGGCGAACCTGGGCAAGGGCAGCAAGAATACCTATCAGATGGATCCGGCCAACGGCGACGAGGCCTTGCACGAAGTCGGCGCAGACCTGTCCGAGGGCGCCGATATGGTCATGGTCAAACCGGGGATGCCGTACCTGGATATTCTCTGGCGCGTCAAGGATGCCTTTCGCGTGCCGACGTTCGTCTATCAGGTCAGTGGCGAGTACGCGATGCATATGGCAGCCATCCAGAACGGCTGGCTGAGCGAGGCGGTGATCCTCGAATCGCTGACCGCCTTCAAGCGCGCAGGCGCCGATGGCATCCTTACCTATTTCGCCAAACAGGCGGCACAACAATTGAAACAGGGGCGATGAGCCCTATCGAGGCAGATCGATGACCAATCAGGGACTCAGCGAAAGCGAATTGCAGCTGGCAAATGTCGAGGCAACCCTCGAGCAGCCGGCGCCGCCAGCGCCCGAGGTGGAGAAGGTCGAAGAGGCGCCGGCCCCGCCGCCCCCTCCGCCTAACCTGGACGACAACAGCCTGTATATCCACCGCGAGCTGTCGCAGCTGCAATTCAACATCCGCGTGCTGGAGCAGGCGCTGGACGAGTCCTACCCATTGCTCGAGCGCCTCAAGTTCCTGCTGATCTTTTCCAGCAATCTCGACGAGTTCTTCGAGATCCGTGTCGCGGGCTTGAAGAAGCAGGTCACTTTCGCGCGTGAGCAGGCGGGGGCCGACGGCCTGCAACCGCACCAGGCGCTGGCGCGGATTTCCGAGCTGGTGCACGAACAGGTCAGCCGGCAGTACTCGATCCTCAACGAGATCCTGCTGCCGGAGCTGGCCAAGCACCAGGTGCGGTTCATTCGCCGCCGTTACTGGACGGCCAAGCTCAAGACCTGGGTGCGGCGCTACTTCCGTGACGAAATCGCGCCGATCATCACCCCGATCGGTCTGGATCCGACCCATCCGTTTCCCTTGCTGGTCAACAAGAGCCTCAACTTCATCGTCGAGCTCGAAGGGGTCGACGCCTTCGGCCGTGACTCCGGCCTGGCTATCATCCCCGCGCCGCGGCTGCTGCCGCGCATCATCCGCATCCCGGAAGACGTAGGCGGGCCAGGGGCCAACTACGTGTTCCTCTCGTCGATGATCCACGCCCATGCCGACGATCTGTTCCATGGCATGAAGGTCAAGGGTTGCTACCAGTTCCGGCTGACACGCAACGCCGACCTTTCGGTGGACACCGAGGACGTCGAAGACCTGGCGCGAGCGCTGCGCGGCGAATTGATTTCGCGGCGCTACGGCGATGCGGTGCGCCTGGAGGTCGTCGATACCTGTCCCAAGCACCTCGCCGACTTCCTGCTCAAGCAGTTCAGCCTGAGCGAGAGCGAGCTGTACCGGGTCAACGGCCCGGTCAACCTGACCCGGTTGTTCAGTGTCACCGGGCTGGATAGCCACCCTGAGCTGCAATACACGCCGTTCACGCCGGCGATTCCCAAGCTGCTGCAGAACAGCGAGAACATCTTCAACGTGGTGGGCAAGCAGGACATCCTGCTGCTGCATCCATACGAGTCGTTCACCCCGGTGGTGGATCTGCTGCGTGAAGCGGCGAAGGACCCCTGCGTGCTGGCGGTCAAGCAGACGCTGTACCGTTCCGGTGCCAACTCGGAGATCGTCGACGCCCTGGTCGAGGCGGCGCGCAACGGCAAGGAAGTCACCGCGGTGATCGAGCTGCGGGCGCGGTTCGACGAAGAATCCAACCTGCAACTCGCCAGTCGCCTGCAGCAGGCCGGCGCGGTGGTGATCTACGGCGTGGTCGGCTACAAGACCCACGCCAAGATGATGCTGATCCTGCGCCGCGAAAACGGCGAGCTGCGGCGCTACGCGCACCTGGGCACCGGCAACTACCATGCGGGTAACGCCAGGCTGTACACCGACTACAGCCTGCTGACATCCGACGATGCCCTGTGCGAAGACGTGTCCAAGCTGTTCAGTCAGCTCATCGGCATGGGCAAGACCATGCGCATGAAAAAGCTCTTGCATGCGCCCTTCACCCTGAAGAAGGCCCTGCTCGACATGATCGCCCAGGAGACGCAGCAGGCCAGCGAAGGCAAGCCGGCGCACATCATTCTCAAGGTCAACTCGCTCACTGACGCGAAGATGATTCGCGCCCTGTACAAGGCCAGCCAGACCGGCGTGCGCATCGATTTGATCGTGCGTGGGATGTGCTGCTTGCGACCGGGTATCGTCGGCGTATCGCACAATATCCAGGTGCGCTCGATCATCGGTCGCTTCCTCGAGCACAGTCGCGTGTTCTATTTCCTCAATGGCGGCGACGAGAAGCTCTACCTGTCGAGTGCCGACTGGATGGAGCGCAATCTGGATCGTCGGGTCGAGACCTGCTTTCCGGTCGAAGGCAAGAAGCTGGTGACACGGGTGAAAAAGGAACTCGAAGGCTTCTTGACCGACAACACCCAGAGCTGGGTGCTGCAGCCGGATGGCAGCTACTTGCGCAACAGCCCGAGCGGCAACCAGAACCCGCGCAACGTGCAGAACGCCTTGCTGGAGCGGCTCGGTAGCCCGACTGCTCGTTGAGGTACGGTACGGCGGCTGGCCTTCGGGCCGCCGCGCCGCTTCACCGTACGGTCAGGGTGAAGTCGATCCGCTTGAGCCAATCCGCTTCCAGCGCGAAATCGGCCTGGGTCAGCGAGTTGTTGGCCAGCCAGCCTTCGGGAAAGGCGACATCCAGGCTGTTGTCGCCGGCCTTGAGAGTGAATTCCGGTGCCTGCTGCGGCCCGCGAATGTGATGAAAGAGAATGGCGAAGCGCAGCAGCACGCACAGCTGTGTCAGCTTGACGCCGTCCTCGCTCAGCTCCTCGAATTTCTGCTTGGGTATGTTGCGACGGTGACCACGCACCAGCAGCGCCAGCATCTGCTGATCCTGACGGGAGAAACCGGGCAGGTCGGAATGCTCGATCAGGTAGGCGCCGTGCTTGTGGTAATGGTAGTGGGCGATGTCCAGACCGACCTCGTGCACCCGGGCGGCCCAGCCCAGCAGTTCACGCAGCCAATCCTCATCCAGCCCCCAGTCGGCTGAGACCTGGTCGAAGGCTTCCAGCGCCTTGCTTTCGACCCGTGCCGCCTGCTCGGTGTCGACGTGGTAGCGCTCCATGAGGAAGCTCAGGGTCCGGTCGCGGATGTCTTCGTGGTGATGCCGACCGATCAGGTCGTAAAGCACGCCCTCGCGTAGTGCCCCTTCCGAGTGCGCCATGCGGGTGAGTTCCAGGGAGTCGAAAATCGCCTCGAGAATGGCCAGACCCGCGGGGAATATGCCGCGGCGGTCTGGCTTGATCCCGTCCATGTCCAGCTTGTCGACGTCACCCAGTTTGAACAATTTGCGCTTGAGCCAGCCGATACCTTCGGCGCTGACTTCGCCATTGCCCATTCCGGCACCCTTGATCGCCAGCCCGACGGCGCGGATGGTGCCCGAAGCGCCTACCGCGTCCTGCCAGCCGAGCCGGCGCAAGCCGTGCTCGATGCTCATCAGCTCCAGGCGGGCTGCCGTATAGGCCTGGGCGTAGCGTGCCGCCGTGATCTTGCCGTCGCGGAAGAAGCGCTGGGTGAAGCTGACGCAGCCCATCTGCAGGCTTTCGCGCAATAACGAATCGAAGCCTTCGCCGATGATGAACTCGCTGCTGCCGCCCCCGATATCGACCACCAGGCGCTTGCCCGTCGACGAGGGAAAGGTATGCGAGACGCCCAGGTAGATCAGCCGTGCTTCCTCCCGGCCGGAGATGACTTCCACCTGATGGTCGATGATGCTTTCGGCCTGGCGTATGAAATGCGCCCGGTTGCGCGCCTCGCGCAAGGCGTTGGTGCCCACCACCCGCACCGCCCCCTGTGGCAGATGATTGACCAACTGAGCGAAGCGGCGCAGGCAGTCGAGCCCACGCTGCATGGCTGCTTCATCGAGCATCCGGTTTTCATCGATGCCGGCAGCGAGCTGAACCTTTTCGCCGAGCCGTTCGAGAATGCGCATCTCGCCGTTGCTGGTGCGGGCCAGGACCATGTGAAAGCTGTTCGAGCCAAGATCGATAGCGGCGATCATCGGCATGGATTCGGTGGCGGGTGGGCGCATGGGACGGTCTCTGTGCAAAACACCGACATCCTGACATGATCGTCCGCATCCGCCAACGCGCAGGCGCCGGGCAGCGCCATCTTGTCGCGAGCCGCCGGGCGCTGGCTGGCTCGTTCCGGGTGAAAGCCCGAGCGACGGCCTGCGGCTTTCGGTCCGTCCCAAGCCGGGCTATGATGGCGTCACTTTCGGTTTTGACCCTGGAGAACATCCATGAGCGAATACATCAACAATGTCAGCGACAGCAGCTTCGAGCAGGACGTGCTCCAGGCGGACGGTCCCGTGCTGGTCGATTACTGGGCCGAGTGGTGCGGCCCCTGCAAGATGATCGCTCCGGTACTCGATGAGATCGCCAAGGATTACGAAGGCAAGCTCAAGGTCTGCAAGCTGAACATCGACGAGAACCAGGAAACCCCGCCGAAGTACGGCGTGCGTGGTATCCCGACACTGATGCTGTTCAAGAACGGCAACGTCGAAGCCACCAAGGTCGGAGCACTGTCCAAGTCGCAGCTGGCTGCGTTCCTGGACAGCAATATCTGACCGGCAGCCCGTGACACAAAGCCCTCGCAAATGCGGGGGCTTTTTTCTGTACGCAGGCTGGACGCTTCGCCTGCGTGGTGCTAAATTCGGCCTCGCGACGCTTCTCCGTCGCCCTCTGCATGCCGTCGCCGACGCACTTCCGCCTCATAAAGCACAACGAACCTGTTCGTCCCTTGCTGCGCGGCTTCTCAAGCTAATCGCTTTCTTCACCCCTTCTGACTCTCTCTATGAATCTGACCGAACTTAAGCAAAAGCCCATCACCGAACTGCTGGAAATGGCCGAACAGATGGGCATCGACAACATGGCCCGTTCGCGCAAGCAGGATGTGATTTTCTCCTTGCTGAAAAAGCACGCGAAAAGCGGTGAGGAAATCTCCGGTGATGGCGTGCTGGAGATTCTGCAAGACGGCTTCGGCTTCCTGCGCTCCGCGGATTCTTCCTATCTCGCCGGCCCCGACGACATCTATGTCTCGCCGAGCCAGATTCGTCGCTTCAACCTGCGTACCGGTGACACCATCGTCGGCAAGATCCGTCCACCGAAGGAAGGCGAGCGCTATTTCGCCCTGCTCAAGGTCGACACGATCAATTTCGACCGTCCGGAAAACGCCAAGAGCAAGATCCTCTTTGAAAACCTGACGCCGCTGTTCCCCAATCAGCGTCTGACGATGGAAGCCGGCAACGGCTCCACCGAAGACCTGACCGGCCGGGTGATCGACCTCTGTGCCCCGATCGGCAAAGGCCAGCGCGGCCTGATCGTCGCACCGCCGAAAGCGGGCAAGACGATCATGCTGCAGAACATCGCCAGCAACATCACGCGTAACAATCCCGAGTGCCACCTGATCGTCCTCTTGATCGACGAGCGTCCGGAAGAAGTGACCGAAATGCAGCGCACCGTGCGCGGTGAAGTGGTTGCCTCCACCTTCGACGAGCCGCCGACCCGCCACGTGCAGGTTGCCGAAATGGTGATCGAGAAGGCCAAGCGCCTGGTCGAGCACAAGAAGGACGTGGTCATCCTGCTCGACTCCATCACTCGTCTGGCGCGCGCCTACAACACGGTGATCCCGAGCTCTGGCAAGGTGCTCACCGGTGGTGTCGACGCCCACGCCCTGGAAAAGCCCAAGCGCTTCTTCGGTGCGGCGCGCAACATCGAAGAGGGCGGCAGCCTGACCATCCTCGCCACCGCGCTGGTGGAAACCGGCTCGAAGATGGACGAGGTGATCTACGAAGAATTCAAGGGCACCGGCAACCTCGAGCTGCAACTCGATCGACGCATCGCCGAGAAGCGGGTCTTCCCGGCGATCAACATCAACCGTTCGGGTACTCGCCGCGAAGAGCTGCTGACCAGCGAGGAGGAGCTGCAGCGCATCTGGATCCTGCGCAAGCTGCTGCACCCGATGGATGAAACGGCGGCCATCGAGTTCCTGCTCGACAAGCTCAAGGACACCAAGACCAACGACGAATTCTTCATGTCGATGAAGCGCAAGTAAGCGTCTGGTTGTTATCGCCAAGGCCGGGGAAACCCGGCCTTTGTCTGTCTGCAGGTTTTGGATTCACCGATCTCGAGGCTACACTTTGCAGCCCCAACCTGCCGGCCCCTACGAGGCTCAAGCATGCAGTATCGCGATCTGCGCGACTTTATCAGCGGCCTGGAACAATGCGGTGAGCTCAAGCGCATCTCCACCGCCGTCTCTCCGGTTCTGGAAATGACCGAAATCTGCGACCGAACCCTGCGCAAGCAGGGGCCGGCGCTGCTGTTCGACAATCCGACCGGCTTCGACATGCCGGTGCTCGGCAACCTGTTTGGCACGCCCAAGCGGGTCGCCTTGGGTATGGGCGCCGAAGACGTTTCCGAGCTGCGCGAGATCGGCAAGCTGCTGGCGTTCCTCAAAGAGCCCGAGCCTCCGAAAGGGCTGAAGGACGCCTGGAGCAAGCTGCCGATCTACAAGAAGGTCATCAGCATGGCGCCGAAGGTACTCAAGGACGCGCCGTGCCAGGAAGTGATCCTCGAGGGCGACGATGTCGACCTGGCGAAGATTCCCGTGCAGCACTGCTGGCCGGGGGACGCCGCGCCGCTGATCACCTGGGGCCTGACCATCACCAAGGGGCCGAACAAGGAACGGCAGAACCTCGGCATCTACCGTCAGCAGGTGATCGGCCGTAACAAGGTCATCATGCGCTGGCTGAGCCACCGCGGCGGAGCGCTGGATTTCCGCGAGTGGTGCGAGAAGTACCCGGACCGGCCCTATCCGGTCGCCGTGGCGCTGGGTGCCGATCCGGCGACGATCCTCGGTGCGGTCACGCCGGTGCCCGATACGCTCTCCGAGTACGCCTTCGCCGGCCTGCTGCGCGGCTCGCGTACCGAGCTGGTCAAGGCCATCGGCTCCGAGCTGCAGGTGCCGGCCTATGCCGAGATCGTTCTCGAAGGGCACATCCATCCCGGCGAGATGGCTGACGAGGGCCCATACGGCGACCACACCGGCTACTACAACGAGGTGGACCGTTTCCCGGTGTTCACCGTCGAGCGAATCACCCACCGCAAGAGTCCGATCTACCACAGCACCTACACCGGGCGTCCGCCGGATGAGCCAGCGATCCTCGGTGTCGCGCTGAACGAAGTCTTCGTGCCGATCCTGCAGAAGCAGTTCCCCGAGATCACTGACTTCTACCTGCCACCGGAGGGCTGTTCCTACCGTATGGCGGTGGTCACCATGAAGAAGCAGTATCCCGGCCACGCCAAGCGGGTGATGCTGGGTGTCTGGAGCTTTTTGCGCCAGTTCATGTATACCAAGTTCGTGATCGTTACCGACGACGACATCAATGCACGTGACTGGAACGATGTGATCTGGGCGATCACCACGCGCATGGACCCCAAGCGCGATACGGTAATGATCGAGAACACGCCGATCGACTACCTGGATTTCGCTTCGCCGATTTCCGGTCTGGGTAGCAAGATGGGCCTCGACGCGACCCATAAGTGGCCGGGCGAGACCAGTCGCGAATGGGGCCGTGCCATTGTGCAGGATCCGGCCGTCAAGCAACGGGTCGACGAACTCTGGGCCGAGCTGGGTATCGACTGATGATCAAGGCGTTTTTTCAGGTTTTCGAATAGATGAAAGTGACCCTGCAACCCTCCGGTGCGGTGCTCGACGTCGAGCGCGGCGAATTGATCCTCGATGCGGCTCGCCGGCTGGGCTACGACTGTCCGCAGGCCTGTCGCAATGGCAACTGCCAGATCTGCGCCGCACTGTTGGTCAATGGTCGGGTGCGCCAGCGCGGTGAAAGTCATGATCACGGTGAGGTTTTCGCCTGTCTGGCCGAGCCCGAAGAGGATTGCGTCCTGCTCTGGGATGGTGTGCTTGCGCCCGGTGAGCTACCGGTGCGCACGCTCAGCTGCCAGTTGATCAGCTGCGAAGCGGTTGGCGGCGACGTGTTTCGGCTGCTGCTGCGCGCGCCTGCCGGCAAACCGCCGCGCTATCACGCCGGGCAATATTTGTTGTTGCAGCGGGAGGACGGCGAATACAGCGCGTTTTCGCTGGCCTCCGCGCCAGGGCGTGGTCGGGAGCTGGAGTTGCACGTGCTGGCGCGCGAGCCGTCGACGATTGGCTTGCTCGACTTCCTCCAGCGCCGCGGGATGGTCAACGTGCAGATGCCGTTCGGCGACACCCATCTCGCCGAGCTGCCGGATGGTCCGTTGGTGCTGATCGCCGCTGGAACCGGCATGGCGCAGATGCACAGTCTGATCGAGCATTGCCGTGCGCAGGGCTTCCCTCATCCGGTGCATCTGTATTGGGGCGTGCGTCGGCCGGAGGATTTTTACCAGCTGGCGCATTGGAAGGAATGGCAGCTGATGCCCAACCTCCAGCTCCATCAGGTTGTCAGTGATGTCTGCGGCTGGCCTGGGCGTTGCGGCATGTTGCATGAGGCTGTGTGCGAAGATTTCACTGATCTGAAGCCGATTCACGTGTACGCCAGCGGCTCGCCAGCGATGATTTACGGCACTCTGGATGCGCTCGTGGAAGCGGGTATGGATGCGACGCAGATGCGTGCGGATGTGTTCGCTTACGCGCCGAGGGCATAGCGACACCCTCAGCCCCTTTACGGTGCTGACGGATGCAAAAAAAAGGGAGGCCTCAGGCCTCCCTTTTTTCGTTCTCAAGTCAGCGTGACTGCCGTTGCTGTAGCAGCAGGTTGCTGTAACCGCTTGCTGCCAGCGTCTTCTGCGCCTTGCCCAGCTGGTCGCGATCGATATAAGGGCCGACCAGTACCCGATACCAGACTTCATCGCGGACGGTCACGTTCTCTACGCGAACATCCTGACCGAGCAGGATGATCTGTGCACGAACCTTTTCAGCCTCGCTCTTCTGTCGGAACGAACCGGCCTGCAGGAAGAACTGCGTCACCGGTGCCTTGGCCACCGTTGGAGGCGGTGGCGGCGGAACCTGGCCGTTCAAGGCCGCCTCGGCGCGTGCGGCGTCGATTTTTGCCGCTTCTTCCGGCGTGACGGGCGCTGGCGTCGGTGTTTCCGGCTTGGGCGGTTCGGGCGGCAGGATTACCTCGGATTCTGGCAACAAGGTGTAGAAGTCGTACTTCGGCTTGACCGCCTGGCCATTGCTCGCCGCAGGACGCTTGGGTTGCTCCTTCGGCTTGGCGGTTTCCTTGTCTCGCTTGATCTCCTTGCCGCCCGGCTCCAGGTTCATCAGGAACATGATGAAGCCGCCAATGACCAGTCCGCAGATCAGCCAAATCCAGCCGGGAACGGGCTTCTTGGCCGGTGCTTGGTAGCGACTCGCGCCGCGCTTCGGGGCGGGTTTTTTCCTGGCAGCCACTTACATCCGCTCCAGCGTTTCCAGGCCAAGCAGCTCCAGGCCTTGCTGGAGTGTCTTGCCGGTCAGGGCGGCGAGACGCAGGCGACTTTGTTTCACAGCGTCATTTTCCGCGGTAAGGATCGGGCAATGCTCGTAGAAGCTGGAGAACAGGCCGGCCAGGTCGTACAGGTAGCTGCACAGCAGGTGCGGGACGCCTTTGTCACCGACGCTATTCAGCACTTCGCCGAACTGTGCAAGCTTGGCGCCCAGCGCCTGTTCCTGCTCGGCATCGAGCCGGATTTCGCCGGTCAGCCCA
The DNA here is from genome assembly GCF_019090095.1 of Stutzerimonas stutzeri. Taxonomy (NCBI): domain Bacteria; kingdom Pseudomonadati; phylum Pseudomonadota; class Gammaproteobacteria; order Pseudomonadales; family Pseudomonadaceae; genus Stutzerimonas; species Stutzerimonas stutzeri. Next base: position 109,343 of record NZ_JAGQFP010000003.1, on the reverse strand, counting down.
TCCATGCCGGTACCGAGCTTGCGAAACACGCTGGCCACCCGGGTATAGGCATAGAGCAGGTAGGGCGCCGTGTTGCCTTCGAAGCTGAGCATCTGCTCGAAGTTGAAGCTGTAGTCGCTGGTGCGGTGCTTGGACAGGTCGGCATATTTCACCGCGCCGATCCCCACTGCGCGGGCGATCTGCCGCAGTTCCGCTTCGTCCAGATCCGGATTCTTGCCTTTTACCAGGCTGTAGGCGCGCTGTTCGGCCTCATCGAGCAGGTCGACCAGTTTAACGGTGCCGCCATCGCGGGTCTTGAACGGACGGCCATCGGCGCCGTTCATGGTGCCGAATCCCATGTGCTCGAGCTGCATGGTCGGGTGGACGAAGCCGGCGCGACGAGCGACCTCGAAGGCCATCTGGAAATGCAGGGCCTGGCGCTGATCGACGAAATACAGGGCGCGGTCGGCCTTCAGTTGCTGACTGCGGTAGCGCATGGAAGCCAGGTCAGTGGTGGCGTAGAGGTAGCCGCCCCCGGCCTTCTGCACGATCACTGGAAGCGGATTGCCTTCGGCGTTCTTGAACTCCTCAAGGAAGACACACTGGGCGCCGTTGCTTTCGCTAAGCAGCCCCTTGGCCTTGAGCGATGCGACGATGTCGCCCAGCTCGGCGTTGTAGGCGCTTTCGCCCATTACATCGTCTGGCGACAGCTTGACGTTGAGGCGGTCGTAGACCTTTTGGCAGTGCGAGAGGGATATCTCGTTGAAGCGCGTCCAGAGCCTCAGGCAGTCGGCATCGCCCGCTTGCAGCTTCACCACCAGCTCGCGGGCGCGGTCGGCGAACGTTTGCGAGTCGTCAAAGCGTTTTTTCGCGGCGCGATAGAACTGCTCAAGGTCCGATAGCTCGCTTTCTGCAGCGGCGGGGTTTTCCTCGAGATAGGCCAGCAGCATGCCGAACTGCGTGCCCCAGTCGCCGACGTGGTTCTGCCGGATCACCTCGTCGCCGAGAAACTCCAGTACCCGCGCCACGGCGTCGCCGATGATGGTGGAGCGCAGGTGGCCGACGTGCATTTCCTTCGCCAGGTTCGGCGACGACAGATCGACCACGACGCGCTGTGACGGGCTCGCCTTGCTCACACCCAGGTGTGGGTCGGCGAGTGCTGCATCGAGGCGTCCAGCCAACGCGGCGCTGTTCTGGAAGAAGTTGAGAAAGCCCGGGCCGGCGATTTCCACCTTGCTGACGCTGGCATCGGTCGGCAATGCCTCGATGAGCTTCTGTGCCAAATCGCGTGGCTTCATCCCTGCGGGCTTGGCCAGCATCATGGCAATGTTGCTGGCGAAGTCGCCGTGGGTCTTGTCGCGTGTGTTCTCCACCTGAATGGTCGGACTCAATCCTTCGGGCAGCACGCCTTCAGCGGTGAGGCGGCTCAGGGCTTGCTGGATCAGATGGCGAATGCTGTCTTTCATCGTTTGCTCGGTCGGCCCGAAGGCTTTGGTCGAAAACTGGGCATTATCGGTGCCCGGAGGGCGAACCTTCAAGGCTTAAGGCGTCGAGTTGCAGGCTGGGCCGGATTTCGTGGGTCAGAACAGATCGATCGGATCGATATCCAGCGACCAGCGCACCGTACGGCTGCCGGGTAGCGCCTCTACGTGCGGCAGCCATAGGTTCATCAGCTTATGCAACGGCGCGCGTGCATTGGCCTGCAGCAGCAGTTGCGCCCGGAAGCGTCCGGCGCGGCGCTCCATCGGTGCGGGTACCGGGCCCAGCAGTTCGATGCCGTCAAGTCCGAGCTGGCTCATGAGCTGTTCGGCCTGACCGCAAGCCTGATCGAGGAAGTCTTCGGCCTGTCCGGGTTTCGTCGCTTCCGCACGCAGCAGCGCCAGATGGCTGAACGGCGGCAATCCGGCGGCTCGACGCTCGCTCAGTGCCTGTTCGGCAAAGGCGAAATAGCCTTGCTCGGTTAGCTGCACCAATAGCGGATGGTCGGCCAGATGGGTCTGGATGATCACCTTGCCCGATTCTCCGGCCCGCCCCGCGCGACCGGCCACTTGCACGATCAGCTGGGCCATCCGTTCACTGGCGCGAAAGTCCGCAGAGAACAGGCCGCCATCGGCGTCCAGGATGGCGACCAGGGTGACCCGTGGGAAGTGGTGGCCTTTGGCGAGCATTTGCGTGCCCACCAGCAGGCAGGGTTCGCCGCGGTTGATGGTGCCCAGCAACTGCTCCATCGAGCCCTTGCGTGACGTGCTGTCGCGATCGATGCGCAGCACCGGGTAGTCGGGGAAGAGTATGCCGAGGCGCTCTTCGGCACGCTCGGTGCCGGCGCCTACCGGGCGCAGGTCGAGCTTTTGGCATTCTGGGCAGCTGCGGGGCGGTCGCGCGACATGGCCGCAATGGTGGCAGCGCAACTCGTTGTGCCGCTGATGCAGCGTCATCCGGGCATCGCAGCGCGGGCACTGGCTGAGCCAGCCGCAGTCATGACAGAGCAGTGACGGGGCGAAACCGCGGCGATTCAGGAACACCAGCACCTGTTGTCCGGCGGCGAGCGTCTGCGCCATGGCCTGCTGCAACGGACCGGAGATCCCGGCGTCCAGCGGACGGCTTTTGACATCCAGGCGCAGAAAGCGTGGGGCTTGTGCGCCGCCGGCTCGCTGGGTCAGTTTCAGCAGCGCGTAGCGACCGCTGTGGGCATTGTGCAGGCTTTCCAGAGACGGCGTCGCTGACCCGAGCAGGATCGGCAGCTTCTCCTGCCGCGCCCGGACCACGGCCAAATCGCGGGCGTGATAGCGCAGGCCTTCCTGCTGTTTATAGGACGCGTCGTGCTCCTCATCGAGAATGATCAGCCCCGGATTCTTCATTGGGGTGAAGAGCGCCGAACGGGTGCCGATGATGATGTCCGCCTCGCCGTCTCGCGCGGCCAGCCAGGCGTCCAGCCGATCGCGATCGTTGACGTTGGAGTGCAGTAGGGCGATGCGGGCGTTGAAGCGCTGTTCGAAGCGCGCCAGCGTTTGCGGACCGAGATTGATCTCCGGAATCAGCACCAGCGCCTGCTTTCCGGCTTCGAGGACCTGATGGATGAGTTGCAGGTAGACCTCGGTCTTGCCGCTTCCGGTAACGCCGGCCAGTAGATAGGTCTGGTAGCCGCCCAGGCCTGCGCGTATGGCTTCGAAGGCCGCCCGCTGCTGTTGATTGAGCGGTAGCTCTGGTTGCAACAGCCAGCTGCCCTGATGGCGTCGAGCCTGGTGGCAGCGGTGGGTCTCGATGTATACCAGGCCCTTCTGCAGCAGCAGGTCGAGGCTGTCCTTGCTCAACTGCAACTGTGTGAGCAGTGAATGAGCGACGCCATGCGGATGTTGGGCGATGGTCTTCAACGCCTCGCGTTGGCGCGGCGCACGGCTGAGCCGCGGGTCTTCGGGGCGGGCATTCTTGGCGACATGCCAGAAGCGCTCCTGCCTCGCTTCGGCGGGTTCGCCCTGGCGCAACAGGACCGGTAGCGCCCAGCTGAGCGTGTCGCCGAGGCTGTGTTGATAATAGTTCGCGGTCCACAGGCACAGCTTGAACAACGCCGGCGGCAGCGGCGGGCGAGCGTCGAGCAAGGCCAAGGCGGGTTTGAGTTTTGCCTCCGGCACCTCGCTATGGCTGGTAACTTCGATCAGGATGCCGATAACGTCGCGACGGCCGAACGGCACCCGCAGGCGTATGCCTGGCTGCAGTGCAGCACTAGGAGCGCCGACGGGCGGCAAATAGTCGAAGAGCTTGCGCAAAGGCGAGGGCAGCGCAACGCGAAGTATGGGTTGGGGCACACGAGAGTCCTTGGCGAGGAGCGCTGATCTTAAACGATCCGACGCGCAGCAGGCTGGCCGTAGTGTGCAAGGCTCGGGCGTATGCAGACCGCGTCGCCCTGCCGGTGATCGGGCGCCCTTGCATCGCCGACCTGCTCTGGTATCATTCGCGCCCTTCCGTGCGGTACTCGACATAGGGTCGGGTGGCGGCACACGTCCTAGAGGATCGTTCCCATGAAAGCCGATATCCATCCTAACTACGTTGAAATCGAAGCCACGTGCAGCTGCGGCAACGTTATCAAGACGCGCTCCACGCTGGGCAAGAACCTGAGCATTGACGTTTGCTCTGAGTGCCACCCGTTCTATACCGGCAAGCAGAAGGTGCTGGATACCGGCGGTCGTATCGATCGCTTCAAGCAGCGCTTCGGTGTGTTTGGCGCCAAGTAAGCGGCTGTCCCGGCGGGAATCCGATGAGATTTTCCGTGCAGATGAAAAAGGCGTCCCTGGTGGGCGCCTTTTTCGTTTCTATATTCCTCACTTTTCAGGCTCAGGCGCTCTGTCCTGCCAGCGGGTCGCTTGCGAGGGCTCAGGTCGCCAGGGTGGTCGACGGCGATACGTTGCGTCTGGTCGATGGGCGGAGTGTCCGCCTGATCGGCCTGAATGCGCCGGAAATGGGGCGCAAGGGTATCGGCGCCGAGCCTTTCGCGGAAGCGGCCAAGCGCCGCTTGCAAGCGTTGGTGAGCGCCAACGGTGGGTACGTGAGGCTGCGCACCGGTCAGCAGGCGAAGGATCATTACGGACGGCTGCTGGCTCATGTGTATGACGAGCAGGGCGACAACTTCGAGGCGCGCCTGCTTGCAGAAGGGTTGGGTTTTTTCGTCGCCATCGCCCCCAATACCGATCTCGCCGATTGCCATTTCGCGGCGGAGCAGCAAGCGCGGGCGGCGAACCGGGCGCTGTGGCGCCGGTCGCCGGTCATCCCGGCTGGTGAGTTGCGCCACGGTGGCTTCGCCCTGATCCGCGGACAAGTCGAGCGGGTGCAGGTCAATCGTGGCGGTATCTGGCTGGAGTTGGCCGACTCGGTGGTGCTGCATATTCCCCATGCGTCCGCCAGCGCCTTCGCCAGCGCTTTGGACAACCTGCCGGGCAGGGCGGTCGAGGCCCGGGGGTGGGTGATCGACCGCAAGGGGCGGGCGGATTTGTCGCGGCAGGCGCGCTGGTTGCTGAAGTTGACCGCCCCGTCGATGCTGATCGTGCAGCCGTGATCGAAACCTTCGCGAAGGCCGTAGGCAAAAGGCCTGCGTGCCGCTACGTGCGATGAAAGTCGTAAAGACAGCACTTGACAGTCAGCTTTCCCGCTCGCTTGTGACGACGATTGGTCTTGGCGTATGCTCGACCCCCTGTCTGTCCCAGTAAAGTAAGCGGAATGCCCAATGACTGACCTGAAAACTGCCGCTCTCGACTACCATTCCCAGCCACGTCCGGGAAAGCTTAGTGTCGAGCTGACCAAGCCCACTTCTACCGCTCGCGATCTTTCACTGGCGTACAGCCCTGGCGTAGCGGAGCCGGTGCGAGAGATCGCCCGTGACCCGGAGCTGGCCTACCGATACACCGGTAAAGGCAATCTGGTCGCAGTGATCTCCGATGGCACAGCCATCCTGGGCCTGGGCGATCTGGGGCCGCTGGCATCCAAGCCGGTCATGGAAGGCAAGGGTGTGTTGTTCAAGCGCTTCGCCGGTGTAGACGTGTTCGACATCGAGGTCGATGCCGAGAGCCCTCAGGCGTTCATCGACACGGTCAAGCGGATCTCCATCACCTTCGGCGGCATCAATCTGGAAGACATCAAGGCGCCTGAGTGTTTCGACATCGAGCGGGCGTTGATCGAGCAGTGCGATATCCCGGTTTTTCACGATGACCAGCATGGCACTGCCATCGTCACCGCGGCCGGGATGCTCAATGCGCTGGAAATCGCCGGCAAGACGCTGGAGCAGGCAAAGATCGTCTGCCTGGGCGCCGGTGCTGCCGCGACCTCATGCATGAAGTTGTTGGTCAGCATGGGGGCGAAGATCGAGAATATCTTCATGATCGACCGCAAGGGCGTCATCCACGCCGGGCGTGACGATCTGAATCAATACAAGGCCGTGTTCGCGCACGAGACCGACCGTCGTACGCTGGATGATGCGCTCGACGGCGCTGATGTGTTTGTCGGACTGTCCGGTGCCAATCTGCTGAGTGCCGAAGGTCTCAAGCGTATGGCGGCAAACCCGGTGGTCTTCGCCTGCTCGAACCCTGATCCTGAAATCAGTCCGGAGCTTGCGCATGCGACCCGCTCCGACGTGATCATGGCGACCGGCCGTTCGGACTATCCGAATCAGGTCAACAACGTGCTGGGCTTCCCGTTCATTTTCCGTGGCGCGCTGGATGTGCGGGCCACGCGGATCAATGAGGAAATGAAAATCGCGGCTGCGCTGGCCCTGCGTGATCTGGCCAAGCTGCCGGTTCCGGCTGAGGTCGCTGCGGCCTATGGCATCGATCATCTGCAGTTCGGGCGTGAGTACATCATTCCGAAGCCGATGGATCCTCGTTTGATCACGCTGGTGTCCGACGCGGTCGCCAAGGCGGCGATCGAAAGCGGCGTGGCGACCCTGCCATACCCGTCGAACTACCCGCTCAAGTCGGTCAACGATGTGTTCGGTGGCTGATTGCTCGCTCGTGCCTGACTTGTAGTCGGCTTCACGACACCACGAAAAACCCCGGCCGATGCCGGGGTTTTTCGTTTGGCTTTCGATTTGGGGAGGCTGACGGCTGGCCAGCCGGCGCTCCGCGCGAGCGGCCTGCCTGACCAGCTAGAACAGGTCGATCGGGGCGGCCTCGGACGCCGGTAGCGGGGTGTCGGGAAGGGTCGAGCCAGGCAGCATGTCGTCGCCCATGTTGGGGGGCGAATCCTCGCTGCGAAAGACTTCGAAGTAGGCGTCCGGCGTGCCCGGTGCCGCCGCGCGACCACTCTTGGGATCAATACGCAGCGTCAGGATGCCGTCCGGTTCGGCGGGGGCATGCTCGGGCTTTCCGTCCAGGACCGCGCCCATGTATTTCATCCATATCGGCAATGCGACGGTTCCGCCGTATTCCCGGCGACCGAGGCTTTGCGGCTGATCGAAGCCGGTCCAGACGGTGGTCACGATATCGGCGTTGTAGCCGGAAAACCAGCTGTCCTTGGATTCGTTGGTCGTGCCGGTCTTCCCGGCAAGGTCGCCACGCCCCAGCGCCAGCGCCCGCCTCCCGGTACCGCGCTTGATGACGTCTTGCAACATGCTGGTCATGATGTAGGCGGTGCGCTCATCGATGATCTGCTCGGCATGGACGGGTGCTTGGCTGTCGGGCTCTGAGCCCGGCAGCAAGGTGTCGGCCTGAGCAAAGGTGGTTGTCCCGGTGTCGGTTTCGGCGAGATCCACGGTGTGGTTGTCCGGGACGCGCGCCGGATTGGCCTCGAATATGACTTTCTCGTCCCGGTCTTCGACCCGCGTAATCAGGTACGGCTCGATCTTGTAGCCGCCGTTGGCAAAGGCGGTCCAGCCGGTGGCGATTTCCATTGGCGTCAGGGTTGCCGTGCCGAGTGCCAGCGACAGATTCGCCGGAAGATCCTCGGGCTTGAAGCCGAAGCGCTTGATGTAATCGATCGTATAAGGGATGCCAAGCGTTCGCAGCAGGCGGATCGAGACCAGGTTGCGTGACTTGTACAGTGCCTCGCGCAGGCGGATGGGGCCCAGGAAGGTGTTGTTGTCGTTCTTCGGGCGCCATACCCGGTCCAGGCCTTCTTCGACGAAGACGATGGGCGAGTCGTTGACCAGCGTTGCCGGGGTGAATCCCGCATCCAGCGCGGCGCTATAAACGAAGGGCTTGAAGCTTGAACCAGGCTGGCGCTTGGCCTGGATGGCGCGGTTGTAATTGCTCTGGCCGAAGGAGAAACCGCCGGTCAGTGCTTCGATCGAGCCGTCCTGCGGGTCGAGAGACACCAGGGCGCCCTGCGCTGCGGGTACCTGGCTGAACACTGCCTGCTCTTCAACGAGCTGAACACGAATGACATCGCCGGGCTTGACCACCTCGGATGGCGATTTGGGCTGCGGGCCCAGGCTGTTGGTGTTGATGAACGGGCGGGCCCACTTCATGCTTTCCCAGCCGATGGCATGCTCACTGCCGTCACGCAACAGCACATTGATCGAATCCTTGGAGACGGAGCTGACGACGGCCGGCAGAAGACCGGATTGACTGCGATAGTTGCCAAGCGCCTTCACCCAGGCGGCAGGATCGGTGCCCGGCAGATGGGCCTCCGGGCCTCGGTAACCATGGCGCTGGTCGTACTCGATCAATCCGTCACGCAGTGCCTGGTTGGCGGCCATCTGGCGTTCGCTGCTGATGGTGGTGTAGACGCGGAACCCGTCTGTATACGCCGCGCTACCGAAGCGCCCGACCATCTCGGCCCGTGCCATCTCCGCGATATAGGGCGCGTCGAGCTCAGGAGAGGCGCCGTGATACGAAGCGTCGACTTCTTCGGCCAGTGCATTCTGGTACTGGGTCTCGTCGATTTTTCCGAGCCGATACATACGCCCCAGGATCCAGTTGCGGCGCTCCTTGGCGCGTACCGGATTCGCCAGTGGGTTGTACGCCGAGGGTGCCTTGGGCAGGCCCGCGATCATGGCCATCTGTGCCAGGCTCAGCTCTCCGATAGGCTTTCCGTAATAGACCTGCGCGGCCGCCTCGATGCCGTAGGCCCGGTTGCCTAGGTAGATCTTGTTCACGTACAGCTCGAGGATTTCGTCCTTGCTCAGTTCTCGTTCGATCTGAAGGGCTAGGAGAATCTCGTTGATCTTGCGAGAGAAGCTCCGTTCGCTGGTGAGGAAGTAGTTCTTCGCGACCTGCATGGTGATGGTGCTGCCGCCGGTCTGAATATGCCCGGTCTTCAATAATTGCGTGGCAGCGCGCATCAGGCTGGAAACATCGACGCCATAATGATTGGCGAAGTTATCGTCTTCGGCCGATAACAGGGCTGCGATGAAGTCGTTGGGTATTTGCTCGAAGCCGATCGGGGAGCGGCGCATCTCTCCATATTCGGCGATCAGCTTGTCGTCATCGCTATAGACACGCAGCGGAATCTGGAGCTGTATGCTGCGTAGCGAGTCGACCGACGGCAGGTTCGGGCTTAGATAGAGAAACGCGCCACTGAGACTGAGTAATAGTCCGCAGAAAATAGTCAGGCATGACCATAGAAAAAACTTCAGAAAACGCATCAGGGGTCGTTGAATCCAGGGTGAGGAATGAGGTGTAAGCCGCAAACGATGCTGAAAGGAAAAACCGTTCACATTATAAGCGGTTTTTTTACCAGGGAGCCATTTGCGCTTCTGTCAAGCCTGTTATCTAATGCGGACAAACATAATTAATCCGTAAGTAGCGGATAAAGAAGGAAATCGGCCGTGCTAGGGCTCTTCACTAAGAAAGCGAACACGCTGCTTGGGATCGACATCAGTTCGACCTCCGTCAAGCTACTCGAATTAAGTCGATCAGGCTCTCGATACCGGGTTGAGTCCTATGCCGTCGAGCCGTTGCCGGCGAACGCTGTGGTGGAAAAGAACATTGCCGAGCTGGAGGGCGTGGGGCAGGCGCTGTCCCGTCTGCTGGGGAAGGCGAAAACCAGCGTCAAATCCGCCGCGGTGGCGGTGTCCGGTTCTGCGGTCATCACCAAAAGCATCGAGATGGACGGTGGCTTGAGTGACGACGAGCTGGAAAACCAGCTGAAAATCGAGGCCGATCAATACATCCCGTACCCGCTCGAAGAGGTCGCCATCGATTTCGAGGTGCAGGGCCCCGCCGCGCGTGCTCCTGGACGCGTGGAGGTGCTGTTGGCCGCCTGCCGCAAAGAGAATGTCGAGATTCGCGAGGCGGCGCTTGCCTTGGCCGGGTTGACCGCCAAGATCGTCGACGTCGAAGCCTATGCGTTGGAGCGCTCATATGGCTTGTTGGCGCCTCAGTTGGGTGCCGGTCACGATGAGCTGACCGTTGCGCTCGTCGACATCGGCGCAACGATGACGACCCTGAGCGTGCTCCACAACGGCCGCACCATCTATACCCGTGAACAACTGTTCGGAGGGCGTCAGCTCACCGAGGAAATCCAGCGGCGCTACGGGCTGTCGATGGAGGAGGCTGGCCTGGCTAAAAAGCAGGGAGGGCTCCCGGATGACTACGACAGCGAAGTGTTGCAACCGTTCAAAGAGGCGGTGGTGCAGCAGGTGTCGCGCTCCTTACAGTTCTTCTTCGCGGCTGGCCAGTTCCACGACGTGGATTACATCCTGCTCGCCGGAGGGACCGCTTCGATTCCGGGGCTGGACCGTTTGATTCAGCAGAAAATCGGAACCCAGACTTTAGTTGCCAACCCGTTTGCCGATATGGCCTTGAGTAGCAAGGTCAACGCTGGCGCGCTCGCCAGCGACGCGCCGTCCCTGATGATCGCCTGCGGATTGGCCTTGAGGAGTTTCGACTGATGGCCCGGATCAACCTTTTACCTTGGCGCGAACAGCTCCGGGAGGAGCGTAAGCAGCGCTTTCTGGTCTCGCTCGCGGGCGTGGCCGTCGTCGCAGTGGGCCTGTTGTTTCTTGCCGACCAGTACTTCACCCGCGCCATCGAACAGCAGAACGCGCGGAACGAGTTCATCCGCAAAGAGATCGCGGTGCTGGATGCCCGCATCGTCGAGATCAAGGAGCTGCGCGAGCGCCGCCAGCAGTTGCTCGAGCGGATGAAGATCATCCAGGACCTGCAGGGTAACCGGCCGATCATCGCGAGGGTCTTCGATCAACTGGTTCGTACGCTGCCGGATGGCGTGTATTTCACCGGGCTGAAAATGACTGGCAAGAGCATCGCCATCGTGGGTGCAGCTGAATCCAACAACCGGGTCTCTAACCTGATGCGCAACTTGGATGGTTCTGAATGGCTGGAAGCGCCCAACCTGAACGAGGTGAAGGCTGTGACAGCGGGAGCGGTCGATCAGGAAAACGTGTTCCAGCTGACGGTGCAGCAAACGCAGCCGGGCAGCGTGACCGAAGGAGGTAAGCCATGAGTCTGGCGAACTCCCTGGAGAGTCTACGCAGTGTCGACCTGAGCGACCTGGACATGAACAACCTGGGCTCATGGCCGGTTGTCGTGAAAGTGATCGCTGCGCTGTTGCTGATGGTGCTTATGCTGGGAGGGGGTTACTACTTCTACCTCAGCGATTTGCAGGACAGCCTGGACCAGCAGAAGGCGCAGGAAGAAACCCTGAAGCAGCAGTTTTCCTCGAAGGCATTCCAGGCGGCCAATCTGGAGGCCTATAAGGAGCAGATGGTCGAAATGGAGGCCTCGTTCGGTGCGCTGCTGCGTCAGCTGCCCAGCGATACCGAGGTGCCCGGTTTGCTTGAAGACATCACCCGGACCGGTTTGGGAAGCGGGCTCGAGTTCGAAGAGATCAAGCTGCAGCCCGAAGTTACCCAGCAGTTCTATATCGAGTTGCCTATTCAGATCAAAGTAGTCGGTGGCTATCACGATCTGGCGACCTTCGTAAGCGGTGTATCAAGCCTGCCTCGAATCGTCACCTTGCATGATTTCGAAATAAAGCCGGAAAGCACCGGGTCGTCTTCCAAGCTGCGTATGAGCATTCTGGCCAAGACCTATCGCTATAACGACAAGGGGCTGCAGAAATGAATGGAGCCAAACTTGTTGCGCTAGGCCTTGGGTTCGCGCTGCTCGTCGGGTGTGATGGCGGTGGCGACTTCGACGATCTGCGGGCATATATGGCCGAGGTGCGGGCCAGGCCCAAGGGCTCGATCGAGCCACTGCCTTCGTTCTTGCCCTATGAGGCGTTCACTTACAGTGCTTCGTCGCTGCGCCATCCGTTCCAGCCGCCTGTCAAGCTCGACCTGGCCCAGCGGCAGAAGGGGTCGAAGGATGTCCGGCCTGACGAGACGCGCGTCAAGCAGTTCCTCGAGCAATTCAATATCGAAAACTTCGTCATGGTTGGCACGCTGACCAACGAGTCGGGCAAGTACGCTTTGATCAAAGGCGGCGACGGGGTTCACCGAGTCAAGATCGGTGACTATCTGGGGCGCAATCACGGTCGCATCGTTGACATCGGCGAGGCTGAGGTGGATGTGCTTGAAATCGTTCCGGACGGAGAGGGTGGGTGGCTTGAGCGCCCGCGCAGCCTGACCTTGAAAGAGCGGTCCTGAGTCATGGCAAAAATGGAAAACCTATACCGGTCTGCACAACGGAAGCCTTTTATGAATAGCACTCTCTCTCGTCTCGGCCTCTCCATGCTGGCGGCGTTCATTTCGCCCGCCCTGTTGGCGGCAAACCTGAATTCACTCGATGTCGCGTCGCTGCCCGGTGATCGAGTCGAGCTGAAACTGGCGTTCGACGAGCCGGTATCGGAGCCGCGCGGTTATACGCTCGATCAGCCGGCGCGCATCGCGCTCGACCTGCCCGGGGTGTCCAGCAAGCTGGCTTCGAAGAGCCGTGAGCTCGGTGTGGGTAATGCACGAAGCGTAACGGTGGTCGAGGCACAGGGGCGTACCCGGCTGATCGTGAATCTGACTTCTCTGGTGCCGTACTCCACGCGCGTCGATGGCAATAATCTGTTTGTCGTCCTTGGCGAAAGCAGCGGTGCCGCTCCTGTCGCCGCCGCTGCTGCGCCGTTGGTTCCCGTGCAGCGAGCCGCGCCGGTTGCCCCAGTAGCGGTGGGCAAGGCAATTACCAACGTCGATTTCCGGCGCGGCGAAGACGGTGCCGGCAATGTCGTGATTTCTCTCTCCGATGCTTCGATCAGCCCGAACATCGAAGAGCAAGGCGGAAAGATCCGCGTGACCTTCGCCAAGACCCAGCTGCCGGAGTCCCTGCGTGTTCGATTGGATGTCCAGGACTTCGCTACGCCGGTCAAGTTCGTCGACTCGAGCAGCAAGGCCGATGGTGCAAGCATCCTGATCGAGCCCACTGGACGCTACGACTACCTGGCGTACCAGACCGATGACAAGCTGACCATCAGCATCAAGCCGCTCAGCGAGGCGGATGCCGAGAAGCGTAAGGCCGAGCATTTCACCTATTCGGGGGAAAAGCTGTCGCTGAATTTCCAGGACATCGATGTCCGCTCCGTATTGCAGCTGATCGCTGACTTTACCGACCTCAACTTGGTTGCCAGTGATACCGTGCAGGGCAACATCACGCTGCGCCTGCAGAATGTACCCTGGGACCAGGCGCTGGAATTGGTGCTCAAAACCAAGGGTCTCGACAAGCGCCAGGTGGGCAACGTTCTGCTGGTCGCTCCGGCCGACGAAATCGCCGCGCGTGAGCGGCAGGAGCTCGAGTCACAGCGTCAGATTGCCGAGCTGGCACCCTTGCGCCGGGAAGTCGTGCAGGTCAACTACGCCAAGGCTGCCGATATTGCCCGGTTGTTCCAGTCGGTAACCGACAAGGGCGGCGAAAGCAACGATCGCGGCTCGATCGCGGTCGATGACCGTACCAACAACATCATTGCCTATCAGACCCAGGAGCGCCTCGACGAGCTCCGCCGGATCGTCGCGCAACTGGATATCCCGGTACGTCAGGTCATGATCGAGGCACGGATCGTCGAAGCGAACGTCGACTATGACAAGAGCCTGGGCGTTCGCTGGGGCGGCAATCTCTGGGCGGGGGACAAGTGGAACGCTTGGGGTAAGGACGGCAATCTGGGTGTAGAGGATGGCGACGAGGGGCAGGTCGGTCGTTTCCCCGGTACACGTGAAACGCCACTCAACTCGCCGTTCGTTGACTTGGGGGCGATCGGTGCGACCTCCGGCATTGGTGTTGGCTTTGTCACGAACAATGCCATTCTTGACTTGCAACTTTCGGCCATGGAAAAGACCGGTAATGGCGAGGTCGTTTCCCAGCCCAAGGTGGTTACCGCTGACAAGGAAACGGCGAAGATCCTCAAGGGCGCCGAGGTTCCGTATCAAGAGGCGAGCTCCAGCGGTGCAACCAGCACGTCATTCAAGGAAGCTGCACTATCCTTGGAGGTTACCCCGCAGATCACGCCGGATAACCGGATCATCATGGAGGTCAAGGTGACCAAGGACGAGCCGGACTTCTCTCAGGCAGCCAGTACCGGCGGCGTTCCATCGATTCGCAAGAACGAAGTTAACGCCAAGGTTCTGGTGACCGACGGTGAGACCATCGTCATCGGTGGGGTGTTCTCCAACACGCAGAGCAAGTCGGTCGACAAGGTTCCGTTCCTGGGCGATCTGCCGTTCGTGGGACGGGTGTTCCGTCGCGACCTGGTGCAAGACAGAAAGTCCGAACTGTTGGTATTCATCACTCCGCGGATCATGAATAATCAGGCGATCCAAGCCAGTCGTTAAGCCGTGATGCCCAATATCATTCTCGTGGGTCCGATGGGGGCCGGTAAGAGCACCATCGGACGCCTGCTCGCCAAGGAGCTTCGCCTGCCCTTTCGAGATTCCGACAGGGAAATCGAGCAGCGCACGGGGGCCAGCATCCCGCTGATTTTCGACGTCGAGGGAGAGCAGGGCTTTCGAGAGCGGGAGCATGTCGCCATCAAGGAGCTATGCCAGATGAGCGGTGTCGTTCTGGCGACCGGGGGTGGGGCCGTGTTGCGGCCGGAAAATCGGCAAATGCTGCGGGCAGGAGGCCGGGTCATCTATCTATGCACGTCGGTCGAGCAACAACTCGACCGAACCTCGCGGGACCGTAACCGCCCGCTGCTGCAGACCGCCAATCCTCGAGAAATCCTCACCGGGCTTATGGCTGTCAGGGATCCGTTATACCGGGAGGTTGCCGACCTGATCATTCAGACCGATGAGCGCCCACCGCGCCTGGTTGTTGCGCAGATTCTCGAACAGCTTCAGTCGCTCGCGCCTCGTGAAAGCCAGGGTCAATCTGCGTTATCCTAGGTCCCTTTTAACCGCGGGGCCTCTATGCAGACTCTACAAGTCGACCTCGGCGAGCGTAGCTACCCGATCTTCATTGGCGCGCAGCTCATCGATCAGGCCGAGCTGTTATCTCGCCACATCCGCGGCAAGCAAGTCGCGATCGTCACCAACGACACCGTTGCACCGCTTTACCTGGAACGCTTGACGCGGAGCCTGGCAGGCTACAGCGTCACGCCCGTCGTGCTACCCGACGGCGAGGCGCACAAGAACTGGGAAACCTTGCAGTCGATATTCGACGCATTGCTCACCGCTCGGCACGACCGCAATACGACGGTTATCGCCCTCGGCGGCGGTGTCATCGGTGACATGGCCGGTTTTGCCGCGGCGAGCTACCAGCGCGGGGTGAGTTTCATCCAGGTGCCGACGACCTTGCTGTCCCAGGTGGATTCGTCCGTTGGCGGAAAAACGGGCATCAACCACCCGCTGGGCAAGAATATGATCGGCGCGTTCTATCAGCCGCAGGCGGTATTGATCGATACGGCCACGCTGGCGACATTGCCTGCGCGTGAGCTGTCCGCCGGCCTGGCTGAAGTCATCAAGTACGGCCTGATCTGCGACGAACCGTTTCTCGGTTGGCTCGAAGACAATGTCGACAAGCTCCGAGCGCTGGACCCGCATGCATTGACCGAGGCCATTCGGCGCTCCTGCGCAGCCAAAGCGCGGGTAGTGGGTGCCGATGAGCGAGAGTCGGGCATTCGAGCCACGCTCAATCTCGGGCATACCTTTGGTCACGCCATTGAAACCCATCAAGGCTATGGCGTCTGGCTGCATGGCGAGGCGGTCTCGGCCGGCACGGTCATGGCGCTGGAAATGTCCCGGCAGCTAGGCTGGATTTCGACCGCTGAGCGAGACCGCTCGGTACGATTGTTGGCGCGAGCGGGTCTGCCAGTGGTGCCGCCGGCCAATATGCGTGCCGAGGACTTCCTCGAGCATATGGCTGTCGACAAGAAGGTTCTGGACGGGCGTTTACGGTTGGTGCTGCTCAAACACCTGGGTGAGGCTGTGGTCACCAGTGATTTCCCGCGTGAGGTTCTCGAATCCACGTTGAACGCCAATTACGACTCGCTTACGCAAGCGCCGAGGACTTAAGAGATTTCCATGACCAGTTTGTCCGCCGACGATTCGTACCTGAACCATTACGGGTTCAGTCATGATCCTTTTGCTGCCCGAGTGCCTGGCTTCAAGTTCTTCCCGGCTCAGCGCAAGCCTGTGTTGGGGCAGTTGCATCATCTGGCTCGCTACAGCCAGCTGCTGCTGGTGGTGACGGGACCTGAGGGCAGTGGCAAGACCCTCGTGCGCCAAGCGCTCGTCGCCAGCAGCAACAAGCAGGCCGTGCAGAGTGTGGTCATCTCGCCGCAGGACACCATCGATTCGAGCGCCGTGTTGCAGCAGATCGCGCAGGCGCTCGGCTGCCCGCGCGCCGATGTGGATTCGATCCTCGCACAGATCATCCAACTGGCCTTGACCGGACAGGAAGTCTATCTGCTGGTCGATGACGCTGAGCGTCTCACCGGCGCGGCGGTCGAGACCCTGTTGCGGCTGGCGCAAGGAAACCCGGAAGGGCGACCCCACGTGTTCCTGTTCGGTGAGCATGCATTGGTGGCTCGTCTGGAGGCGCTGGTCGAGGGCGAGGAGCGCTTTCATGTAATTGCGCTGCAGCCGTACGAAGAAGATGAGACCCGCGAATACCTGGCGTTGCGCCTCGAAGGAGCTGGTGGCGGACTGGATTGTTTCAGCGACGAGCAGGTCGCTCGGATTCATGCCGAGTCCGGCGGCTGGCCCGGTGCGATAAACCAGGTTGCCCGTGATGAGCTCCTCGCGGCCATGCAGCAGTCCAAAGGCCAGCGCAAGTCGGGCGGCTGGGCTTTTCCGCTGCCGATGAAACATCTGCTGGCGCTGGCCGCGGTCGTGTGCGTCGTGGTTATCGCGTTGCTTATGCGGGATTCGGATGAGCAGCCGGTCAGGGCGCCCGTCACCACGAGCCTGCCGCTCGATACAGCGGGCACGGCTGGTTCACAGGCAGCGCCGTCCGAGGCTGAAGTAGCTGGCGGCGATGCCGCGCCGCTCGAACAGCCGATCATTCGTGAGCCGCTCGCCGCTGCAGGGGGCGCTGAACCGGATGAGCCTTCGATGCTGGAGCCTGAGCGAGAGCCGGTCCTGGTCGAGCCCGCGAACGATAGCCCGCCGGTCGCTAGCGAGCCGGTTGCCCCGTCTCCTGCGCCCGCTCAAGCGCCGGCTGTTGCGCCAGCGCCCAAGGCAGCAGCGCCCCGTGAGCCGGTGAAAGAAGCGGTTGCCAAGCCTGAGGCCGCTACGCCGACGAATTGGTACGCTACGCAGCCGAAAAACCACTACCTGGTGCAGGTATTGGGTACCCGTACCCAGAGCAACGCCGAGGCGCTGATCAAGCAGCACGGCGAAGGCTTCCGGTATTTCGTCAAGCGTCACGAGGGCAAGCCGCTGTATGTCGTCACCTACGGCAGCTTCGCCAGTCGCGACGCTGCGCTGGATGCCATAAAGAAACTGCCTGCGGCGTTGAGGAGCGGTAAGCCTTGGCCGCGGAGCTTTGCCAGTGTTCAGCAAGAAATCGCGCAGGCTCGCTAAATTCGCCCCAAAATAGTGCGCATCGCACCATTTTGGGGCTTGCAAAAATTAAATTGTGTCGTTCTACCGGGCTTTGTAAACTGCTCCCCCTTTTGCCCACGCGTATGACGGGGCCTTTTTGTGCGCCGTCAATAAGGGGTTGATTTACAACGCATTTAGCTGGTGGAGTGCCTATGAGAGCAGGTCTGTTTCGTCCTGAAGAGTTCAAGGATAACTGCGGCTTCGGTCTGATCGCCCACATGCAGGGCGAGGCAAGCCATCACCTGCTTCAGACCGCGATTCAATCCCTCACCTGCATGACGCACCGCGGTGGCATCAACGCCGACGGCAAGACCGGCGATGGCTGTGGTCTGCTGATGCAGAAGCCCGATGCGTTCCTGCGCGCCATGGCCAGGCAGCATTTCGATGCCGACCTCCCTGCGCTATACGCGGTCGGCATGATCTTTCTCAGCCAGGACGCCACCAAGGCGGACGCGGCCCGGGCCCAGCTCAACGAACAGATCGCAGCCCAGGGACTGACGCTGGTCGGCTGGCGCGAGGTGCCGATCGACACCACCGTGCTGGGCCGCCTGGCCCTGGAGCGTCTGCCGCGGATCGAGCAGGTGTTCGTCTCGGCCGAAGGTCTGTCCGAACGTGACTTCGGCATCAAGCTGTTCTTTGCACGTCGCCGCGCCGAAGTTGCGCTGGCTGAAGACAAGGAATTCTACGTCTGCAGCTTTTCCGACAAGGACATCATCTACAAAGGCCTGATGATGCCCGCCGACCTGGCACAGTTCTACCCGGACCTCGGCGATGAGCGCCTGGCGACCGCAATCTGCGTATTTCACCAGCGCTTCTCCACCAACACCATGCCGCAATGGCCGTTGGCCCAGCCGTTCCGCTTCCTGGCACACAACGGCGAAATCAATACCATCACCGGTAACCGCAACTGGGCACAGGCGCGTCGGCTGAAGTTTGCCAATGAACTGCTGCCCGACCTGGAAAGCCTCGATCCGCTGGTCAACCGCACCGGCTCCGACTCCTCGAGCATGGATAACATGTTGGAGCTGTTGGTCACCGGCGGAATGGATTTGTTCCGCGGTCTGCGCATGATCATTCCGCCGGCCTGGCAGAACGTCGAGACGATGGATCCCGACCTTCGTGCGTTTTACGAATTCAACTCCATGCACATGGAACCCTGGGATGGCCCGGCCGGCGTGGTGCTGACCGATGGCCGCCACGCGATCTGCCTGCTCGATCGCAACGGGCTGCGTCCGGCACGCTGGGTGACCACCACCAACGGTTACATCACCCTGGCGTCCGAAGTCGGCGTATGGGACTACAAGCCTGAAGATGTCATTGCCAAGGGCCGGGTCGGGCCGGGTCAGATCCTGGCGGTCGATACCGAGACCGGGCAGGTTCTGCATACCGACGACATCGACAATCGCCTGAAGTCGCAGCACCCCTACAAGAAGTGGCTGCGTCAGAATGCCCTGCGCATCCAGTCGACCCTCGACGATAATGACCATGGCTCGGCGTTCTACGATCCGGAACAGCTCAAGCAATACATGAAGATGTTCCAGGTCACCTTCGAGGAGCGTGACCAGGTGCTGCGCCCGCTTGCCGAGCAGGGGCAGGAAGCAGTGGGTTCCATGGGCGACGACACGCCCATGGCCGTGCTGTCGCGTCGCGTGCGCTCGCCGTTCGATTATTTCCGCCAGCAATTCGCGCAGGTCACCAACCCGCCGATCGACCCGCTGCGCGAATCCATCGTCATGTCGCTGGAAACCTGCCTGGGTGCCGAGCGCAACGTCTTCGAGGAAACCGCCGATCACGCCAACCGCGCGATCCTCACGACGCCGGTCATTTCGCCGGCGAAGTGGCGGACCATCATGGAACTCGATCGCCCCGGTTTCGAACGCCAGCTGATCGATCTGAACTACGACGAATCCCTCGGCCTGGAGGCGGCGGTCCGCAACATCGCCGACCAGGCCGAAGAAGCCGTGCGCAGCGGCAAGGTCATGCTGATTCTCAGTGACCGTGCCATTCAGCCAGGCAAGCTGCCGGTGCATGCGTCGCTGGCCGTCGGTGCGGTGCATCACCGTCTGATCGAAACCGGCCTGCGCTGCGACTGCAACATCCTGGTGGAAACCGCCACGGCTCGCGACCCGCACCATTTCGCCGTGTTGATCGGCTTCGGCGCGACCGCGGTCTACCCGTTCCTGGCCTTCGAAGTACTCGGCGACCTGATTCGCACCGGCGAAGTGCTGGGCGACCTCTACGAGGTGTTCAAGCATTACCGCAAGGGCATCTCCAAGGGTCTGCTGAAAATCATCTCGAAGATGGGTATTTCCACCATCACCTCATATCGCGGTGCGCAGCTGTTCGAAGCCGTCGGCCTGTCCGATGAGGTCGTCGACGTCAGCTTCCGTGGCGTTGCCAGCCGGATCAAGGGTGCCCGCTTCGTCGACCTGGAAGCCGAGCAGAAGGCGCTCGCAGCCGAAGCCTGGAGCGCGCGCAAGCCGATCCAGCAGGGTGGGTTGCTGAAGTTCGTCTACGGTGGCGAGTACCACGCCTATAACCCGGACGTGGTCGCGGCGCTGCAGGTTGCGGTGCAGGAAGGCGACTACAACCGCTTCAAGGAGTACACCGCGCTGGTCGATCAGCGTCCGGCGGCGATGCTGCGCGATCTGCTCAAGCTCAAGGTTTCGGACCAGCCGCTGGCCCTCGAAGAGGTCGAGCCGCTGGAGCAGATTCTCAAGCGTTTCGACTCGGCGGGTATCTCGCTCGGCGCCTTGTCGCCCGAAGCGCACGAGGCTATCGCCGCCGCGATGAACCGTATCGGCGCGCGTTCCAACTCCGGCGAGGGCGGCGAAGATCCGTCGCGCTACCGGACCGAGCGCAGCTCGAAGATCAAACAGGTCGCCACCGGCCGTTTCGGCGTCACGCCTGAATATCTGGTCAACGCCGAGGTGCTGCAGATCAAGGTCGCGCAGGGCGCCAAGCCCGGCGAGGGCGGTCAGCTGCCCGGCGGCAAGGTCAACGGCCTGATCGCCAAGCTGCGTTATGCGGTACCGGGCGTGACGCTGATTTCGCCGCCGCCGCACCATGACATTTATTCGATCGAAGACCTGGCTCAGCTGATCTTCGACCTCAAGCAGGTCAACCCGAAAGCCCTGGTGTCGGTCAAGCTGGTCGCGGAGCCTGGTGTCGGGACCATCGCGGCAGGTGTCGCCAAGGCCTATGCCGACCTGATCACCATCTCCGGTTACGACGGCGGCACCGGCGCTTCGCCGCTGACCTCCATCCGTTATGCCGGCTCGCCCTGGGAGCTCGGCCTGGCCGAGACCCACCAGACCCTGCGTGGCAATGACCTGCGCGGCAAGGTACGGGTGCAGACCGACGGCGGCCTGAAGACCGGCCTCGATGTGGTCAAGGCGGCTATTCTCGGCGCCGAAAGTTTCGGCTTCGGTACGGCGCCGATGATCGCGCTGGGCTGTAAGTACCTGCGCATCTGTCACCTGAACAACTGCGCCACTGGCGTTGCGACGCAGAACGACCAACTGCGCAAGGACCACTTCATCGGTACCGTCGACATGGTGGTCAACTTCTTCACCTTCGTCGCTGAGGAAACCCGCGAGTGGCTGGCCCGCCTCGGCGTGCGCAGCTTGCAGGAGCTGATCGGACGCACCGACCTGCTCGAGCTGCTGCCGGGCGAAACCGCCAAGCAGAACCATCTCGACCTGACGCCGCTGCTGGGCAGCGATCACGTGCCGGCCGACAAGCCACAGTTCTGCGAAGTGGAGAAGAACCCACCGTTCGATCAGGGCTTGCTGGCCGAGGAAATGGTCAAGCTTGCACGCGCCGCTATCGATGCCAAGAGCGGTGGTGAGTTCGAGCTGGACATCTGCAACTGCGATCGCTCCATCGGTGCCCGCGTGTCTGGCGAAATTGCCCAGGTGCATGGCAACCAGGGCATGAAAGATGCGCCGATCACGTTCCGCTTCAAGGGGACGGCGGGTCAGAGCTTCGGTGTCTGGAACGCAGGTGGTCTGCATCTGTATCTGGAAGGCGATGCCAACGATTACGTCGGCAAGGGCATGACCGGCGGCAAGCTGGTGATCACCCAGCCGAAGAGCAGTGGGTTCGAGTCTCAGGACTCGGCGATCGTCGGCAACACCTGCCTGTATGGCGCCACCGGCGGCAAGCTGTTCGCCAGCGGAACCGCGGGTGAGCGCTTCGCGGTGCGTAACTCCGGCGCGCATGCGGTCGTGGAAGGCACCGGTGATCATTGCTGCGAATACATGACCGGCGGCTTCGTTTGCGTGCTCGGCAAGACTGGCTACAACTTCGGTTCGGGTATGACCGGCGGCTTCGCCTACGTGCTCGATATGGACAACAGCTTCGTCGATCGGGTGAACAACGAGCTGGTGAACCTGCAGCGCATCACGGGCGAGGCGATGGAAGCCCACCGTAGCCATCTGCAAGACGTGCTGCGCGAGTATGTCGCCGAAACCGGCAGCGCGTGGGGCGAGAAGCTTTTGGACAACCTCGACGATTACCTGCGCCGCTTCTGGCTGGTCAAGCCGAAGGCGGCCAACCTGGCAACGTTGCTGTCGACCACTCGGGCCAACCCCCAATAACAAGCAGATTCAGGCGGCAAGCCTCGGTCATCCAACCGAGGCCCGCCCCGCTCCGTGATTGTCACGCAGCCAGCAGCCCTGGGCTTGCAGCTGCCGTTAAGAGGTTTTGAAATGACTGAACGTCTGAATAACGACTTCCAGTTCATCGAGGTCGGGCGCAAGGATCCGAAGAAGAAGCTGCTGCGCCAGCGCAAGAAAGAGTTCGTCGAGATCTATGAACCCTTCAAGCCGCAGCAGGCCTGCGAGCAGGCCCACCGTTGCCTGGGCTGCGGCAACCCCTATTGCGAATGGAAGTGCCCGGTTCACAACTACATTCCCAACTGGCTCAAGCTGGTCTCCGAGGGCAACATCCTGGCGGCCGCCGAACTGGCGCACCAGACCAACACCCTGCCCGAAGTCTGCGGTCGGGTCTGCCCGCAGGATCGTTTGTGCGAGGGTGCCTGCACCCTGAACGATGGCTTCGGTGCTGTCACCATCGGCTCGGTGGAGAAGTACATTGCCGACACCGCCTTCGCCATGGGCTGGCGTCCGGACATGTCCAAGGTCAAGCCGACCGGCAAGAAGGTTGCGATCATCGGTGCCGGCCCTGCCGGTCTCGGTTGCGCCGACGTGCTGGTGCGCAGCGGGGTAACCCCGGTGGTCTTCGACAAGAATCCGGAAATCGGCGGCTTGCTGACCTTCGGTATTCCTGAATTCAAACTCGAGAAGAGCGTGCTCAGCCGTCGCCGTGAAATCTTCAGCGGGATGGGCATCGAGTTCCGCCTGAATACCGAAGTTGGCAAGGACGTGACCATCGACCAGTTGCTGGCCGACTACGACGCAGTGTTCATGGGCATGGGCACCTATACCTACATGAAGGGCGGCTTCCCGGGCGAGGACCTGCCGGGTGTGCACGACGCGCTGGATTTCCTCATCGCCAACGTCAACCGCAACCTTGGCTTCGAGAAGTCGCCGGAAGACTTCGTCGACATGAAGGGCAAGAAGGTCGTGGTCCTCGGCGGTGGCGACACCGCGATGGACTGTAACCGTACCTCGATCCGCCAGGGTGCCAAGAGCGTGACCTGTGCCTATCGGCGTGACGCGGCAAACATGCCGGGCTCGCGTCGTGAGGTGAAAAACGCCAAGGAAGAGGGCGTTAAGTTCCTCTTCAACCGTCAGCCCATTGCCATCGTTGGCGAAGGCAAGGTCGAAGGCGTCAAGGTCGTCGAGACCCGCCTCGGTGCGCCGGATGCCCGCGGTCGCCGCAGTCCCGAGCCTATTCCGGGCTCCGAGGAAGTGCTGCCGGCCGATGCCGTGGTTATCGCCTTTGGTTTCCGTCCGAGCCCGGCCGACTGGTTCGCGGCCCAGGACATCCAGACCGACAATCAGGGCCGTGTCGTGGCGCCGGAGCTGGGGCAGTTCAAGCACCAGACCAGCAACCCGAAGATCTTTGCCGGTGGCGACATGGTGCGCGGCTCCGATCTGGTGGTGACTGCGATCTTCGAAGGCCGCCAGGCGGCTGAAGGGATTCTGGACTATCTGGACGTTTGACTTCGCCGGGCGGATCGAGCCTCTGCCATCACCGAGCAGTCTGAAGGTGGATGGAGAATGCGTCATCCACCCTACGACTGGCTTGCCAGCCCGGACGCCCGTTAAAGCCTGATCAGAATCAAGCCCATGGATAAAAGGCACGGCGCTCGCCGTGCCTTTTGTTTTCCGCTTTGCGACAATGCCGCCACTCTTTTGCTGGAACCCAGACATGACTGCCTTGAAGAACGATCGCTTCCTTCGCGCCCTGCTCAAGCAACCTGTCGACGTCACCCCGGTGTGGATGATGCGTCAGGCCGGACGCTACCTGCCCGAGTACCGGGCCAGCCGTAGCAAAGCGGGAGACTTCATGAGCCTGTGCATGAACCCCGAACTGGCCTGCGAGGTCACGCTGCAGCCGCTGGAGCGTTATCCGCTGGATGCCGCGATTCTGTTCTCCGACATTCTTACCGTGCCGGATGCCATGGGCTTGGGCCTGTATTTCGAGACCGGCGAAGGGCCGCGCTTCAAGAAGGTTGTCAGCAGTATGGCTGACATCGAGGCACTGCCGATTCCGGATCCGGAGAAGGATCTGGGCTACGTGATGAGTGCGGTGCGCACCATCCGCCGTGAGCTGAACGGCCGCGTGCCGCTGATTGGCTTCTCCGGTAGCCCCTGGACGCTGGCGACCTATATGGTTGAAGGTGGGTCCTCGAAAGATTTCCGCAAATCCAAGGCGATGCTCTACGAGAACCCGCAGGCCATGCATGCGCTGCTCGACAAGCTGGCGCAGTCAGTGACCCGCTACCTCAACGGGCAGATCCTGGCAGGTGCCCAGGCGGTACAGATCTTTGATTCCTGGGGTGGCAGCCTGTCGGCAGCGGCTTATCAGGAATTTTCCCTGGCCTATATGCAGAAGATCGTCGATGGCCTGATCCGTGAGCATGACGGTCGCCGCGTGCCGGTGATCCTCTTCACCAAGGGTGGCGGGCTCTGGCTCGAATCGATGGCTGAGAGCGGTGCCGAGGCCCTGGGACTCGACTGGACCTGCGACATTGGCGCCGCGCGTGCCCGCGTCGGTGACAAGGTTGCGCTGCAGGGCAACATGGACCCCAGCGTACTGTTCGCCAAGCCCGAGGCGATCCGTGCCGAGGTCGGGCGCATCCTCGCAAGCTTCGGTTACGGCGAGGGCCACGTATTCAATCTGGGCCATGGCATCACCCCGGAAGTCGATCCGGCTCACGCTGGTGCCTTCATCGAATCGGTCCACGAGCTTTCGGCGCCGTATCACGGCTGATCTGTCGACCAAAAAAGGAGCCGCACTTGCGGCTCTTTTTGTTTAGGGCTGCTGATAGTGACCGGGCGTGGTACCGGGTTCGTGTTCATGAACCAGTTTGGTCACGCGAATATCGGTGATGCCGATCACCTCGGCCTGCTCCAGCACCTTGGCCTCATCGGCGCCCGCTTCGGGCATCACCAGGCTGTTCTCGGCATCGCCATTATGCAGCTCGATCAAGTGCCGGGCGGCGCTGCCCTGCGACATGCGCTCATCAGCCGATTCGATGATCTGCACGCGCGGATCGTTCTGAAAGATGTAGTTGATTTCGAACTTGTGCGATGACTTGTCGAACATGGGCAGCTCCTCTAAGGGTGGAAAAGGTCTGCTCTGTTGACTCGCGGGTCCAGTTATTCGTTCGGCAAAAGCGACGGAGGGGACCTCGGTGGGCGATTGGGGCGCCCGGCGTAACCGAGCGCCCCGGTGCGTTACTTGATCTTCGCCAGGTCGCCCTTGAGCGCGACGCCCGCCATGATCGCGCCGGCATGGCATTCGTAGTTCTGGCTGTCCTTGTACTCGACGTGCTTGTAGTTGCTGGCGACGTTCACCACCGCGTTGGCACCGGCCGCCTTGGCCGCCTGCTGCATGCCGATCAACGCCGATTGCAGCGCCCAGCTGCAGGCACCCTCGTCGGTTTTGTTGAAGGCGTTGGTCTTCTTGCTGGTGGTGACACCGCTGCGAATGATCTGCGCGCCCTTGGGCGTCTTGCCCGCGAGGTAGAACTTCACGCTACCGTCCAGCTTGCCGGAGGCGGTGGCTTCGGCCACCACCTGGTCGAATGGCAGGTGGTGGGTGGTGTCGCGGGCCTGACTGATGCCGGGCAGGGCGCAGAGCATCAGTGCAGCGCCGATCCATGTGTTCTTGTTCATTGCATTCTCCTTGCGGTGTTTTGGGGGGATTCAGGCCCAGCGGCGGAAAATCAGCGAGGTGTTGATGCCGCCGAAGGCGAAATTGTTGTTCATCACGAATTCATGCTGCATCGAACGTGGCGCACCGACGAGATAGTCCAGTTCGCCGCAACGGGGGTCGATGGCTTCGAGGTTCAAGGTGTGGATATAGCGGTCACGGTTCATCATCTCGATGCTGAACCAAGATTCCAGCGCGCCACAGGCGCCCAGCGTGTGTCCGAAAAAGCTCTTCTGCGAGCTGATTGGCATGCGTGAGCCGAACAGGGCCTGGGTCGCCAGGGTCTCGGCGATATCACCCTGCTCGGTGGCGGTGCCATGGCCGTTGACGTAGCCGATGGCGTCGGGCTGCAGGTTGGCATCATCCAGGGCCAGCTCCATGGCGCGGCGCATGGTCAGCTGTTCCGGTTTGGTGGCGTGCTGGCCGTCGGCGTTGCTGCCGAAGCCGACCAGCTCGGCGTGGATCGTGGCGCCACGGGCGAGCGCGTGTTCGAGCTCTTCGAGCACCAGCATGCCGGCGCCCTCACCGATTACCAGCCCGTCACGGCCCGCGTCATAGGGCCGTGGCGTGGTATGCGGGGCATCGTTCTTCAGGCTGGTGGCATAGAGCGCGTCGAACACCATGGCTTCGGTTGCACACAGCTCTTCGGCGCCGCCGGCAAGCATCATCGGCAGCCGCCCGAACTTGATCGCCTCGTAGGCGTAGCCGATGCCCTGGCTGCCACTGGTGCAGGCGCTGGAGGTAGGGATCACCCGGCCGGTAAGGCCGAAGAAGATGCTGATATTGGCCGCCGTGGTGTGCGGCATCATGCGGATATAGGAGTTGGCGTTCAGTCCGTCGGCCACGGAGTTCAGTAGCATATTGCCGAAGGCCTTGATCTCCTCGGTGCTGCCGGTGGATGAGCCGCAGGCGACACCCATGCGGCCGTCGCGAATCGAGGTGTCATCGAGCAGGCCCGCATGTGCAAGCGCCTGCTCGGCGGCCCTCACCGACAGCCGCGACACCCGGCCCATGCTGCGCAGTTGCTTGCGCGTCCAATGGCCGGGAACGGCGAAGTCATCCACTGGCCCGGCCAGGCGCGTGTTGAGCTCGGTGAAGCGGTCCCACTCGTGCATGTAGCGGATGCCGCTGCGGTTGCCGCTGAAGTTGGCTTCGATGGTAGTCCAGTCGCTGCCCAGCGAGGTGATGCCGGCCATGCCGGTGACGACGACGCGTTTCATCAGCACAACCCACCGTTGACCGCCAGGACCTGGCGGGTGATGTAGCTGGCCTCTTCCGACATGAGGAAATTGACCGCGCCGGCGACTTCTTCGGGTGTGCCCATGCGTTGAGCGGGAATCATCTTGAGCATGTCCTCGATGGGCAGATCGTCGTCGAGCATGTCGGTGTCGATCAGCCCGGGTGCGACGCAATTGACGGTGATACGCCGTTTGCCGAGTTCGACGGCCAGCGCCTTTGCCGCGCCGATCACGCCGGCCTTGGAGGCACTGTAGTTGACCTGGCCGCGGTTGCCGATCAGGCCCGATACCGAGGTGATACAGACGATCCGCCCCGGCTGGCGACGGCGAATCATCGGCATGGTCAGCGGCTGCAGCACATTGTAGAAGCCGTCCAGGTTGGTGCGCAGGACCTGATCCCAGTCCTCATCAGTCAACGCCGGAAAGGCGCCGTCGCGGGTAAGGCCGGCATTGCACACCACGCCGTAATAGGCTCCGTGCGCCTCGATATCGGCTTCCAGCTGAGCGCGGCATTGGGCGCGATCAGCAACGTCGAACTGCAGGATGCGCGCCTGGCGGCCCAAGTCCTGGATCTCTGCCTGGACGGCTTCTGCCTCGTCCCGCCGGGCTCGGCAGTGCAGGATGATGTCGTAGCCGCTGCGGGCCAGGCGCAAGGCGATGGCGCGGCCGATGCCACGGCTGGAGCCGGTGACGAGAATGCTGTTGCTCATGGGCTGGGCTCTTGTAGATAGCGCGCCACTTCAGGCGGGCGGAACACGTTGAGACGCGCCTCGGCATGGATGCCGAGCCCGTCGAGGTGGCATTCGAACACGCCCATGCCGTTGTCGTCCTGCAGCGAGCGCAGTGCGCGAATGCGTAGCGCGGTGCCGGCGGGGAACCGTTCGACATCGCATTGAAAATGACGGGTACCGAGCAGAAAGCCCAGCTCCACCGGCAGCCCGGCCTGGCGCGCCTGGCAGCCGGCGAAGGCGGCGACCGTCTGCGCCATGATCTCGACACCGACCCAGGCGGGCAGGCTGCCGTCGGGCAGGTTGAACAATCCACCGGCCTTGACCGTCAGGTGCGCATCGATGCTGTCCGCGTCGAAGGCCTCGACCGCATCGAGCAGGATCATGTCACCGGCATGGGGTACCAGTTCGGCTACTGGCCAATCGATCATGGCGCGTCTCCCAGGATCAAGCTGATGTTGTTGCCGCCGAAGGCGAAGGAGTTGCTCATCATGCGTCGTGGTCCGGCGGCGGTCATCGTCGTGTCGGCTGCGACCAGCGCCAGGTGCGGCAGGTCGGGGTCCTGCTGGCCGTCCCAGCGATGCGGTGGCAGTCGTTGGGCAGGGTTGTGCTCGGACAGCGCCAGCCAGCAGAACGCCGCTTCCAGTGCACCGGCGGCGCCCAAGGTATGCCCGGTCAGCGGCTTGCTCGACGAGCAGGCTACGCCGGCCGGGAACACCGCGGCGACCGCCAGGCTCTCCATGGCGTCGTTGTGCACGGTGGCGGTGCCATGAAGGTTCAGGTAGCTGATCTGCTGCGCCTGGATGGCCGCCCCGGCGAGCGCCTTGCGCATCGCCTCGATGGCGCCCAGGCCTTGAGGGTCGGGCGCGGAGATATGGTGCGCGTCGGAGCTGGCGCCACCGCCGAGCAGGGCGATCGGCGCTTCGTCGCGGGTCATCAGGAACAGCGCGGCGGCCTCGCCGATGTTGATGCCGTCGCGGTTGACCGAAAACGGATTGCAGATGCGCTCGCTGGTTGCCTCCAGGGCGCTGAAGCCCTGCAGGGTCAGATCGCAGAGGCTGTCCACGCCGCCGCAGATGACCGCATCACAGATGCCGGCGTCCAGTAGACGCTTGGCACTGAGCAGGGCGCGCGCGCTCGACGTGCAGGCGGTGGAAATCGAATAGCTTGGGCCGCTGAGCTGCAGCTGCTCGCTGAGAAAGCTGGCCGGTGCGCACAGCTCCTGATGACCGTAGTGATAGCTGGCCGGCAGCGTGCCCTGGCGCACCAGCTCGGTGATGCCCTGAGTGGCTTCCTGGATGCCGGTGGTGCTGGTGCCCATGACCACGCCGATACGGGATGGGCCAAAGCGGGCGATTGCCGCATGCAACTCGGCTTCGATTTGCTCGACCGCGGCGAGGAGCAGCTGGTTATTGCGTGTAGCATGCCGAAGGGGCGAGCCGCTAAGCGTGGGCAGCTCGCCGGTGACCGCGCCGACCGGCAGCCGACGTCCGGCGACTGCCTGCGCATAGGGCTGCATGCCCGAATCGTCGCCGTCCAGCAGGCGTCCGGCGACCTCCGCCTTGCTGCGGCCCAGCGCACAGATCAGCCCCAGGGCATTGAGGTAGGCGGTCATGGCAGGTGGGCTCCGGCTGGCGCGAGGGGGGCGACACCATAGGTCAGCGTCGGCCCGACGTCGAGTTCGAAACGACCATCGCCCTGATACCGCACGTGCCAGGCGTGCGCGCCGGCGATCAGCGAACGGCCGCCTGGCTGCTGGCTCCAGCGCGCATCGGCGTAGAGTTCGTCCAGCTGATCGGCAGCGCTCAGTGCGAACAGCAACGCGGCGAACAGCTCGCGCGCCTCGGGATTGGGCGGGAGCAGGCCATCGGCCTGCCAGTGGCCGTCGCGCAGCAGCTGACGCGCCAGCGGGACGCCCAACGGATCGAGCAGCGACCAGCGCAAGGCGGCGCCTTCCTGCTGGATGACCAGCAGCCAGTCGCGTACCTGCTCCGCAGCCCGGCGCTGGATATGCAACTGCATCGGCAGCGCCAGCCGTGGTGTCTGCGTCGGCAACGGCGGATGCTGGGCGCAGGCGCCCAGCATCAGCAGCAGCGCTAGCCAGACCAGGCGCGGGGCGTGACGGACGATCATGCCGGGCGACTCATGCCGGTACCGAGGGCGCGCACAGCTCGGCGAGTACCCGCAAGCGGCGTTTGGGTTCGGCGACATAGGGGTTCGCGGCGTCCCAGGCGTAGCCGGCGAGAATCGAACAGATCATTCGACGAATCTCCGGCTGCGCGTGCTCGTAATAGATCACGTTCTGGAAACTGCCGTCGTACCAGCCCTCGACGTAGGTTCGGAAGGTGTCCACGCCCCGCTTGAGTGGCGCGGCGAACTCGGTTTCCCAGTCAACCGTCTCGCCTTCCAGCTGGCGATGCAGCACGGCGGCCGCCATGCTCGCCGAGCGCATGGCAATGGTGACGCCGGAGGAGAACACCGGGTCGAGAAACTCCGCGGCGTTGCCCAGCAGGGCGAAGCCCGGGCCGTGTAGCGTCGTGACGTTCGCCGAATAGCCACCGATCAGCCGTGCCGGGGTATCCCACTCGGCGTGCTGGAGGATGCGCTTGAGGTTGGGCGCCTCCTGCACGAAGTCCTTGAGGCACGCGTCCAGATCCTCAGGACGCCCTTCGTAGCGTTCCGCGCTGGCGACCACGCCAAGTGAGCAGCGGCCATTGCTGAAGGGGATGGTCCAGTACCAGACGTCGCGCAGTTCGGGATGGGTGGTGATGAGGATTTTTTCGCGATCGAAGCGCGGATCGTCGATGTTGTCCTGGATGTGGGTGAACACGGCACGGCGCAGCGGAAAGTTCGACGGCGCCTCGAGCTCGAGCAGGCGCGGCAGTACGCGACCGTAGCCGCTGGCGTCGAGGACGAAATCCGCCTCGATGGCATACTCGCTGCCGTCTGGCCGGCGTACCTGCAGGCGCGGCCGAGGGCCATCGAAGTCCGCCGCGGTGATTTCCTCTTCGTAGCGGATCTCCACGCCCTGCGACGCGGCCTGGTCGGCCAGCAACTGGTCGAAGTCGGCGCGCTGGACCTGATAGGTGCTGCCGTGGCCTTCGGTGAATTTGTCGCGGAAGTCGAACTCGGTGTAGCGCTCACCCCAGCCGAACGCCGCGCCATGCTTGGTCTGGAAACCGGCGGCCTGCACCGCCTCGAGCATGCCGGCTTCTTCGATGAAATCCAGGCAATGCGACAGCAGGCTTTCGCCGATGGAGAAGCGCGGGAACCGCTGGCGCTCGATGACCAGGACGTCATGGCCCTGGCGTTTGAGCAGGGCGGCCGCGATGGCGCCGGAAGGCCCCGCGCCAATGATGACGACGCTACGGTGTTCTGAATTCACTGAAAACCTTCCTTGTTCGACTCGATGGGAATGAGGGATGCCAGGCGTGGCTGGCCCAGCCGGAAATCTATTACGACGTCGCAACGGCCGCCAGGGCGGCGGCGCACCTTCGCCGTCACACCTGCCAGCAGCCCCCGGGGCGGCCTTGGTTCGATCAGCATCTGGCCTCCGCCCCCGGCTCGGCCGCCCAGGGTGCCAGCGCGAAGGCGAATACCAGGCCGAGCCCCACTGCCAGACCGAAGTTGCTCACCGCTGGCGTGCTCGACAGTGCCAGCAGGCCGAACGACAACCAGGTGGTCACGGCCGCCAGCAGGGTGCCGACCAGGCTCACCGCGGCGCCGCCGATGCGCTCACGCATGAGGATGGCGTAATCGACGCCGATCGCGGTGACCAGCAACAGGCCGAACAGGCCGAACAGGGTCAGGGGTTGGCCCAGCCAGCCCAGGCAGGCCAGGCTGCCCAGCGCTGCCAGCAGGGGAACCGCCAGGCAGCGCATTGCGCCACGCCAGCCGAACGGCAGGCACAGCAAGGCGAAGATGAGCACGGCGGCGCCGAGCTTGAGCAGTGCGGCCTGGCGCTGGGTCTCGGCAAACAGGCGGTTCAACTCCGCCGGTCGGTCGATCAGGCGGACGTCGGCGATGCCCTCGGCCAGAGCATGCAGCGCCGAACTGTCGCGAAGCCCTTGCAGGCTGACCAGGCCGGCGACGGTTCCGTCGTGCTGAACACCCAGCCACAACGGCCGCCAGGCTTCGGCAACGGGACCGGCCAGCACGGCCTCGAGGCCGGTTACCGGTTGTGCCTGTAGCGCGGCGAGTTCCTGGTTCAGGCTGTCGGCGGCGACGCCGAGCTGCAGCAGGGGCTGGCTTGCTTCCAATAAACGCGGCAGGGCGAGATGCAGGTTCTGCTGGGCGGTCGTCGGGGCGACCAACTGGCTCAGCGCGAGATAGCCGTGCAGCTTCTGCTCCACCACCAGCTCATCGAGGCGCGCAGCCAGTTGGTCCTGGCGCTCGAGCAACTCATCGGGCGACGCTGCGCGAACCAGGAAATACTGGCTGGTCGGCTCGAACCCGGTGATCTCGCCGATGCGCTCGGCCTGCTGCTGCAGCGCCGGCGCGCGGCTGACCCACTGGCGCAGGTCATCCTTGAAGGACAGCTGGCTGATGCCGGCGATGCAGAACAACAGGAACCCGGCCAGCAACCCGAGCGATGGGACCCGGCGCAGCAAGGCGCTGCGCAAGCTCAACCCACGCTGCGCCCAGCCCAACGGGGCGGCCCAGGGTTGCAACGGTGCACTCAGCAGCGAGGGTAGCAGGCAGGTGGCGCAGGCGAAGGCACCGAGCAGGCCCGCCGCCGAAAACACCGCCACCTGGCTCAGCGCCGGAAACGGCGTGAACCCCATGGCCAAATAGCCGACGACATTGGTTGTCAACGCCAGCGCCAGGCCCGGCAGCGTCAAGCGCAGCGCCCGATGGGCGTGCCATGGCTGCAGCGTCCAGCTCTTGGACAGGTAGTGCAGCGGGAAATCGATACTGACCCCGACCAGGCTGGCGCCGAGTACCAGCGTCAGCACATGGATCTGACCGAACAAGGCGATACAGGCGGCCGCGCCGCTCAGGGCCCCGACCATCACCGGTAACGCCACCAGCAGGACGCGCGGCGTACGGAACAGCATATGCAGCAACGCCAGCGTGGCGACGAGCGATACGCTGCCGATCAGGCTGGCTTCCTCACGCGCCTGGCGCTGGCCGTAAGCGGCATGCAGCACGCCGCCCGCGGCGAGCAGTTCGCCCTGTTCCGCCTCGACCTGATGGCGCGCGGCGCGAATCAGGTCGTCGACCTGCAGAGGACTCTGATCATCGAAGGCATCGCCGTGGATCTGCGCGTGGATGACCGCCCAACGCTGGCCATCGTGTTCGGCCACCAGCAGGCCATCGAGGCGCGGATGGATATGGCCCGGTTGCGGCAGGTGGCGCTGCGCCAGATCGGCCAAACCGAACCAGTCCTGCTCGACCGGCACCAGGCTGGTGCTTTCGAACGGGCTGTAGAGCCGTTGCAGCCGCTGTCGAATGAAATCCTCGGGGGAGGCGATCAGGGCTTCTCGACTCGTCCGGTCGAGCAGTGCCAGGCGCTGGGCGAGCAACTGCTGGCGTACCGCGGGCAGGTCGGCTTGCACTGAGCGGCGAATCTGGGCGAACAGGCCGCTGCCGTGCAGGGTGGCAGCGACCTCCTCGGCCAGGGCAAAGGCCTTCGCTTCATCCTGGTGATGAATCAGCAGCATCAGGTCGCGGTTCAGCGGTTGCTGTACCCGTTGTTCGGCCAGTTGCTCCAGCTCGCCCGACGCGCCGTGGGGCAGCAACTTCAGCAGGTTGGCGCTGACCGGAGGGCCGTCACGCCATTGCCAGGCGGTCAGCGCGACCAGCCCGAGCAGGGCGATAAAGAACAGCCAGGAAAGCCAGGCCGGAAGCCGGAGCGCTTTGTCAGTCGGCGAAATCATGGCGTTCGGTAGGGCTCAATTCTTCGTCGATCTGGCTGTCGGTCAGCAACAGCAAGGTACTGTCGCCCTGGGTCTCGAGCAGTTCGATGCGCTCGGCGGTCAGGCCACCCTGGATGATGATGCGGGTGAATATCTGCCCGAGCAGCTTGGAGCGCGGCGTCAGCGTCAGCGTCCAGCGCTCTGCGGTCCCGCTGAGCGCCAGTTCGAAGTCGTGTTGCAGGGCCTCGGTGTCGCCGCGTAGTACGGCGAGGAACAGGGCATTCTGGCGAGCGGCGGCGCCCTGCTGTAGGGCCGGGTGCCAACCGCTGGCGTCGCGCCGGGCGACGCCCGACGGGCTGATGCGGTAGTCCTGCTGCAGCGGTTCGCGCAGCAACCAGAGAAGCCCCAGGTCGCGCGCCAGGACGAAGGTGCCGGTGCTGACGAGCGGTTGAGGCAATGCCCGCAGGTGTTTCTCCTGGGTGAAGTTGCCGCGGATGACCGCAGGCTCACGCAACTGCCGATCGAGTTGCGTCAGGTCGAAGGCGTTGGCGTACGTGGTTAGCGTCAGCAACAGACTCAACGCAAGCAGCGCCTGCGCCGCGAGGCGCTTGGACAGTCGGGTCACGATAGGGCTCGCTCCACGGCGTCGACGAAGACGGTGGGCGAGGCCAGCAGCATTTCGCGACTGGCGATCGCCACCGCCACCTGTACGCTGCTGCCGCGGGTCATGCGCTCGCCGGTCTCGGCATCGCTGATCAGGTAATGGATCTTCAGACGGTTTTCCCATTCCACCAGATCGGCACGCACGACGATGCGCTGGTTGAAGCGAGCGCCGCGTATGTAGCGAACCTGCACGTCGATGATCGGCCAGGCGTAACCGGCCTCGCGCATCTGCGTGTAGTTGTGTCCGATCTTGTCCAGCAGGGCGCAGCGCGCAACCTCGAAGTACTTGATGTAGTGGCCGTGCCAGACCACGTCCATGGAGTCGACGTCGAAGAAGGGCACCAGCACTTCGACCTCCACCTGCAGTACGCCGCCTTTACGCATAAAGCCCCCAGTGCTGCGCGCGGATGCGCTGCAGGCACAGGCGCAGCTCGGCTTCCAGCGCGCGGTCCTCGATCAGCGGTGGGAAATCCTCACCCAGCGCGACGTGCATGGCTTGCAACGGCGCGGGCAGGGAGCGTGCGGACTGGCTACGCTGGCGCAGCCAGACACCCTGGTTGGCGGCGATCAGCGTGGCGGCGGCGACCTGCTCGGTCAGTTCCAGGGTGCGCAGCGCATCGCGCGCGGCGATGGTGCCCATGCTCACCTTGTCCTGGTTGTGGCACTCGGTGGAGCGCGAGAAGACGCTGGCCGGCATGCTGTTCTTCAGCGCCTCGGCGGCCCAGGCGCTGGTGCCGATCTGCACCGCCTTGAAGCCATGATTGATCATCGCCGTGGCTTGCGGGGCGCCTGAGAGGTTGCTCGGCAAGCCGTGGTTGTAACGGCTGTCGACCAGCAGGGCGAGCTGGCGGTCAAGCAGGTCGGCTACGTTCGCCACCAGGTTCTTCAGGCTGTCCATGGCGAAGGCGATATGGCCGCCGTAGAAATGCCCGCCGTGCAGCACGCGCTCGTTGTCGGCGTCGATGATCGGGTTGTCGTTGGCGCTGTTCAGTTCGGTTTCGATGAACTGCCGCAGCAGGCCCAGGCTGTCGGCCAGCACGCCCAATACATGGGGGGCGCAGCGGATAGAATAGCGATCCTGCAGGCGATGCAGGCCAAGACCGCTGGAAGCTGCTGCGCTAGGCGCGGCTGCGTTGAGAGCCGGCTCGGCCTGCTCATTTACTGCTTGTAAACTCCGCGGCCTCGCCGTCTCTCGCCTTGCCGCGCCGTCGCTCGCGACGCTTCCAGCAGCCTTGGGTGCGGTCGGTGCCTCGATGGCCAGGTCCTGACGAATCCAGGCGGCCACCTGCGTCTGCCCCGGGTGCGGCTTGGCCGCGAACAGGCGTTCGTCGAAATGCTCGGGATTGCCCTCCAGCGCGATAACATTGAGCGCGGTGATGCGGGTGGCCAGTTTCAACAGATAGTCGGCGCGGGCATAGGCGAGGCAGGCCAGGCCGGTCATCACCGCCGTACCGTTCATCAGCGCGAGGGCTTCCTTGGGTCGCAGGGTCAGCGGCGTCCAGCCCAGTCGGCGATGCACCTCGGCGGCGCTGCGGCGTTCGCCGCCGAACAGCACCTCGCGCTCGCCGGCCAACGCCGCGGCGACGTACGACAGCGGCGTTAGATCACCGCTGGCGCCGACCGAGCCTTCTTCCGGAATCAGCGGCAGGACGTCGTGTTCGAGGAAGGCCTGCAGGCGATCGAGCAGCTCGATGCGCACCCCGGACATTCCGTGGGTCAGCGAACGCAGGCGCGCGGCCAGCACCGCGCGGGTGGCTTCGGCATCGAGCAGTTTGCCGAGGCCGCAGCCATGAAAGGTGAACAGGTGCTGCGGCAGCGCTTCGACCTGATGCAGCGGCACGGCGACGACGCAGGAGTCACCGTAGCCGGTGGTCACGCCGTAGATCACGCCTTCGCGATCGAGCAGGGTGTCGAGGAATTGCGCGCCGCGCGCGATGCGTTCACGGAAGGCCGCATCGGCCTGCAGCCGCGCCGGCGCACGGCGCTGGGCCACGGCGAGCAGGTCTTCGATGCGCAGGTGGTTTTCACCAAAGATCACGGGCTCAGCGTCGTTCATGGGTATTCCAGAAAGGGTAGAAATTGAACCATTGCAAGGGGGCCTCCAGGCAGCGTGCCGCCAGGCGATCGGCATAACGCTGCACCCACTGCTGCACCACCGCGTCACGCTCGCCGCGGCGCCAATGGATGCGCTCGGCGAAAGGCTCCAGATGGACATGGAATTGCTCGCCCTGCTTCAGGCAGAACAGCAGATTGGCCGGGCATTGCAGCAGCCCGGCCAGCAACCAGGGACCCTGCGGGAAATGAGCCGGTTGTCCCAGAAAATCGGCAGTCGCAATGCGCGCACCGTGCAGCGGCACGCGATCACCCGCGATCGCCAGCCATTCACCGGCATCCAGCCGCCGTGAAAGCTCCATCATGATCGCCGGGTCCAGCTCGCTGACCTGTATCAGCCGCAGGTGGCTGGCGCCGGACTGGTCGAGCAAGCGGTTGAAGCGTTCGGCATGGCGTGTATGCACCAGCACGTTCATCTTCACCTTGCGGCCCATTTCGGCCAGTGCCCGGCAGATCTCCAGATTGCCCAGATGCGAGCCGACCAACAGCTGGCCGCGCGGTGCGTCGAGTTCGGCATGCAGGTTCATCGGGTCGTGCAGCACCAGCCGGTCGAGACCGAGCCGGCCGCCCCAGACGTCGAGCTTGTCCAGCAAGGCGTCGGCGAACGTGACGAACTGGCCGAAGACGCTGCGCCAACTGGGTGTCAGATCGCGACGGCCGCTCCAGTCGGCGAGGTGGCGCTGATAGCCCCAGGCGCTCTGCCGCGCACTGCGGCTGAACAGGTAGAAATACAGCACGATCAGGTACAGCACCGGTGCCATGGCGCGCCGGCCCAGCAGTCGCACGGCCACGGCGGTGAGCTTCATCAAGGCGAAGCTGCCGCGTTCGCGATGCGCCGCCCAGTGCGAGCCGGGCGCGGCTCTGTCGTTCATCTGCGCCACCGTCGCCAGAGCAGGGCCGGCGCGCGCCGCAGCATGCCGCCGAACAGCCGGGCGTGCATCGATGAGATCAGCAGGTTGTCGCGCCACAGGCGGAAGTGCGACACGCCATCGGTCGGGTAGTGTACGCGTGTCGGTAGCCAGACCATGGGTTGCTCGCGCCAGTACAGGCGAACCAGGATCTCCGTGTCGAAATCCATGCGCTGGCCCAGCGTCGTCGAATCGAGCAGCGCCAGCGTCGGCTGCAGGGGATAGACGCGAAAGCCGCACATGGAGTCGCGAATCGACAGCGACAGGGTGTTGATCCAGACCCAGACATGGGTCAGGTAGCGGGCATAGAGACGGCCCTTGGGCACGCTGGCGTCATATTCGGGGTAACCGCAGATCAATGCATCCGGTGCCTGGCTGGCGCGGTCTAGAAACAGCGCCACGCGGTCGAGATCGTGCTGACCGTCGGCATCGACCTGCAGGGCATGGCTGAAGCCCAGGCGCCGCGCCTCGCGCAGGCCCGAGGCGACTGCCGCGCCCTTGCCCTGATTCTTCGCGTGCCGGAACAGACTCACCGAAGGGTGCCGGGCCAGCTCGTCGATGACGGCGGCCGCTGCGGCGGTGGACCCATCGTCGACCAACACGCAGTGCAGGTCATCGGCAAGCAGCGCGCTGACCACTGTCGGCAGGCTGCGCTCATGGTTGTAGACCGGGATGACCGCGCAGGGCTTGAACCAGTCGTCGTCGATGTCCAGCGACAACTGCCGATGGGCGTCTGTGGGCTCGGGCGAGGCATTGGCCGTCGGCGCGATTGGAGTGAGCAGGGTCACGAATGGTCTCCCAGCAGAATGCGGCCGGACGAGCAGGGCGCGTCGCCGTGGCGGTAGGCGAAGTGCAGCTTGCTGCGCTCGCGGTCGAAGCGCAGGGTCAGGTGCAGCTGATCCCCCGGGCGGGCAAGTTGTTGGAACTTGAGCACTTCCATGCCGCGAAAGCACGGCGGCAGATCGGTGAACAGCTCGCGGGCCAGGGCGATCGCCCAATCGATCTGCACGACCCCTGGCAGCACCGGGGTGTGCGGGAAATGACCGCTGAAATGCGCGAGGTCCAGCGGCACGCCCAGATCCAGTTGCCACTGCCCGTCCTGCTCGGCGGTGCGGATACGCTCGGGCTGGACGGGACGCGGCGCCTGCAACAGCTGCTCGAGGTCTGCCTGCGGCAGCTTGCCCTGGCTATTGTGCGGCAGCTGTCGCACCAGGCGCCAACGCCGCGGCAAGGCCAATGCCTCGCAGTGATTCGCCAAATGGTTACGCAGTGCTTCGGTCAAGGCTCGTCGGCCACCGTTGCGCAGGGCATGCAGCCCGGCGTCGTTGAGGGCGACCAGCGCCGCCAGGTAGGCGCGGTTGTCGACGATCACGCCGAGGCGTGCCTCGCTGACAAAAGGATGCGTGGCCAGGGCCGTCTCGAGCATCGGCAGGGAGATGCGCTTCTCTTCCAGCTTGACGATACGGTCCAGCCGACCGAGCAGCTCGAAGCGCCCATCGGCTTCGATGCGCGCCGCGTCGGCCGTCTGCTCGACATGTTCCGGCGGCAGGCAAGGTGAGGCGATGCGCAGCGCACCATGGTCGTCCTGGCTGACTTGCACATCGGGGAAGGGCTGCCACAGGCTGCCGCCCTGACGCCAGGCGATGCCGCCGGTTTCCGAGCTGCCGTAGATTTCCGTCGGTGCTTGCCCCAGGCGCTGCTGCAAGCGCTGCGCGGCCTGCGCATCGAGCGGTCCGCCGGATGAGAACACCCGGCGCACGCTGCGCAGGGCCGGCCAGTCGAGGTTGTCGCCCATCCGCTTGAGCAACGCCGGGCTGGCTACCCAACAAAAGCTCGGGTGCTCGCGGCTGGCCAGCTGAATATCCTCGGCAAACGGCTGCGCGCGCCGCAGAAACGGGCGGCCGGCGCACAGCGGCCAGAGCACCCGGAATAGCAATCCGTAGATGTGCTGCGCGGCGACGCTGGCGATCACGCAGGCATCGCCGAGCTCGGCGCCCCAGCAGGCCTCCAGCGTTTCCACCTCGTTGGCCAGCTGACGCAGGCGCTTGTCGATCAGTTTCGGTTCGCCGCTGGAGCCGGATGTGCAGAGCAGCAGCCGGCACTGATCGAGATCCAGCTTCGCCCCTTCGAGCGGCTCGGCCATGAGCTCGGCGATCCGTGCATCGCCGTCCTGATCCGTCAGCCAGAGATCGGCCTGATGGGCCAGCCGCGCGCGGTTCGCCGGCTGCAGATCGGCTGGCAGTAACACCGTCACGCCGGCTCGCCAGGCGCCGAGCAGGGCAATCGCCAGCTCGCCCGCATCGTCCAGGTGAATCGCCAGGCGGGCGACACCGCGATTGCGCAGCCCAGCCGCCAGGCGCAGCGCTTGCTGGCGCAGTGTGGCGTGATCCAGCTCGGGGTCCAGCGTGACCGGGCGCGACTTGGGCGTCTGCTCGAGCAGGTGTTCCAGGGAAATCCAGTTCATTTAGCCTTCCTGATGCGCTGGCGTACCAGCCACTCACCGGCGAACAGCAGACCCATCAGCAGATAGGCGATCAGGCCGGTGTACAGCGTCCACCAGCTGAGCGGCGCCCAGAGCGCGAGCGCGCTGGCGATGCTGGCGTTGACGACGAAATAGCCCACCCAGACCCAGGTCACCTGGCGGGTATAACGTACCGCTGCCGCTGGCAGCTCGGGTTCGCTGAGCCGTGCGAGGCGCTCGATGATCGGCATGCCGGTCCAGAGGCTGCCCGCGAACAGGCCAAGCAGGGCCAGGCTGATCAGCACCGGGTACCAGCGCAGCAGCGCAGGCTCGCCGGCAAACCCCAGTACCAGGCAGAACAGCAGGGCGACGGCCGACAGGGTCCGGCTGAGCGGGGTCTGCCGGCCACTGAGGCTGCGGGCCAGCCAGAGCCCGCCGAGGAGCAGGGCGAATAGCCGCGGAGACAGGTGCTCCAGGCCCAGGTACACGGCGAACGGGTAGGCGAGACCGGCCAGCAGCAGGCCGAGACCAATCAGCCGGCCGGCGTTCGCCTTGCCTGTACGTGCGGGTGCGTGCATCGCGTATGTCCGTTGCGCGTGGGGTCAGGAGCGCAGTCGCGCGCGGCCGTAGAAGCGCGCAGCCTGCTGTCCGTGACCGTGCGGTTCAAGCCGTCTCAGGGTTTACCAGGCGGTACACCGCCTCGACGACGTCGCCCACGGTGCGCACCGACTTGAACTCCTCGGCCGCGATCTTCTTGCCGGTCTGACGCTTGATATGGTCGATCAGGTCGACGGCATCGATGCTGTCGATTTCCAGGTCCTGATACAGGTTGGCCTCGAGGCTGATGCGCTCGGGGTCGAGTTCGAAGAGTTCGACCAGCGCATCGCGCAGGGTCTGGAAGATCTCGTTGCGACTGTTCACGTAGGCTCCTCCTCAGGCGATGGCGCGATTGGCGCTGATATAAGCCGCCAGGCTGTCGACGCTGGCGAAATGCTTGCGGGTGTCTTTGGCGTCGGCGTCGATCTTCAGACCGAAGCGCTTCTGGATCGCCAGGCCCAGCTCCAGTGCGTCGACCGAGTCTAGCCCGAGCCCTTCGCCGAACAGTGGCTGGTCGGCGGCGATGTCGTCCGGGCCGAGGTCTTCCAGACCCAGGGCGTCGATGATCAGTTGCTTGATTTCAAGCTGCAGTTGGCTCATCGAGTGCGAGCTCCTTTATGAAATGTCGGTGCAGATGGTCGTTGAGTCGCCGGGAGGCGATAGGCGCCGCGCCTGAGGCGGCGAATGCCTGCGGGTCGATGTCCTCACCGACGCGCAGGTGGAAATGAAAGCGTCTCGCCGGAATGCGGTACCAGGGCTCGGCCTTGGTCAGGGTGGTCGGTGTCACGGTGATCACCACGGGCGTCACCAGGCGTGCACCTCGCAGGGCGATGGAGGCCGCGCCGCGATGAAACTGCGGCGCCTGGCCGGGCGTGGTGCGCGTGCCTTCGGGGAAGATGATCAGTGTCTGGCCTTGCTGCAGGGCCTGCGCGGCTTCATCGAGCATCTCGGCGCTGCCGTTGTTGCTGATGTACTGCGAGGCGCGGATCGGCCCGCGGGTGAAGGGGTTGTCCCAGAGGCTCTGCTTGACCACGCAATTGGCATCGCGGATCAGTGCGATCAGCACCACCACATCGATCAACGAGGGGTGATTGGCGATGATCAGCTGTCCGGGCCGGCCCAGGCGCTGCGCGCCTTCCACTTCGTAGGTCAGCACACCGCTGCGGTACATGAACTGGACGAACAGCCAGAACAGCCGGCTCACGGTCTGGCGCGCCCGACGGCGGCGCGTGAGGGCATCTCCGGGCAGCAGCCCGAGCAGAGGGAAGACGATCAGCCGCAGGCAAAGCCCGCCGAGGCCGAACAGGGCGAACGACAACCCAGTGGCGATCAGACGCCACAGCCAGGGCGCGTTGGGACGGCTCAATGCGTCTGCTGCCAGTTCCATTGGCGCTCCTCCCATCGGTGTTGAAGACTGGACTGGCCATTGAGCAACGCGCCGATCAGTTCGATCGCGTGCGGTTGGCGGGCCTGCGGCAATCGCCCCGCTGCGGGTTCGAGGCTCAGTTGCCAGCGGCGGCCGGGCTTGAGCAGCAGTGCCACGGCATAGGGAAAGCTGACGTCGTCGATCCAGGGGGCATACAGGTCCGGCGTCTGGTCTTCGGCGACAACCACCAGGACCGCCGGTGCGCCCTCGCCGAGCAGCAGGGCGGCTTCCAGCACGGCATGCTCGAGACCGTCGCCCTGCGCGGCCAATGCCGTCATCTCGCTGGCATCCTGTTGCTGGATCGACCAGAGCCCGATGATTGCGTTGTGTACCGACAGGCTGAACTGCGTCGGGGACAGCGGTTCGCGGTTGGCCAGGTCGTTGAGGATCGCGAAGGTGCGCGCGGTTTCGCCATGGCGCGAGGCGTAGACCAGGGGCATCGGTGGCTGCCCTGCTGCCAGCGGCGTGGCGACGGCAAATACCATGCGCGCCAGACGGCTCATCCGCCGCCGCTGCATGGCGGGCAGAAAGCTGACGTCGGGCTGGGCATCGCCGTCTTGCGGGGCGCACGGATTCCGCGCCCAGGCCGCCCAGTCACCGGCACTTGTCAAGCCCGGGGCCCAGGCCTGCCATTGATCGATATCGAATTGAATCACGCGAGAACTCACCGGCTCGTGTGCGAGCCTTGTTGTTGGCGTGTCGACGTCCCTGTACTGCGACTATCGGTAAATTGTCCGCCGTGAAAGTGGCGGCATTATCCAATCGCGGTTCGGCTGAGGCAAACGTTGCTTGAAATATCCTGATAAGAGGTCGGTGTATTCGTCGGAACCGAGCCTGGTGTCGAGCGGTCTGTTAGGGGTTTCGCCGAGTTCGCGAAGGTGGCGTCGGCTCGAGAGTGGCGTCGGCTGGCTCTGTAGGGCAGGCGCGGTGCTGTCCTCGAGCTCGCCGACGCCGGGCTCGCCTGCAAAAGGCGAAGCGCGTCTGGTCACTGCCGTGACAGGGCTACACGCCCTGCTGCGCGAGCCAGGCCAGCAGCTGCGGCAGCGGCAATGCGCCGCTCTGGCGCGCGACTTCTTGCCCGCTCCTGAACAAAATCAGGCTCGGAATCGAGCGAATGCCCAGCTGAGTCGACAACTGGGGATTGGCCTCGCTGTCCAGCTTGGCCAGCCGGCAACGGCCCTGCAGCTGGGTCGCCGCCTGTGCGAAGGTGGGCGCGAAGCTGCGGCACGGACCGCACCAGCTCGCCCAGACGTCCACCAGCAAGGGCACGTCGCCCTTGATCTGGTTGGCGAAGCTGGCCTGGTTCACATCGAAGGGTTTATCGGTCAGCACGCTGGATTTGCAGCGTCCGCAGCGTGGCCGCTCGGCCAGACGGTCGGCAGGAATACGGTTAAGCCCGGCGCAGTGTGCGCAGGGGATGATCAGGGATTCGGTCATGACGAGGCTCCACGGCGATATGCCGATAATGTGGAGCCTCGCCAGCGGATATCAAGCGTGGTCAGCCCTTGGACGCGCTCAGGGCCTGGGCCAGATCCGCGAGGATGTCGTCGATGTGCTCGATGCCAATGGACAGCCGGATCAGGTCCTTGGAAACGCCCGCCCGCGCGAGCTCCTCGGCATTCAACTGGCGGTGCGTGGTGCTGGCCGGGTGGCACGCCAGTGACTTGGCATCACCGATGTTGACCAGCCGTACCACCAGCTTGAGTGCATCGATGAAGCGCGCGCCGGCCTCCATGCCGCCTTCGATCCCAAAGCAGAGGATCGACGCTGGCATGCCCTTCATGTAGCGACAGGCCAGCTCGTGCTCGGGGTGATCCGGCAGGCCGGCGTATTTGACCCAGGCCACTTGCGGATGGGCTTGCAGGTACTCGGCGACCTTCAGCGCATTCTCGCAATGCCGCTCCATGCGCAGCGCCAGGGTTTCCAGCCCCTGCAGGATCAGGAACGAATTGAACGGCGAGATCGCCGCGCCCATGTTGCGCAGCGGCACCACGCGGCAACGACCGATGAACGCGGCGGGGCCGAACGCTTCGGTGTAGGTGACGCCGTGATAGGACACATCGGGCGTGTTGAGCAGCGCGAAGCGCGCCTTGTGCTGCGCCCAGGGGAATTTGCCGGAATCGACCACGATGCCGCCGATGCTGGTGCCGTGGCCGCCCATGTACTTGGTCAGCGAATGCACGACGATGTCCGCACCATGCTCGATGGGCCGGCAGAGCATGGGCGTGGCGACCGTGTTGTCGACGATCAGCGGCACGCCGTGGCGATGCGCGGCTTCCGCCAGGGCGGCGAGGTCGATGACATTGCCGGCCGGGTTGCCGATGGATTCGCAGAACACGGCCTTGGTGCGCTCATCAATCAGCGACTCCAGTGCCGCGATGTCGTCGTGAGGCGCGAAGCGCACCTCGATGCCTTGGCGCGGCAAGGTGTGGGCGAAGAGGTTGTAGGTGCCGCCGTAGAGCTTGGCCACCGAGACGATGTTGTCGCCGACTTCGGCGATGGTCTGGATGGCGTAGGTAATCGCCGCCATCCCCGAGGCAACGGCCAGTGCGGCCACTCCGCCTTCCAGTGCCGCGACGCGCTGCTCGAGCACGTCGGTGGTGGGGTTCATGATGCGCGTATAGATGTTGCCCGGCACCTTCAGATCGAACAGGTCGGCACCGTGCTGGGTGTCGTCGAACGCATAGGACGTGGTCTGGTAGATCGGTACCGCCACCGCCCGGGTGGTTGGGTCCGGGCTATAGCCTGCGTGGATGGCGAGGGTTTCCAGTTTCATGGCGCGCTCCTTGTTCTTGTTCGGCGGGTGCGAGGGGCCCAGAGCATGAAACCAGACCGATTAGCCGGTCAATGATCCAGCGCAAGCCAGGCCATCTATACCGGCGTCAACGGCCAGAACAGCGGAATCACCAGCGTCGCCACGAGCCACAGCAACAGATTCAACGGAATCCCCACCTTGAGGAAGTCGACGAAGCGATAGCCGCCGGCGTTATAAACGAAGGTGTTGGTCTGATAGCCGATGGGCGTGGCGAAACTGGCGCTGGCGGCAAACATTACGGCGACGACGAAGGCGCGCGGATCGATACCCAGCTGCTGGGCGAGGCCGATGGCAATCGGCGTGACCAGCACGGCGACCGCGTTGTTGGAGAGGATTTCGGTCAGTACCGAAGTGAACAGGTAGATGAACCCCAGCATGAACAGCGGCCCGGCCCAGGGCGTCAGGCCGACGACGCTGGAGACGATCAGCCCGACCAGGCCGACCTTGTTCATCGCCACG
Source organism: Stutzerimonas stutzeri (assembly GCF_019090095.1). Classification (NCBI taxonomy): domain Bacteria; kingdom Pseudomonadati; phylum Pseudomonadota; class Gammaproteobacteria; order Pseudomonadales; family Pseudomonadaceae; genus Stutzerimonas; species Stutzerimonas stutzeri. Next base: position 64,346 of record NZ_JAGQFP010000003.1, on the reverse strand, counting down.
CTGATCGCCAGCATGCCGAAAATCAGGCTGAGAATCTTCCAGTCCACGGCCTTGTAGGCATCCTCGACATCCAGACAGCGGGTGGCCAGCACCGCAGCGGCGCCAATGATCGCCAGACCCTCGATGGGCATCACGCCGAACGCCGCCAGCAGCATCACGGCCAGCGTCGTCAGCATGGCGATCGGAGCCTTGTCCCGGCGATAGGCGCGCTCCTGCACGGCGTTGAGGCTGATCAGCTCACCGTTGTCGGCGAAGCGCTTGATCTGCGCAGGCGAGCCTTCGAGCAGCATCACGTCACCGAACTGCAGTTGGAAGTCATCCAGATTGCCCTGGATATTCTCGTCATGGCGGTGCACGGCAAGCACGTTGATCCCGTAGCGCGCACGTAGATCGAGGTCACGCATCGGCCGGTGGCTGTAGCGCGAGTTGCGCCCAACGATGGCTTCAGCGAGCACCTCATCTTCGCTGCTGATCGTCTCGAAGGCCTCGCCGCGGTTAAACGTCAGATGCGCGCTGCTGCGCAGTTCGACCACGTCCTTCACCTGGCCATGAATCACCAGGACATCGCCGGCAAGCAGGCTGAAGTCTTGCTCCGGTCGGCTGTACAGCTGCGCGCCGCGATTCACCTGTAGCACCTGCAGGCCGCTACCGCCGTTGAGGTTGGCCTCGGCGATGCTCTTGCCGATCACCGGCGAGCCCGAGGGGACCCGCAGCTCGCTCATGAAAGTGCGCTCGAGCCGCGGGCCGAGCAGCTTGGACAGCGTATCGCGCTCAGGCAGCAACCGCTTGCCGATGGTCAGCATGTAGAGCATGCCGGCGGCCGCGAGCACGAGTGCCGCTCCGGTGATCTCGAACATGCCGAACGGCGCCAAACCGGCCTGGCGCGCGACGCCGTCGACCAGAATGTTCGTCGAGGTGCCGATCATCGTCAGCGTGCCGCCGAGAATGGTGGCGTAGGAGAGCGGAATCAGCAGTTTCGACGGCGTGGTGCCGGCGCGCTTGGCCAGCGAAATCGCCACCGGCGTCAGGATGGCCACGACCGGCGTGTTGTTGAGAAAGGCCGAAATGACCAGCGCGGTGAGCGTCAGCCCGGCGAGCACGCGGGTCGGGCTGTTGCCGACAAGTCCGCCCAGCCAGTTGCCCAGCGCATCGATGCAGCCGGTGCGCTCCAGCGCGGCGGAAATCACGAACATGCAGGCAATGGTCACCGGGGCTGAGTTCGACAGCACCCCAAGCACTTCAGCCGGCGTTAGCAACTGAACGGCAATCAGCGCCGCCACCGCAATCGCCACGACAACGTCCGGGCTCCAGGTCTCCCGCACGAAAGACACCAACACCCACAGCAACAAGACACAGACGAACACGAGCGACAGCGATTCTGGAAGCATGGACGTCCTTAAGCGTGGCGAAGCGGCCACCCCACACGGCGACCTCGCGCGAACGATAAGGGGGTCAAGCTTAGAGAGTCTAGGAACGTTTGTTCAGCTTTATATGCGATTGGGTTATTTGAAAGAGGTTGGTTTCATTCAGCATGCCGATGCGGAGAAACAAAAAAGCCGCGCAATGCGCAGCTTTCAAGGTGGTGGGCCCACGCTGACTCGAACCGTGGACCAAAGGTTTATGAGTTGCCTCGGGACGCAGCAAGCCCAGTAAAACCGTGAGCAGATCAGCGTAAGTAAAATAAGCTGAAGGCTGCGTCGTTACTGGGCTTGAGCGAAATTTTGCAAAAGTGACAGAAGCTAGGCACTGTACCGCCAGTGTACTGTTTTTTGTACCGGGAAACGGTCAGGTTTTGCGTTGGCGATAACTGAACGAGTGCTGTGGGTCGTGTCGCAAATCAGGCATGGCCCTACAGCCCCGATCAGTCGCAGCCCGGCAGAGTACAGAGCCGTTGATGAAAATTTTTCGGCTAACGAGCTAGTAGGCGCCGAGCTGCGTCGGACTTTCCCTATACAGGTCACGCTCCACTGATCTGCCGGTCGATAGCTCAGATCAGTTTTGGTAGGGTTCAGTTTCTGACCACAAACGAAAGGAACTCGTATGGCCAAGCCTGCTGCTCGTCTTTCTGATCCCACCAGCTGCCCGGTCCCTGGGCACGGCACTAACCCAATTACAGTTGGCTCCCCAAATGTCTTGTTTGATGGGCTTCCTGCTGCTCGCGAGACAGACTCAAGTGCCTGTGGCAGTCCGCTCGTCGCTGGGCTGTCATCGACGGTCATTATAAATGGCCTGCACGCGGCGACCGTTAGTAGTAGTTGCGCACACGGCAATACCGTCATAGCTGGTTCTGGTACCGTACTCATCGGCGACAGCCACTCTGCTGCCCCCTTCCAGGCTCCTTTCCCTCTCCAGTTCTCCAAAACTTTCGCCCAGGTTTTCGCAATCACTGATAGCGAAACCAGCCAGCCGCTTGCCTATCGCGATTTCGTTGCGACGGTTGATGGCAAGGAAGTGTTTGGCGTGACTGATGCTGATGGCCTTGCCCATGTTAAAGCGCCATCCGAGAGCTCCGTTATCTCGATCCATGTCCTCTTTCGGTCCCCCGCGCGGGCGTTGGGCGAATTCAAGGAGGAAGCCCTGTGACTGGTACCTTCAACACCATCGCGAACGCCCAAGAGGTCAAGCCGGGGCAGCCGTTGGCACCGATTACTATCACCGTTAACGACCGCGCCGCGACCCGTGAAGCGATCATCCGTAAAGTGCAAGAGCTTGGACATCGATACGTTTCACGCTCAGCCTGGGGGGCGGTCAAAGGTAACAACGGGATGGACAGCGATTGGGACTACACGATGGTTGCCCTCCACCATGCTGGTCGAAGTTATGAATGCGGGGGTGGCGCAGAGCAGATGCTTGAAACCCAAGAGGAACACATGGGACAGGGCTATGACGACATCGGCTATCACTTCGGCATCGACTGTTCCGGCGTCATCTATGAGGGGCGGGACATTCGGCTCAAGGGTTCAAGCGTTCGGAACTACAACACTGGTGTGATTGGGATTGTCTTGCTCGATAACCTGACAACAGCTCAAGAAGGCGGTGATCTCGTCGCTTTCGGCCGAAAGACTCTGGAGTCTTGGGGGTACAACACCACCAACACCATTCCTGCCGCACAAATTGACGGTGTGGTTAATCTGATCACGGCTCTTAAGAGCGTTTTCGTGATTAAGCACTTTGGTGGCCACCGTGAGTATCCGGGGCAGTCGAGCGATGGCAAGATTTGCCCTGGTAACATTGGTATGGAACTGGTGCGCGCCATTCGATCTGAAACCGGCCTGCTGTTTCCCCCGAGCTCATGAAAAAATTGATCGCTTTGACCATTCTTTGCGTACTTGCCGTGCTCTATGTCGGCTATTACGAGTCTCTTGATGATGCAGAAGTGAGCAAGGTGTTTTTCATCAAGAAGTCCCCCACTCTGCAGGTCAAATTCAGGCACCTATTCGCCAATGACGCTGACGATAAACCCTTGGAGAAGTTGACATCTGAGCAGCGTAAGCAGGTAATTGATTACTGCAAATATCGTCTCGGAATTGAAACCGCGCTGAGCAACCAAGAGGAATTGGAGATGTGTAAGCAGCGGTAACCAGCACGAGCAGGCTCTAAGGGTACTATTCACTTGTTTTTAGCATTGAGTCAAAAAGTGTCATCGGCTTGGACGGCGATCAAGATCACTCAAAATGGGAAGGTGCGTTTGTAGAGCTTCTGCGTCCACTGCGCTTGCTTCTCGCTGCCGAAGATCCAGCCGCTCATGTTCTTCGTTTCCAGCACGAAGATGCCGTAGGGCGAGAGGAATATGTGGTCGATCTGCGTGGTGCCGTCTGGCGTGTCGAGCGTGACGTTGTGCAGGCGGCGGTAGGTATGCTTGTCCAGCTGCCAGTGAGCAAACAGCCGCACCAGCAGTTCGCCAATATGACCCTTGGCCCAAGGCGACTTGAGCAGGCCGATCAGAAGTGCGGCTGGGATAAACCACGCCAGCATGCCCCAGACCTGAGCGATGGTGGGGGAGAAGTCCATTTCCTATCCTAGTAATCCAGAATTAACCGGATAGTACCGAAACTTGGCGTAATGGCACTATACCATTACGGCGCGCCCGGTTCGCTGCTTTATCGTTGCGGATCAGCCGTGAGCGTTTGCCGAGTGCTGTATCTGGTAGCGCGTGCTGCGCCCGCCGCCGGGCAGCCGGGAAAGGCAGCCCTTCTCGACTAGATCGCTCAGATGGCGCGTGGCGGTGGCTTTCGACACTTTGGCCACGGCTTGGTATTGAGCGGCACTGATTCCGTTCTCGAACCCCCGTTCGCCGCCATCGAGCAGGCGGTTAAGCACTTTGATCTGCTCGGCAGACAAGGCTTGGTTGCGGTGAGCCTGCCAGAAGCGTGCCTTGACCAACACACGGTCGATACGAGCAAGGGCCTGCTCCAGGCTCTTGAGCAGCGTTGCGAGGAACCATTGCAGCCAGGCGGTGATATCCAGCGTGCCCTTCTGGCTGGCTTCCAGGATGCGGTAATAGCCGGCGCGGTCGTCGAGGATGCTCGCTGACATGGCGTAAAAGCGGATGGCCTGCTGCTCGCCCTGAGCCAGTGCCAGGTCGGTGATGGCGCGCGTAAGGCGACCGTTGCCGTCATCGAAGGGGTGCAGGGTAACGAACCAGAAGTGCGCAATGCCGGCCCGTAGAAACGGGTCGAGGCCGGCATCGCTACGGCTACTCTCGAACCAGGCGAGGAAGTCGTTCAATAGCGCTTCCAGCCCTGTACGGGGTGGCGCCTCGAAATGCACGGTAGGGCGGTCGAGCCGGCCCGAAACGACCTGCATGGGCTCTTCGCCGCGCAGCATGCCGATGCGTAGCGGGCGGGCCAGCAGGTGGTCGTCGCTGGGGAACAACCAGCCATGCCAGGTGAACAGCCTCTGCAGGTCGAGTGACCGCTGATAGCTGTGAGTGGCATCTAGCAACAGTTCCGCCAGGCCTTCGGATCGAGAGGTGGTGCGACCTTCTTCGTTCAACCCCAGGCGCCGTGCCAGTGATGAACGCACCGAGCCCACATTCAGCTGCTCGCCCTCGATTGCCGACGAGGTGACAATGTTCTGCAGCATGGCATCCAGGCTGCTCTGCGCTTCGGTGTCACTACCCACAGCGCCGAGCATCCCGAGTAGTCGGCCCTGAGCCTGGGCGCACGCGCGCAGCAGCGGGGCTAGCGGTTCGGCTTGCCAGCTGAATTGCGGCCAGTTGGGTTGCTGCCAAATCCAGAGCGGGTCATTCATGAGGGCTGCTCGTCTCGTCTGTGAGCCGATTAGCGAGCTTATTCGGCTCAAATGATGAGCCGATAATGCCGGCTATTCGACTCACTGTCTAATCCACAAGCCCGGAACTCACGCCTGCGAACTCGGCACGGCGTGGCTAGTGCATCAGCCCGACAGGTTGATCGAGCGTTGGGATTTGCTCATTCGCTGCAGGCAGCCGGAGCCAACCCCGCACCCGGTCATTCTCGATATACCAGCGGCCTTCACGCCGGGAGAAGGGGATTGATTCCCTGGCGCTACCGAAGGGACCTGGGTTCTGCTGGGCTATTTGCAGCGTGTCGCTGCCGACGCTGGCAATGATCGCAACGTGCCCATAGCGGTTGAGCAGCGAGGGGGCGAACACCAGCAGGTCTTCCGCTTGCGGCGGCGCGGTACTGCCGTTGGTGAATTGCAACAGGCCGCGCCTGGCATTCAGGGCGCCGTCACCGACCTGTGGATCGAAGAAGTCTTTGGCATGCCCGTAGCTGTCCGGCATGCGGTGGCCGTGGTGCTCGAAGTAGTAGCGTTTGACGAACTCAACGCACTGATAGCGAAGGCCAAGGTTGTAGCCGTCCTGCGTCAGGTTACGCCTTGCACCGTGTTGACCCCTCCGTTGTAGTAAATGGCTACGCCGTTTAGCTCATCGAGTTGCTCGCTTACGGTATGCCGAGGGTTGGGATCTATTCGGGTGACGGCAGAATGAAGTCCCAGGGCAACCAGTGGCAGAACGGCCAGGCCAATGAGAGAGGTGCGTCGAAGGCTATTCATGGGCTTTACTATTTCTTCGCTTTATTTTGTAAACGTGCGCCACGTTCTGGCTGGCGCATGGGCGGTTATTCCGCCACTTTGAGCGTATAGACGCGGCGTGCCCTGAGGCCGGCGCACTGGGTGCCATAGGTGCCGGCGGATATATGCACTTCATAGGCGCCAGCCTTGATCGGAGTGCCGTTGATGTGCCCAGTCGGTTCGCGGTTTTGGTGATGGATACTCAGTCCATCGGGTAAGGGGTGGGCATCACTTACATAGATGCCGTGGACAGGTGAAGAAGTATTGGTCACGCTGAGCTGTACGCTGTACGGAACTCCGACTTTGGCGGCTGGCAAGGCCTCCGGCAGCAGGGTCGGTTCGGGCCGCATTGCGCAGCTACCGACCACTCCACCGAACATGACTGCTTCACATCCCGCCAGCTGCAGCATTAAGCCGATGACGCAGAGTGCTTTCCGTAGCATATAAGGCGCTTTCCTTGTTATGGGATTTTGCTGAATACGGCCCCGCCGTATATGTCATTGACGAGCTTACTAAGCGTATAGCTGCGCGTGACTTGGTGCGAAACGTAGCCCCAAGAAAACATCCGAGAATTGACGATTTTTTCCTCGGGCGCGGTGGTCTGATTGATTTCACCGTTTTGGGTCTGCGGCGCTCCTTCCCAAACTATCCAGTGATTCTTCCCGACCCCTGCGCCGCCTTCCACCATCGAGGCGCAAACTAGAGAAGTGACATGGTGCTGAGGGCTCAGGTAGCTGAGCAACTCTAGGAACTTCTCCTGGTTGATGTGCCCCCTGAACTGGATGTTATCGAAGACAACGGTGGCGCCAGCCTTGGTAAACCATGACTCTACTTTGCTGGGGAGAGTAATTCCTGATACCTGGTCGCTAGGGGAGTCGTAATCGAGCAGGACGTTCTCGCTGTCTCGAAGACTGGCCAGCGAGATCCAGTCAATCGCGGATATCCGGTCTCCTGCCGCCGTGTCGCTGAAGTTCTTCGGATTCCGGCAGCCGTAGCTGGGTTTGATGTGTAGCTGCCCGATCGTGGTTTCCCCTGTTTCCCATAGATTGATGATCGATTGGGCATAAAGATCGGGACGATCCTTCAGCAGCGCGTAGAAGAAGGCGGCAGGCCCGCACAGGCTAGTCTCTTGCTGGTTCGGCTGAGGGGTGATTCTTTCCTGAGTCGACACATACTGCCCTTGCGATCTTGCCAGGCGTACTCGTAGCTGCTCTATGACCTTACTCTTCTCGAACGGGTCACTGGCTGTACCCATTGGATGTTCGGAGTCGTTGAAGACTCGATCGGTAGAAATTGAGCACTCGAAGTCGTCCAGGATCTTTTCGGCAGCTGCCGCTCGACCAGTCGCCGACGCAGGCCGCGTAATGCTGCCGGCGGGCATTGCCGGTTGGGCCGCAAGAGGGGCGGCAGAAGACTGGCTCGTGGGCACTGCCGCTGCCGCAACCGGGGTGGCTGCTGCAGCCAGTGTTGATGGGCTTGGTGCTGTGAAAGGGGCGGCTACTGGGCTGTCGCCGATGATCACGCTACCGGATCCGCCGATGATGACGCTCCCATGGCCTCCCGTACTCCCAAGTGTCGCGGCCGGCAGACCGTTGATCAGTACTGTGCTTGCTACAGCGCCCACTATCGGGCTGCCACAGGCTGACGTATCGCTCATCCGTGCGGCAGGCAGGTTATCGAAGAAGACGTTCGGGGAACCCGTTGCGATGGGGTTTGTGCCATGGCCAGGCATGGGGCAAGAGGTGGGGTCAGTTTGGCGAGCCGCCGGTTTTCCGCTCATGGTGTTGCTCCCTGTTTTCGTGCCTGAATCCTACGCGTGTCGTCCGCCCAGCTTTTGTCGCCTTCGCTAAATTGTGGCAATGATCACTGTCTGCTTTAAGCATCTGGCAGAGCGGGTAATAGTCGCGCCAGGCCACGATGTCATTTCTCCCTCAGCTGCGGGGGATCTGGCCGATTAGCCGCGCATTATGGTTTCGTTGCCAGTAATTCAGAGCGACCGATCACCTCTCGGCCGTGCTCCGGTTTGCACGGTCCTGACTAACCTATTTCTTCGATAGCGGTATCCACGCCGTGAACATGCGGAGCGGCTTTGGGGTTGCGCAATGTCTCCATGCCTTGGTTCCAGACATGCACCATGTGTTTGGCTACATCACGTCAGGCGGGCTCGTTTTCGCGGCTTCGATGACTTCATTGTCGACCTCTACCGCGGACTCGCAGAGTTAAGCGACCATGGCTGCCTACTCGCTCCGGAGAATGCTCAGCACAGCTTTGAGAAAGGTTCCAATGATCGACCCGGTGTACAGGGTTTGTCCGCCTATGGACAAGCCAGGGGCTGCTGGCGAAGCGCGGGTAGGCTTAAGGTCATAGACTGGGTCAGGGCAGCATCAGCACGCGAGGTGTAAAAACAGCGCGATGTTCTTCGAGTGGCAGTCAGCATTGCGCACCACGTAGTTGGTCAGCAACTGCCAGCCCAGGTGTTCGCGTTGCGCTTGCAGACGCTCAGCAGGGATGTAGTGACGTTTGGCACTCCACGCCCGCTCGGTGGTGGGCGTACTTTTCGTGGGTGGCGAGCCCGGGAGCCCACAGGCGTCTTAGGTGTCGCAGCGGGGGATGCCTTGCTCGCCGACGTCCCTACGCCTGACTAAGAAAGCGTTACCCGTAAAAATACTTTCGGACCATAAAAAGAAAAGGCCAGCTACGAAAAGCTGGCCTAACTCTTTGATTTTTTGGTGGGCCCACACGGACTCGAACCGTGGACCAAAGGATTATGAGTCCTCTGCTCTAACCAACTGAGCTATAGGCCCTCAGAGGCCGGCGGATTATACCGGTGGTGTCGCCGGTGCGCCAAGCGAAGCTGATCGTAGCGGGTTGTTTTGTCTGGCACTGAATGCAAAACCCCCGGCGCGGGCCGGGGGTTCTGTTTACTCGTCGAGGAAGGAGCGCAAATGCTCGCTTCTCGTTGGGTGGCGCAGCTTGCGCAGGGCCTTGGCCTCGATCTGGCGGATACGCTCACGGGTGACATCGAACTGCTTGCCGACTTCCTCGAGGGTGTGGTCGGTGTTCATGTCGATGCCGAAGCGCATGCGCAGGACCTTGGCTTCCCGTGCGGTGAGGCCGGAGAGGACTTCGCGGGTGGCTTCCTTGAGACTCTCCACGGTCGCCACGTCGATGGGTGACTGCATGGCGGAGTCTTCGATGAAGTCGCCCAGATGCGAATCTTCGTCGTCACCGATCGGGGTTTCCATGGAGATCGGCTCTTTGGCGATCTTCAGCACCTTGCGGATCTTGTCCTCGGGCATTTCCATGCGCTCGCCAAGCTCTTCGGGCGTGGGCTCGCGGCCCATTTCCTGCAGCATCTGACGGGAGATGCGGTTGAGCTTGTTGATCGTCTCGATCATGTGCACCGGGATGCGGATGGTGCGTGCCTGGTCGGCAATCGAGCGAGTGATCGCCTGGCGAATCCACCAGGTGGCATAGGTGGAGAACTTGTAACCGCGACGGTACTCGAACTTGTCCACCGCCTTCATCAGGCCGATGTTGCCTTCCTGAATCAGGTCGAGGAATTGCAGGCCGCGGTTGGTGTACTTCTTGGCGATGGAGATCACCAGGCGCAGGTTGGCCTCGACCATCTCTTTCTTCGCCCGGCGAGCCTTGGCTTCACCGATGGACATGCGGCGGTTGATGTCCTTGATGTCGGCGATCGTCAGCGCGCACTCTTCTTCCAGCGCGAGCAGCTTTTCCTGGCAGCGCTGAATGTCGTCCTTGCGTGCCGCGATGGCTTCGGCGTACTTGCTCTTGCCGTTGGCGAGCTGATCGGCCCAGTCCAGTTCGGTTTCGTTGTTCGGGAACTGGCGCAGGAAGTCGGCGCGCGGCATCCGCGCATCACGCACACAGATCTGCATGATGGCGCGTTCCTGGGCGCGGACCTGGCTCAGGGCATCGCGTACACGCTCGACCAGCGCATCGTATTGCTTGGGGATGAGCTTGATCGGCATGAACAGGGTGGCCAGCTCCTGAAGGGCGTCGGTTGCCTCCTGGCTGCCGCGACCATGCTTCTTCAGGGCTTTCTTGGCGGCTTCGAGCTGCTCGGCTACGGCGCCGAAGCGAACGCGAGCGACTTCCGGGTCCGGGCCGCCATCGCCTTCCTCTTCCTCGCTGTCGGCATCGTCTTCTTCGTCGTCGTCCTTGTCGTCGGCAGCCGGCTTCGCCGTGGTCTGCGGGGTGACGGGCTCGACTTCTTCCTGCGGGCCGGCGGCGCCGTCGTCGTCAGGATCGATATAGCCGCTGAGGATGTCCGACAGGCGGCCGCCTTCGGTGGTGACGCGCTCATAGTCGGCGAGGATGCTGTCGACCGTGCCAGGGAAGTGAGCAACGGCGCTCATCACTTCGCGAATGCCTTCCTCGATGCGCTTGGCGATTTCGATCTCGCCTTCGCGGGTCAGCAGTTCGACGGTGCCCATCTCGCGCATGTACATGCGCACCGGGTCGGTGGTGCGGCCAATGTCGGTCTCGACAGCGGCCAGGGCCGCAGCGGCTTCTTCCGCGGCGGCTTCATCGGTATCGGCTTCGGCCAGCAACAGGGCATCGGCATCCGGGGCAACCTCGAATACATTGATACCCATGTCGTTGATCATGCGAATGATGTCTTCCACCTGTTCCGGATCGGAAATATCCTCCGGTAGGTGGTCATTGACCTCGGCGTAAGTCAGGTAACCCTGCTCACGACCACGCTGGATCAATTCTTTGAGACGAGACTGCTGTTGCGCTTTTCCGGACATATAACCCTATCCACTGACGGTTCTGGCGGGCTGAAAACAAGCTGAGCATTATAGCCGAGCAGGGACCTCACGCGCCAGTTGAGGTCGATTTAGGGCGCCTCTTAAAACTATCTGCGTTGGCAATACTGGGTTAAAAACAGGGTTCGGACTGCTCATTTAGGCCACTAAACTCCGCATCCTCGCCTGTTTTTTCCTGTCTTGCCTGCCTCGCCTAGTTTTTAGACGTGCCCTATAGCGGGTGTTGAGTTGCGATTTAGCAGGTTGCGCAGTTGCTCTTTCTCCTCTGCGCTGAGTTCACCCTGGCGAGCTTTGCGGAGCAGCGTTTCGAGGCTGCGCTCGCGTTGCCTGGCGGCCAGGGTAGTTATGGTGTCGAAAAACTGTTGTTCAAGGTTATCGGCCGAGATCAGCCATTCTTTCTCGGCCAATGCACGTAATAAGCGCCCTTGGTCGGTTCCGTGCCAGCGTGCGATCAATTGCAGGCTGCGCAGCTTCGGGTTTTTCTGCAAAGTGCCGAGGAGGGCGACGAGCAGTTGTGCATACGTGTCGTCTTCGGCGGCAAAATGGCTGGCATCTTCTACTTTCTGAGCGAGCTCAGGGTGGTGCAACAAGGTACGTAGCGTGGTCAGGGCCGGTGGCTCTACCGTTGCCGGTGTTCTCGGTGCGCGTGCTTTAAAGTCTGGACGCTGGCCGGGCTTTTTCCAGTCCTTTTTCCATTCTTTCTTACCGTTGCGCTTTGGTTGGGCGGGCTCCGGTGGTGCGTAGTAGTCGCCTTCATCGTGGCCCTGGCTGGCGTCGTAATAAACGCTGTCGTCATATTCCGGCGCCGCGCTTGGCGCGGTGGTGCTCATCTGTTGCAGCGCTTCGCTGTGCAGGCCGGTGATTTCGCCGAGGCGTTGGCGCATCAGGGCGCGCAGATTGGTGCCGGGGATCTTTTCGATCAGCGGCGCCGCCAGAGTGGCTAGGTGAGCCTTGCCTTCGAGTGAGCGCGGGTCGGCTTCTTCGCTGAGTTGCTGGAAGAAGTAGTCGGCCAGCGGTTGTGCCTGTTGCTGTATGCGGGCCATGAACGCGTCGGTGCCTTCGCGGCGGACCAGGCTGTCCGGGTCTTCCCCTTCCGGCAGGAACAGGAAGCGCGCACGACGGCCGTCCTGCAGGTTGGGCAGTGTCGATTCCAGCGCCCGCCAGGCCGCCTTGCGGCCAGCGGCATCGCCATCGAAGCAGAACAATACGCTGGGCACGATGCGGAACAAGCGCTTGAGGTGCTCGTCACTGGTGGCGGTGCCGAGCGTGGCCACTGCATTGCGCAAGCCTTGCTGGGCCAGTGCGATGACATCCATGTAGCCCTCGACGACCATGATCTCGTCCAGGTCGCGGTTGGCCTTGCGCGCTTCGTAAAGCCCGTAGAGCTCCTGGCCTTTGTGAAAAACCGGCGTTTCCGGTGAGTTCAGGTACTTCGGCTTGTCATCGCCCAGTACGCGGCCGCCAAAGGCGATGACTCGCCCGCGGCTGTCGCGGATCGGGAACATCACGCGATCACGGAACCGGTCGTAGCTACGACCGGTTTCGGCGTTCTCGATCAGCAGGCCGGCATCGATCATCGCCTTCTGCTGCAAGGCGTCGCCACCCAGGTGCTTGAGCAGATTGTCCCAACCGGGCGGTGCGAAGCCGAGCCCGAAGTCCCTGGCGATAACGCCGGACAAGCCGCGTCCCTTGAGGTATTCCACAGCGGCCTTGCGGGCCGGATGGCCCTTGAGTGCTTGCCGGTAGTATTCGGCGGCGGACTCGAGCAGTGGGTAGAGCGGCGAATCCACGGGCTGCCGAGGCTTGCGCCCCGGCCCGCTTTCTTCGCGCGGCACTTCCATGCCGGCCCGTTTGGCCAGCTCCTCGACGGCCTGGGGAAACTCCAGGCTGTCGTGATCCATGATGAAGCCGAGCGCGTTGCCCCCTGCGCCGCAGCCGAAGCAATAGTAGAACTGCTTGTCGGGGCTGACGCTGAACGACGGGGTCTTTTCCTTGTGAAACGGGCAGCATGCAGTGTAGTTCTTGCCCGCTTTTTTCAGCTGGATGCGCGAGCTCACCACCTCGACGATGTCGGAGCGGTTGAGCAAATCATCGATGAACGATTGCGGGATCAAGCCGGCCATAGGGGTATGAGAATACGCTCGCGGTGTTCGGGCCGGAATGAAAAAAACTCCGACCATTCGCCGACTGGCGAAGCGGAGTTCTTTTCAAATGCAAAGCCCGGCTTAGGCCGGGCTTGATGCAGCTTCAGCTGTACTGGATCAGTACAGGCGAACGCTGCGGCGCTGTTCGCGCTGCACTTTCTTGGCGTGACGCTTGACTGCGGCAGCAGCTTTACGCTTGCGCTCAGCAGTGGGCTTCTCGTAGAACTCACGGCTGCGGACTTCAGCCAGAACACCGGCTTTTTCGCAAGAACGCTTGAAGCGACGCAGAGCTACGTCGAATGGTTCGTTCTCTTTAACTTTAACGTTGGGCATCCAGGACGTACCTTCACTTGTTTACCGGTTACAACGCGCTTCGGCAAATATCGCGAGCACGCTGGTTTTAAGGGTTGCGGATGTTAACGCCTTGCCACGTGGAATGCAAAGCCCCCTGAGCGAAAAGCGCTGGTCGGTCGCCGGCCGCGGCGATTAATATGCGCGGCTTCATTCGCTTCTCTGGAAGGTCGAACCCATGCTGGTGCTGGGGCTGGAAACTTCATGCGACGAAACCGGTGTCGCGCTCTACGACAGCGAGCGCGGCCTGCTGGCCGATGCCCTGTTCAGTCAGATCGACCTGCACCGCGTCTACGGCGGGGTGGTCCCGGAGCTGGCCTCGCGTGATCACGTCAAACGCATGCTCCCCCTGATCCGCCAGGTGCTTGCCGAAGCCGGCCGCGAGGCGGCACAGATCGATGCGGTCGCCTATACCGCAGGCCCGGGATTGGTCGGCGCCTTGTTGGTTGGGGCGTCCTGCGCTCAGGCGATGGCGTTTGCCTGGGGCGTACCGGCCGTCGGTGTGCATCATATGGAAGGTCATCTGCTGGCGCCAATGCTCGAAGAACGGCCGCCGGCGTTTCCGTTCGTCGCCTTGTTGGTCTCCGGTGGCCATACGCAGCTTGTCCGGGTCGATGGCATCGGGCGCTACGAATTGCTGGGCGAGTCGGTTGACGATGCCGCCGGCGAGGCGTTCGACAAGACGGCGAAGCTGATGGGCCTGCGTTATCCCGGCGGTCCGGAGATCGCCCGGCTTGCCGAGCGCGGCACACCGGGTCGTTTCGTTTTTCCGCGCCCGATGACCGATCGGCCTGGCCTGGATTTCAGTTTCAGCGGCCTCAAGACCTCGACGCTCACGACCTGGCAGCACTGCCGTAATGCTGGCGATGAAAGCGAACAGACGCGTTGCGACATTGCGTTGGCCTTTCAGCAGGCGGTCGTCGACACGCTGACCATCAAGTGCCGACGCGCGCTGCAGCAGACTGGGCTGAACAACCTGGTGATCGCCGGTGGCGTAAGTGCCAACCAGGCGCTACGGCAGAGCCTCGAAGCGATGCTGGGTGAGCTGAAGGGGCAGGTGTTCTATGCGCGGCCGCGCTTCTGCACGGACAACGGTGCGATGATCGCGTACGCCGGTTGCCAACGGTTAATGGCAGGCCAACAAGACGGGCCGCAGATTGCGGTACAGGCACGCTGGCCGATGGAAACGCTGGCGGCCATATGAGGCCCATGCATTACTTAGAAGTGTCGCTCAGTGCCTGCAAGCAGGTCGCGCAGATTGTTGCGATGGCGCCAGACGATCAGGCCCGCCAGCAGTGCCATGGGCCATAGGGCGGCGGGCTGTTGCCAGGCCAGAAACGGCAGGCAAAGCGGCAGGGCGACCAGCGCGGCGATCGAGCTGGTGCGGGTCAGTTTGAAGACGGCCAGCCAGATCACCAGCGCCAATAAGGCCGTTGGTGGATGCAGGCCGAGCAGGGCGCCGGCTGCCGTGGCGACGCCCTTGCCGCCGCGAAAGCGGAAGTACAGTGGATACAGGTGGCCCAACACGGCGGCCAGCGCGATCCAGGCTTGTTGTTCGACGGGCAGGCCCAGCGCGGCGGCGAGCAGGACGGGCAACAGGCCTTTGAGCAGGTCGCCGCACAAGGTGCTGATTGCCAGGCGCTTGCCTGCCAGGCGGAGCATGTTGGTGGCGCCGGGATTCCCGGAACCGCTGGCACGCGGATCGGGTACGCCCGCCAAGCGACTGAGTAGAATGGCGAACGATAGCGAGCCGATCAGATAGGCGAGCAGTGTCAGTTGCCAGAACATGGCATCCATCCGGGGCAGGGAGCTCCTGAGTCTAACGGCGTGCGACGACATTGTCGTGCCGTGGGAGAGAGTTGCGTGGATACAGTTTTCATCGAAGGGCTGGAAGTGGATACGCTGATCGGCGCTTATGACTGGGAGCGCGGCATTCGGCAGTGTCTGCGTCTGGATTTGACCCTCGGCTGGGACATTCGTCCAGCCGCGGAGAATGACGAATTGGACAAGGCGCTGGACTACGCTGAAGTGACCGTCGCCATCGACCGGTTTGCGCAGGCTTCCCGTTTCGAGCTGGTGGAAACCTTTGCCGAGCGGCTGGCGGCTGGCCTGATGAATCAGTTCGGCATTCCCTGGCTGCGCCTGCGGGTCACCAAGCCAGGTGTCAATGCGCGCGCCACGGCGCTGGGTGTGGAGATCGAACGCGGATGTCGATAACGCGCGTATTGCTTGGGCTCGGCAGCAACAGCCGGCGTGAACAGAACCTGACGGCCGGACTCGATGCGCTGGCCCTGCTGCTCGACCAGATGCGTTGTTCGCCCGTGTTCGAGAGCCTCGCGGTGGGCTACAAGGGCGATAACTTCTACAACCTGGTGGTGTGCGGCACCACGGCGCTGTCGCTGACAGAGCTGGATCGCAAACTCAAGTTCATCGAGGCGGACAATGGCCGCTACGCGCCGGATCGCAAAGGCCTGCCGCTGGATATCGATGTGCTGATGTACGGCGATCTGGTCGGCAGCTTCCATGGGCTGGAGCTGCCGCGTCCGGAGACGCTGAAAAATGCGTTCGTGCTTTGGCCACTGGCCCTGCTCGCACCGGACGTCACCCATCCGGGCGCCGGGCGCTGCTTCGCCGAGCTATGGCGCGAGTCAGCCATCGAGCAGCAGCTCTGGCCGGTGCCGTTCCAGTGGAAGGGCGAACAGTTGACGCCGGCTGAACTGCTGGCGTCGGCGCCACGCTGCGAGACCTGAACGGACCGGTGGATCGCTACTCGTGATCTGACGCGTTCAGTCCGACATCAGTATCTGGGCCGGATTCAGTCGGCCTTTTGCCCCGACTGATAGGCCTGCACGGCCCGCAGGCGTTCGCGTTTGAGCGCCTCACCCAGCTCGGCCGCTTGATAACCCTGCTCGATCAATGGCTTGACCTGTACACCACGAGCGGCCTCGGCCGCGCCCCGCAGGTAGTCGGCCTGGCGGTAGTCGGCAGGTTCGGCTGAGGCATGGCCCTGCGCGTCCATTGCACAGGCGGCGATGAACTGCTCGAAGCGTTCCGGACGGCGATAGATGTCGAAGTGCTGAAGCAGGTCGAACAGGGTTTGCGCGGAGAGTTCCGGTGCCCGATGCGCGCAGGGGCAGAATTCTCCGACCAGCATGGCCAGGTCCTGGCAGTCACGCGGGACCTTGTAGCGCGCATTGATGGTTGCGATCCGCGCAAGGTCCGCCTTGGCGGCGACCGGCTCCGAGGACTCGGTCGTCTCGCCCAGCGGGCGCAACAGGCACGCCCAGCGTACTGCCAGCGGTTGTTCGTGAAGCGCGCTCTGCCGCAGCACTGCCAGCAGGCATTCCGCGGGGGACGCTTCATGCTGATCGGCGGGCGGTGCGTCGAACAACCGGTCAATTTCCGGAAACAGCTCCTTTAGCGCACCGCAATCGCGCAGGATCTGGACGAACACGTCGGGGCGGGGTTCCATCAGCGCTCGCGAGATTTCTTTCCAGCTGCGTTCCGGGGTCAACGCCTGCAACTCGCCCGATTCGGCGAGCTGGCGCATCAGCGCCTGGGTGTCGGGTGCGACGCGAAACCCAAGCTCCGCATAACGCGCAGCGAAGCGCGCCACACGCAATACCCTGAGCGGGTCTTCGGCAAACGCAGGTGAAACGTGCCTGAGCTGCCGGGCTGCGAGATCGCGTTGGCCGCCGTAGGGGTCGATCAGGTGACCCTGTTCGTCCTCGGCCATGGCATTGATCGTCAGGTCGCGCCGGATGAGGTCTTCTTCCAGGGTGACGTCCGGGCTGGCGTAGAAGGTGAAGCCGCCATAGCCGCGGCCACTCTTGCGCTCGGTGCGGGCGAGTGCGTATTCCTCGCCGGTGGCCGGATGCAGGAATACCGGGAAGTCCGTCCCCACCGGACGGAAGCCCTTGGCCTGCATCTCCTCGGCGCTGGAACCAACCACCACCCAGTCCACCTCGGTGACGGGCCGCCCCAGCAGCCGATCACGTACCGCTCCGCCGACTTTATAGATGTGCATGTCATCCTCCGTTGTGGCGGAGGATAAACGAAAGCCTCGCGGCAGCAAGCCGCGAGGCTCATGAGGGCGCAGCGTCTGGGGATCAGATCGGCGGCAACGCCAGGTTCATGCCGGGGAATTTGCTCTCGGCATCCGATTCGACCCGCGGCGGCATGTGGTGGGTGGTGACCAGCTTGTCATCCTGCATCGACTGCAGGTGCACATCGAATCCCCACAGCCGGTGCAGATGCTTGAGGACCTCGTCGGTGGACTCGCCAAGGGGTTTGCGATCGTGTTGCTGGTGGCGCAGCGTCAGCGAACGGTCGCCGCGACGATCCACACTCCAGACCTGCACGTTGGGCTCGCGGTTGCCGAGGTTGTATTGCGCCGCCAGCAGCTCGCGAATGGTGTGATAGCCACTTTCGTCATGAATGGCCGGCACCAGCAGCTCGTCCTTGCGATCATCGTCGAGAATGCTGAACAGCTTGAGGTCTCGAATCACCTTTGGCGAGAGGAACTGCAGGATGAAGCTCTCGTCCTTGAAGTTGTTCATGGCGAATTTGACGGTGGTCAACCAGTCGCTGCCAGCGATGTCGGGGAACCAGCGCTTGTCTTCGTCGGTGGGGTGCTCGCAGATTCGACGGATGTCCTGATACATGGCAAACCCGAGGGTGTAGGGGTTGATGCCGCTGTAATACGGGCTGTCGAAGCCGGGCTGGTAGATCACGCTGGTGTGCGACTGCAGAAACTCCATCATGAAGCCGTCGGTCACCAGGCCTTCGTCGTACAGGTCGTTGAGCAGCGTGTAATGCCAGAAGGTTGCCCAACCCTCGTTCATCACCTGGGTCTGGCGCTGCGGATAGAAGTACTGCGCGATCTTGCGCACGATGCGCACCACCTCGCGCTGCCAGGGCTCGAGCAGCGGCGCGTGCTTCTCGATGAAGTAGAGGATGTTTTCCTGTGGCTCGGCGGGGAAGCGCTGGTCGCGTTTGCGCTCGTCCTCCTTCTCGCCGAGCTTGGGAATGGTCCGCCACAGGTCGTTGATCTGCCGCTGCAGGTGCTCTTCGCGGTCTTTCTGCCGCCGCCGTTCTTCCTCGGCGGAAATCGGGTAGGGACGCTTGTAGCGGTCGACCCCGTAGTTCATCAGCGCGTGACAGGAGTCGAGCAGGTCTTCCACCGCGTCGATGCCGTGGCGCTCCTCGCACTGCATGATGTACTGCTTGGCGAACACCAGGTAATCGATGATCGAACTGGCGTCGGTCCAGGTGCGGAACAGGTAGTTGCCCTTGAAGAAACTGTTGTGGCCGTAGCTGGCGTGGGCGATCACCAGCGCCTGCATGGTGATGGTGTTCTCTTCCATGAGGTAGGCGATGCACGGGTCGGAGTTGATCACGATCTCGTAGGCCAGGCCCATCTGCCCGCGGGTGTAGGATTTTTCCGTACTGAGAAAGTGCTTGCCGTAGGACCAGTGGTGATAGCCCAGCGGCATGCCCACCGAGGCATAGGCGTCCATCATCTGTTCAGCGGTGATGACCTCGATCTGATTGGGGTAGGTATCCAGCGCATAGCGCTCGGCGATGCGACCGATCTCGCGGTCGTAGGCGCGGATCAGATCGAAGGTCCATTCCGAACCGGTGGAAATGGGCTGTCGTTTCATACTGCGTACCTCAGCTAGCCATGCGCCGCTGGAAGAGTTCGCGGAACACCGGATAGATATCCCCCGCAGTCACCAGCTGCTGCTGGGCGAACGAGTCACCGAAGGCTTCGGCCACCTGGTTGTATTCGTACCACAGCGCCTGATGTTCGCGGGGGGTGATTTCCACGTAGGTGAAATACTGGACGAACGGCATGATCTGGTTGATCAGGATGTCCCGGCAGATCGGCGAATCGTCGTTCCAGTTGTCACCATCCGAAGCCTGCGCGGCATAGATGTTCCACTCGTTGACCGGGTAACGCTCGGCCATGATCTCCTGCATCATTTTCAGCGCGCTGGAGACGATGGTGCCGCCGGTCTCGCGGGAGTAGAAGAATTCTTCCTCATCCACTTCCTTGGCGCTGGTGTGGTGGCGGATGAATACCACCTCGATCTTGTCGTAGTTCCGCTTGAGGAACAGGTACAGCAGGATGAAAAAACGTTTGGCGATGTCCTTGGTGGCCTGGGTCATGGAGCCGGACACGTCCATCAGGCAGAACATCACCGCTTTCGAGCTGGGGTTGGGGTGCTTGACCAGCAGGTTGTACTTGAGGTCGAAGGTGTCGAGAAACGGCACACGGTGAATCCGGGCGCTAAGCCGCTCGATTTCTTCCTCGGCGGCCTGGATATCGGTGAAGTTGGCGGGCTCCTCGAGCTTCAGGCGAGCCAGTTCGGCCTTCACTTCGCGCAGCTTGGCGCGGCTGCTGCCTGACAGGGCGATGCGGCGGGCATGGGCCGAGCGCAGCGTGCGAACGATGTTGATGCGTGACGGGTTGCCTTCGTTGCTGATGCCGGCGCGGACGGTCTTGAAGGTGTCGGTACCGGCCAAGTGGCGCTTGACCAGGTTGGGGAGTTCCAGGTCCTCGAACATGAAGTCGAGAAACTCTTCCTGGGTGATCTGGAAGACGAAGTCATCCATGCCCTCGCCGCTGTTGCTGGCCTTGCCCGAGCCCTGGCCTGCACCGCCCCCTTGCGGGCGCGGAATACGCTCACCGGCGACGAACTCCTTGTTGCCCGGGTGGACGATGGTCTGCCGGCCGCCGCGCCCGTGATGCAGAATCGGCTCGTCGATATCCCGACCGGGAATGCTGATCTGCTCGCCATGCTCCATGTCGGTGATGGAGCGGCGGCCAACGGCTTCCTCCACAGCCTTCTTGATGTGTCCTCGGTAGCGCTGCAGGAATCGTTGGCGATTCACTGTGCTCTTGTTCTTGCCGTTCAGACGGCGGTCGATCACGTAACTCATAGGCCCCTCCGGGGCAGCTTCAAGCTGGAAGCCAGAAGCTGGAAGTGCCGACAACGCCGCAAGCGCGCTTTGCTTGTTCTTCCGGCTTTCAGCTTCCAGCTTCAGGCTGCTCTTACTGCGATTTACGTACCCGCAGATACCATTCCGAAAGCAGGCGTACCTGCTTCTCGGTGTAGCCGCGCTCGACCATGCGCACGACGAAATCGTTGTGCTTCTTCTGATCCTCCTTGCTGGCCTTGGCGTTGAAACTGATGACCGGCAACAGGTCCTCGGTGTTGGAGAACATCTTCTTCTCGATCACCACGCGCAGCTTCTCGTAGCTCAGCCACGAGGGGTTCTTGCCGTTGTTGTTGGCACGGGCACGCAGGACGAAGTTGACGATCTCGTTGCGGAAATCCTTCGGGTTGCTGATCCCGGCCGGCTTCTCGATCTTCTCCAGCTCCTCGTTGAGCGCGGCGCGGTTGAGGATCTCGCCGGTTTCCGGGTCGCGGTATTCCTGATCCTGGATCCAGAAGTCCGCATAGAGCACGTAACGGTCGAAGATGTTCTGGCCATACTCGCTGTAGGACTCGAGGTAGGCGGTCTGAATCTCCTTGCCGATAAAGTCCACATAGCGTGGCGCCAGGTATTCCTTGATGAAGCGCAGGTAGCGCTCGCGCACCTCGGCGGGGAACTGCTCCTGCTCGATCTGCTGCTCGAGGACATAGAGCAGGTGCACCGGGTTGGCGGCGATTTCGTGCGGATCGAAGTTGAAGACCTTGGACAGGATCTTGAAGGCGAAGCGGGTCGATAGGCCGTTCATGCCTTCGTCGACGCCTGCCGTGTCGCGGTACTCCTGAATCGACTTGGCCTTCGGATCGGTATCCTTGAGGTTCTCGCCGTCGTAGACCCGCATCTTCGAATAGATGTTGGAGTTTTCCGGCTCCTTCAGCCGGCTCAGGACCGAGAACTGCGCGAGCATCTTCAGCGTGTCGGGCGCGCAGTGGGCCTGCGACAGCGAGCTATTGAACAGCAGCTTGTCGTAGATCTTGATCTCATCGCTGACTCGCAGGCAGTACGGCACCTTGACGATGTAGATGCGGTCGATGAAGGCCTCGTTGTTCTTGTTGTTGCGGAAGGTGTGCCATTCCGATTCGTTGGAGTGGGCCAGCAGGATGCCGTTATACGGGATCGCGCCCAGGCCTTCGGTGCTGTTGTAGTTGCCTTCCTGGGTGGCAGTCAGCAGCGGGTGGAGCACCTTGATCGGCGCCTTGAACATCTCGACGAATTCCATCATGCCCTGGTTGGCGCGGCACAGGGCGCCCGAGTAGCTGTAGGCGTCGGCGTCGTTCTGCGGAAATTCCTCGAGCTTGCGAATATCGACCTTGCCCACCAGGGCCGAGATGTCCTGGTTGTTCTCGTCGCCGGGCTCGGTCTTGGCGATCGCGATCTGGTTGAGGATCGAGGGGTACAGCTTGACCACGCGGAACTGACTGATGTCGCCGCCGAATTCCTGCAAACGCTTGGTGGCCCAGGGCGACATGATCGAATTCAGATAGCGGCGTGGAATGCCGTAATCCTCTTCGAGAATCTGCGCGTCCTCGGCCGGGTTGAACAGGCCCAGTGGCGATTCGAACACGGGGGAGCCCTTGATGGCGTAGAAGGGCACCTTCTCCATGAGTTGCTTGAGCTTTTCGGCCAGGGACGACTTACCGCCGCCGACCGGGCCGAGGAGGTAGAGAATCTGTTTCTTCTCTTCCAAGCCCTGCGCCGCATGCCGGAAGTAGGACACGATCTGGTCGATGCAGTCCTCCATGCCGTGGAAGTCTTCGAAGGCGGGGTAGCGACGGATCACCTTGTTGGAAAAGATCCGCGACAGCCGCGAGTCGGTCGAGGTGTCGATCAGTTCGGGCTCACCGATTGCCATCAATAGGCGCTCGGCTGCAGTGGCGTAGGTTCCCCGGTCTTCCTTGCACAGGTCGAGGTACTCCTGAAGCGAGTACTCCTCCTGACGGGTTGCTTCGAATCGTTGCTGGAAATGGCTGAAAATGCTCATGACTTCACCTCGGACGATGCTCGGAGCCGGTGTTGTCATCAGGCATTCAGGTGCGACCGACTTGTCGGCCCTGGAGTCCCCCCGAACACCTAATGGTCGAAAACCTGAGGCCCGGTAGCCGCTACACGGCTTTCATTTGTTTGGATGGCCTGAACTGAAGGATAGTTCGGATTCAGCAAATTCAAGGGAGCAGAGCTGCTTTTACCGCTGCGTTTCGTCGGATCGCAGGCGCAAGGCCGCGCCATTCGCGGCCTTCGGGGTGGGATATTTTTTTAGGATGGATCGCCTTGTTCGACGTCCTGGGGAAAGGTCTGGCGCCACAGCTCGAAGCCGCCGTCGAGGCTGTAGACGTCGGAGAAGCCCTGGTTGATCAGGTAGGCCGCGGCGCTCTGGCTGGAGTGCCCGTGGTAGCAGGTGACGACGAGCGGATGATCGAGGTCGGCTGCGGCGATGAAGTCCGGCAGCGAATGGTTGTCCAGATGTGTCGAGCCGGCGATATGGCCGCTGGCGTAGCTCTGGGCATCGCGAATATCGACGAAGACCCCGCCGGAATTGCGCAGTGCCTGGGCCTGTTCGGGGGAGATGCGTTTGAAGTCAGTCATGGGATGCCTCGCAGTCGCAGCGGTGCATTTCTCCGCTGTCGAGATTCATCAGGGTCATGGTGTTGCCCCACACGCAACCGGTATCGAGTGCAAACACGTTGGGCTCGTCGCAGCGTCCTTCCAGCGCAGCCCAGTGGCCGAAGATAATCTTGCAGCCACGGGTCTTGCGATTGGGATGGCTGAACCAGGGCGCGAAACCTGGCGGTGCGGAATCGAGCCCTTCCTTGGCCTGCAGATCGAGCGTGCCGTCGGCCTTGCAGAAGCGCATGCGGGTGAAATAGTTGGTGATCAGGCGCAGCCGTGGAACGCCGTACAGCTCCTTGTTCCACTTGGCTGGTTGGTTGCCGTACATGCCGTCGAGAAAGGGCGGCAGCAGGGCGTCATCGCATAGCGCCTGCTCGACTTCGGCCGCACGCCGCAGCGCCTTGGCCAGTGTCCACTGTGGCGGGATGCCGGCGTGGACCATGGTCGTCTCTCGCTCGCTGTCGTGATAGACCAGCGGCTGTCGGCGCAGCCAGTCGATCAGGTCGGCCCGATCAGGGGCGTCGAGGATGGGCTGGAGCGTGTCGGACTTCTTCAGCCGTTCGATGTTGTGAGCGACGGCCAGCAGATGCAGGTCGTGATTGCCCAGCACGGTGACCGCCGAACTGCCCAGATCACGGACGTAACGCAGCGCCTCGAGCGATTGCGGTCCGCGGTTGACCAGGTCGCCGGCCAGCCACAGACAATCGCGAGACGGGCTGAAGTCGACTTGCTGCAGCAAGCACTGGAGGGGTTCGAGGCAACCTTGCAGGTCGCCGACAGCATAGGTAGTCAATGCAGGGCTCCGGGTACGGCCAGTCGGAAGGGCGCGATGATGGCGTCGAAACGGTGCCCATCCTCGGCGAGCATCTGGTAGCTACCCTGCATGGTGCCCACCCGGGAAGCCATCAGCGTGCCGCTGGTATAGACGTGGCGCTGGCCCGGCGCGATCACCGGCTGCTCGCCGACCACGCCGGCGCCGCGCACTTCCTGCACCTGGCCGTCACCGTCGGTGATCAGCCAGTGACGCGACAGCAGCTGAGCGGTGAGCTGGCCGTTGTTCTCGATGGTTACCCTGTAGGCAAAGGCATAACGATTTTGTTCCGGTTGCGACTGGTCGGCCAGGTAGGTCGGGCTGACGCTGACGTCGATCCGGTAGCGCAGGTCTTCGGGCATGGGGACTCCTGCTGGTGGCTCGCGTTCGGACATGGGGGTCAGCTGCGGGCGGAAAGTTGGTCTGACAATCTTACGAACGCAGCCAGGTCCAGCTGTTCCGGACGCAGGCTGCCGTCGACCTCTGCCGCGGCGATGGCGTCGGCGTCGAGCAAGCCCTTGAGCGTGTTGCGCAGTGTCTTGCGGCGCTGGTTGAACGCCTGGCGAACCACGATTTCCAGGTGGCGATGATCGCGTGCCGGATGCGGCAGCACCTCGTGCGGCACCAGACGCACGATGGCCGACTCGACCTTTGGCGCAGGGTTGAACGCGCCTGGGCCAACGTTGAACAGGTGTTCGACGCGGCAGTGGTACTGCACCATGATCGACAGCCGGCCCCAGTCACCGCCGCCGGGCTGGGCAGCGAGCCGCTCGACGACTTCCTTCTGCAGCATGAAGTGCATGTCGCGGATCAGGGCGGCGTGCTCGAGCAGGTGAAAGATCAGCGGGGTCGAGATGTTGTACGGCAGGTTGCCGACGATGCGCAGGCTGCGAGGCGTCTGGCTCAGCTGGCCGAAGTCGAACTTCAGGGCGTCGCCCTGGTTGAGCGTGAAGTTGTCCCGCTCGGCGAATTTCTGCTCAAGGATGGGGATGAGGTCCAGGTCCAGCTCGACGACGTCAAGGTGCGCGCCGCTATCGAGCAGTCCTTCGGTGAGCGCGCCCTGGCCGGGCCCGATTTCCACCATGCGCTCGCCCGCCTTGGCATGGATGGCACGCAGGATGCGATGAATCACGCCGGCATCGTGGAGGAAGTTCTGACCGAAACGCTTGCGCGCCCGGTGTTGGTACTCGGACATGGAAAGCTCCAGGTGGCTCAAGCGTGATGCTTGCAGCCGAAAGCGGAAAAGGCGCGCATTTTAGCAGGCTGCAGGGCAGGAAAGACGATAACGGTGGCCCGGGGCCGGGTAGGGCGCAGTGGGGGCGGTATCAGTCGCTAAAAAGATGCCTGTGATCTGGCAGGGAGCAAGCAACATGCGGCAGCCTCTTTCCGGCTGAATGGCAATCAGCGCGGCCATGCCAACGCTCGTCAGCCGCCGAGCCCTATGCCGCCAGTGCACGGATCCCAGCGCACTCCCATGATGCAGCTGTATTGGAAACTATGACGCGGACATCCGTGTCGGCTGAGATCGGTCGTTCAGGCAAGGCCTACGAGCTGCTCGCAAGCCGCCAACCTTCTCAGTTCCGGCTGCCAGTCATCTGGTAGGCCGTTTCCAGCGCCACCTGCAGGCTGCCCAGGTCGACGCGGCCGGTGCCGGCGAGATCCAGCGCGGTGCCGTGGTCGACCGAGGTGCGCACGATCGGCAGGCCCAGGGTCACATTGACGGCAGCGCCGAAGCCTTTGTACTTCAATACCGGAAGCCCTTGGTCGTGGTACATCGCCAGCACCGCATCACAGTCCTCGAGGTGCTTAGGGGTGAACAGCGTATCGGCGGGCAGCGGGCCGACGAGTTCGAGGCCTTCGTCCCGAAGCGCGGCCAGGGCCGGCTCGATGATCTCGATTTCCTCACGGCCCAGGTGTCCGCCCTCGCCGGCGTGGGGGTTCAGCCCGCAGACCAGAATGCGTGGTCGGGTGATGCCGAACTTGGTCACCAGATCGGTATGCAGGATGCGTGTGACCCGCTGCAATCGCTCGGCGGTGATGGCTGCGGCAACGTCCTTGAGCGGAAGATGAGTGGTGACCAGAGCGACCCGCAACCCGCGGGTCGCGAGCATCATCACCACCTGCTCGGTGCCGGTCAGCTCGGCAAGAAACTCGGTGTGTCCCGAGAACGGAATGCCGGCCTCGTTGATCACGCCCTTGTGCACCGGCGCGGTGATCATGCCGGCGAAACTGCCATCCAGACAACCCTGGCCGGCGCGCTGCAGCGTGGTGAGCACGTAGCTGGCGTTGGCGGGGTCGAGCTGGCCGCTTGTTGTCGGGGTGGCCAGCGGCGTGTCCCAAACGTACAGATGACCGGCAGCGGCCGGCTGGGTCGGCCAGTGGTCCGGGGTTACCTCGATCAGGCTTATGTTCAAGTCCAGCTCAGCTGCGCGTGTGCGCATCAGCTCGAGGCTGGCGATGGCAATCAGCACATGCGGCTGGCTATCGCGAGCAAGCAGCAGGCAGAGGTCGGGACCGATGCCGGCGGGCTCGCCGGGCGTCAGGGCGAAGCGTTTGGCGGTCATGTCGATCAGCCTTTCAACGGATAAAAAAACGGGCCGGCCAAACTGGCAGGCCCGCGGGTAGCGTGCGCGATTGCGTCAGAATCAGATCTTGATCTCGACGTAGGCCTCGTCGCGAATCTGGCGCAGCCAGGTTTGCAGCTCTTCCTCGTATTTACGGTTGCGCAACAGTGTCTGCGCCTGTTGTTCGCGAACCTCTTCGCTGGCATCGGTTGCGCGGCGTCCGAGCACCTCGAGGATGTGCCAGCCGTACGGGGTCTTGAATACCTCGGACAATTGGCCATTGGGCGTGTTGGCCATCACTTCGCGGAATTCCGGCACCAGCGAGTTCGGATCGATCCAGTTGAGATCGCCGCCGTTGAGTGCCGAGCCTGGGTCTTCGGAGAAGTTCTTTGCCAGCTCGGCAAAGCTTTCGCCCGCCAGGATGCGGTCGCGCAGGCGCTGTACCAGGCGGCGACTTTCTTCTTCGCTGCGGATCTGGCTCGGCTTGATCAGAATGTGGCGAACATGGACTTCTTCGCGTACCTGATTGTCGCCGCCGCGCTTGTCCAGCACCTTGAGCAGAATGAAGCCTGGCGGTGTGCGAACAGGCTGGGTGAAGTCACCGACATTCATGGTGCTGACTTCGCTGTCGAACGGCGGGGGCAGCTGCGCGGCCTTGCGCCAGCCCATGTCGCCGCCTTCCAGCGCGTTCTCGCTGGCCGAGCGCGAGACTGCCAATTTGGCGAAATCCGCACCATTCTGCAGCTGCTCGTAGGTGTCACGGGCGATCTTCTCGGCTGCCTGAATGGCTGCCGAGTCGGCTGATTCCGGCACCGGGATCAGGATGTTGGCCAGCCGATATTCTTCGGAAAGTTGCATCTTGCCGAGGTCGGAGGCGAGGAAGTTCTCGACCTCCTGCTTTGAGACCTGGATACGTTCGGCGATGCGCCGTTGGCGCACGCGGCTGATGACCATCTCTCGACGGATCTGCTCGCGTGCGGTGTCCAGGCTCAGCCCGTCACGCTCGAGGGCGGCGCGGAATTGATC
This sequence comes from Stutzerimonas stutzeri, assembly GCF_019090095.1. Taxonomy (NCBI): domain Bacteria; kingdom Pseudomonadati; phylum Pseudomonadota; class Gammaproteobacteria; order Pseudomonadales; family Pseudomonadaceae; genus Stutzerimonas; species Stutzerimonas stutzeri. Next base: position 36,991 of record NZ_JAGQFP010000003.1, on the reverse strand, counting down.
GAGGCTCATGTTGTTGCGCTGGGCAATGGTGCCCATCGCCTGGTTGAGTTCCTCATCGGAAATGCGGATGCCGGAGCGCTCGCCGATCTGCAGTTGCAGGTTCTCGGTGATCAGACGCTCGAGTACCTGCTGTTGCATCACGTCACGTGGCGGCATTTCGGCGCCGCGCTTCTCGATGGTCTGCTCGACCTCGCGAAGACGCTGGTCCAGCTGGCTCTGCATGATGACGTCGTTGTCGACGATGGCGACGATGCGGTCGAGAGGGCGCACCTCGGCGGACGCCGAGACCACCAGGGTGGCGTTGCCTAGCAGGAACGCGCCCACCAGTAGCGGGCGCAGGAAATCAGAAAGCTTGATCTTCACGTTCACGGTAGCCTTGTATGCCTTCGTCGAGGAATGTCTCGGTGGAGCTGCCGAACACGCCGCCGAGTCCCTTGAGGACGATTTGCAGGAAGATGCCGTTGTCCGGCTCGTCGTTCTGCGATGGGTTGAGACTGGTCTCGTCGTAGTCGATCCAGTAGCGATTGATCAGTCGCAGCTTCCAGCAGCAGTTGTCGTATTCGAAGCCGCCGAAGGCTTCCAGTGTACGGTTGCGGCTGTAGTCATGCTGCCAGCGCGCAATCACGCTCCACTGCGGCACGATCGGCCAAATGGTGGAGATGTCGTGCTGGTTGATCTTGTAGTAGTTCTTGATGTACTCCGGCGTACCTGGTGTGCCGTAGTCCCCGCCGTAGGTCCACAGACCGGTAGCCTGGTCGAATCGGACGGTATCGTTGCGATAGCGATAGCCGATATTGACGATCTTGTTCGGATTGTCGGCCGGCTGGTAGTGCCACATGGCGCTGCCGGAGCGGGTGCTGTGGCTGTCCGGGTCCCAGTTGAAGGTGGAGGTAAAGCGCCAGTCCCGGTTGTAGCGGTACATGTATTCGAGCGCATAGGGCGATACCGAAGAGGTCGCGTTGGCACGCGTCCTATAGTCGATGCCCCGAAGCTGGACCTTGCGATCCTCGAAGTAGAACGCCTGGCCGATGCTCAGACGCTGACGCTCGAACCCGTTCGGCTCGATCCAGCGATTGGTCACGCCGAGCGAGACCTGATTGGCGTCGCCGATGCGGTCCTTGCCGGAGAAGCGGTTTTCGCGCCACAGCGAGGAATAGCCGAACGAGCTTTCGCCAGTATCGAAGATTGGAATATCGTCCTGATCCTCTTCCGGCACGTAGAGATAGAACAGCCGTGGTTCGAGAGTCTGGCGATAATCCTTGCCGAACCACTGGGTGTCACGATCGAAATACAGGCCGCTGTCGACGCTGAAGATCGGCACGCTGCGGTTCTGCGATTGGTCGAACGACTCATAGGCGGCCAGCGTCTGCCGGCCTCGCGCATCGAGGTCGAGATCGTACTGGGTGTAGGCGTACTTGAGCGACGGCTTGACGAAGCCCCAGGTCCAGTCGAGCGGCAGGCTGACGCCCGGCTCCAGATGCAGGCGCTCGCCTTCGGCACGGGCCAGGCCTGTCAGGCGGTCGTCGTACCAGCGATGCTCGGGCAGGCCGGTGTTGCCATCTTCATCCGTGAAAAATCCTTCACGCAGGCTGCGCTGGAAGTTGACGAACTCGGTGTTATAAGCAAAGCGCAGGCCGCCCGGCTGGAAAGGCAACGCCCCGTTCAGGGTCAACTGCGGCAAGCGCTCGTAGGGCGTCACGTCAGCGACGGTTGCGCGCTCGTAAGCGTGCACGTTCAGCCGTGCGGTGTAGCTGTCGCCACGGTAAGTCAGGGTGCCGCGTTGGTCGAGGTGGTCCGGCTGGTCGATGCCCAGCTGGGTATCCAGATCCTGAAAGTAATAAGGGTCGCTGATATCGGTGTAGTCGACTTCAGCCAGCCAGCGGCTATCGAGGCCGGTACGGTGCTGCCAGCTGTACATCCAGCGCTGGTCTTCGTACTCGGACTGCCGCTTGCGATCATCGTTGCTGTCGTCGAGGTAGGCGGCGCCGAACTGGCCTTCGCTGCTGCGGGTCAGGTAGCGAAACTCACCTTCCATCAGCAGGCCGCGGTCGGTCATGTAGTTCGGGTACAGCGTGGCGTCGTAGTTCGGCGCCAGGTTGAAGTAGTACGGCGTAATCAGCGATAGCCCGGTATCGCTCGACGAGCTGATGCTGGGCGCCAGGAAGCCTGACTGACGACGGTCGTCGATGGGGAAGTAGATATAGGGTGTGTAGAACACCGGTACACCCTTGACCCGCAGTGTCACGTTGGTCGCCGAGCCGAAGCCGGTCGCTGGGTTCAAGGTGACGTTGTTGCCCTGCAGGTACCAGTCGTTGTCGCCCGGCTCGCAGCGTGTGTAGGTACCGTCTTTCAAACGGATGATGGCGTCGTCGGTGCGCTTGGCGTACAGCGCGCTGCCACGGACCTTGCCTTCGTGAACCACGTATTCGGCGTTCTCGACCTGGGCTTCACCGGTGTCGAGGAACAGCTCGGCGCGGTCGCCGACCAGCAGTGCACCGCGGTCGCGCAGGCGCACATTGCCTTTGAGCTCGCCACGGTTCTCCAGCTGGTGGAGGTTGGCCTCGTCGGCTTCGGCCTGGATGCTACCCTGGCGCAGCACCACGTCACCGGCCAGCGTCGCGATTTCCTGCTGCTGTTCGTAGCGCGTGGCTTTCGCCGATACATAGGTGGGCGCTTCGCTCATCGGCGTGTTGTCGAACTGACCCGGACGGCTCGGCTCGACATAGGTGCCTGCACAGTACGGGCCCGTCTCGGCCAACTGAGCATTGGTCAGTTGATCGCGCGGTACCCAGTCCAGATGGCTATAGTCGGCGCTACGCGATGCCAGCGCACGGCCCTTGCTCTCATTTACCAGCTTGGTGGTGGCTGTCGGGGCTGCCTTGGTCTTGCTGCTGCGCGGCTGGGCCGTGTTGTCGCTGGCAGCGCTGCCGCGATGCACCGGGCGGGGCGGCAACTCGGGGCTGGCAGCGTCGGAGGCGCAGCTCCAGCCACCGCCAGCACCGGGCTGGCAGGCAAATTGTTCGGCTGCGATCGCGACGGGCAGGGCGACGGGCTGCAACGCGAGCAGACCGCCAGTGACCAACAGAGGGAATTTTTTACGAAAAGCGGGATGTTTGACTGCCATCTTGTTTTGGGGTCCGTGCTTGCGGCGAGCCATCGGCCGGGCTGGGCCGCACGCCTCTCGATGGGCTGAAAAAGATGCTGGATAATAAAGCATGACCCGTCTATCGGCTAGCGCCGCGGAGAGCACTGATATGCCGCAACACGATCAACGCCTGCAGGACCTGAGTGCCTGGTTGGCCCCCCAGTTAAGCGAGCTTTTTGCGCGCCGCGGTTGGGGCAGCGTACCTGAGGCACCGCTGGCCCCCGCCAGCAGCGACGCCAGTTTCCGCCGCTACTTTCGCTGGGAGGCGCAGGGGCGCAGCTTCATCCTGATGGACGCGCCGCCGCCGCAGGAGAACTGCCGGCCGTTCGTCGCGGTGGCGGCGTTGCTCGCCAGTGCAGGCGTCAACGTGCCGGAGATTCTGGCCGAAGACCTTGATCGCGGCTTTCTGCTGCTGAGCGATCTGGGGCGCCAGACCTACCTGGACGTCATCGACGAAACCAATGCCGACCGGCTGTTCGGCGATGCTATCGAGGCGCTGCTCGCCTTTCAGCGCTTGCCGCTGGCGACATCGCTGCCGAGCTACGACGAGGCACTGTTGCGCCGCGAGCTGCAACTGTTCCCCGAGTGGTACGTGCAGCGTCATCTGGAGCATCAGTTCAGTGCGGCTGAGCTGCAGGTGTGGGAACGCAGCTGCCGGCTACTGATCGATTCGGCGCTGCAGCAGCCTCGAGTGCTGGTGCATCGCGACTACATGCCGCGCAATCTCATGATCAGCGAACCTAACCCGGGCGTGCTGGACTTCCAGGATGCGGTAGTCGGCCCGGTGACCTACGACATCACATCGCTGTTCAAGGATGCGTTTCTCAGTTGGCCGGAGGCGCGGGTGCAGGATTGGCTGCGGCGCTATTGGGACGCCGCACGGGTCGCGGGTATTCCGGTCCACGAGCGCTTCGACGACTTCCAGCGCGCCAGCGACCTGATGGGCCTGCAGCGGCATCTGAAAGTCATCGGCATCTTCGCGCGGATCTGCCACCGTGACGGTAAGCCACGCTACCTGGCCGATGTGCCGCGGTTCTTCGCTTACATCGAGACCGTGACGGCGCGCCGCCCCGAGCTGGCAGAACTGCGTGCTCTACTGAAAAGCCTTCCCGACGAGCAGGTGCAACCATGAAGGCGATGATTCTCGCCGCGGGCAAGGGCGAGCGCCTGCGCCCGCTGACCCTGCACACGCCCAAGCCGCTTGTGCAGGTCGGCGGCGTGCCGCTGATCGAATATCACCTTCGCGCGTTGGCGGGCGCGGGAATAACCGAGCTGGTGATCAATCATGCCTGGCTCGGCGAGCAGATCGAGGCCTATCTGGGGACGGGCGATCGTTTCGGCGTGCAGATCCAGTACTCGGCCGAGGGCGAGCCGCTCGAGACGGGGGGCGGGATCCATCGCGCGCTGCCGCTGTTGGGCGATCAGCCGTTCATCGTGGTCAATGGCGACATCTGGACCGATTTCGACTTCGCTTCGCTGGCGCTGCCGCCCACGGCGCTGGCGCATCTGGTCCTGGTGGACAATCCGCCTCACCATCCCGCGGGGGATTTCCAGTTGACCGACGGCAAGGTCATGGAAGGTGCGTCGGGGACTACCTTTACCTACAGCGGCATCGCCGTGCTGCATCCACAGCTGTTCCGGGGCTGCCGTGCTGGCGCCTTCAAGCTCGCGCCGCTGTTGCGCCAGGCCATGGCCGAAGGCGCGGTGAGCGGTGAGCACTACAGCGGGTGCTGGGTCGATGTCGGTACCCACGAGCGACTGGCCGAAGTCGAGGGCATCCTCGAGGCGCGTCGCTGAATGTTCTGGCCCATCACCCTCTTAGGGGCTCTGCTCGGCTGGCTGATCGCGAGTATCCCCGGGGCGCTGCTCGGCGCGCTGCTTGGCCAGGGTATCGATCGGCGCCTCGGGTTGACGTCCTGGACCCGATTGCGCGAGCGCATGACGGGCGCAAGACCGACGCTGCACGGCGATGAACTGTTGTTCTTTCTCCTCGGGCGGCTGGCCAAGAGCAGCGGTCGGATCAGCGAGGCGCATATCCAGGCTGCGCGCAGCGAGATGCAGCGGCGACAACTGGCGCCCGCTGCCCAGCGAGCCGCCATCGATGCCTTCTACCGGGGCAAGTCCAGTGGTGACGGCCTGCGTGATCCACTACAGCGCCTGAGTGGTCGCCACGACGAGGCCAAGGCGGTGCTTCAGGCTTGCTGGCGGATGGCTCGCGCGCAGGGGCAGATCGATGCGCGCGAGCATGAATTGGTGATGCTCTGGGGCAAGTGGATGGGCTGGGATGCGGCCGCGATTGCGGCGCTGGACCCGCGCGGCGGGCGTCAGCAGGGCGCGCCGAGCAACCTGGGCGGGGCCTACGAGCAGGCGCTGCGTTTGCTCGGCGTGCGCGCCGACAGCGATCCGCAGGCGATCAAGCGGGCCTACCGGCGGCTACTCAGCAAGCATCATCCCGACAAGCAGGCCGGCGCGGGCGCGAACGCCACTCAGGTACGCGAGGCTACCGAGCGGACGCGCGAACTGCACAGCGCCTATAACCTTGTGCGTGAGCGGCGGGGGTTTCGCTAGGCTTTGTACGAAAAGTGCCTGCGCTCGGTGATGCGGCGTTGAAATCGCTCTGGTACGCCAGCCCGGTCAGAATGCTCATTTACACTGCGTAAACTGCGCGTCTTCGAGCGTTTTCGCCTTGCCTGACCTTCGCTCGACGACTTTTCGTACAGAGCCTAGGGCGCGACCCTTACGGCGTCCGTGACAGCCAGCCACGGACGCGCCGCAACAGCTGTTCGTCGTCGACCTGGCGATCCCCGGTCCGTGGCGGCAGTCCTATCTGGCCGTAGCTGGGATGCCGGTTGCGGCGGCTGGCATTCAACCGGTCGCGGGCAGCCGACAGGGTGCCGGCCCCTTCCTTGTTATAGAAATCATCGATCGGCAGCTTGAGTGGCGCCACCAGCTGCGCGAGCGGCTCATCCTGTCCGTCGGGTTGGCGCGGTTGCACCATGACCAGGCGCGTGACGTCGGGCGGTCCCTGTTGCTGCAGGAACTGCGCACCCCAGTAAGCACCGGTGCCGTGACCGAGCAGCACCATGGCGGCTGGCTGCTTGCTGCGGGCGAATGCCAGTGCCGCCTCGATGCGTTTGGCGATTCGCTCGGCCTGGGTGAGCGATGGGGTGGGCGCAGTGGAGGCGTCGGCGGCCTCGGGCTCGTTAGCCGGTTCGCCTGCCGTATCAGTGGCGGCGGAGGTCGTTTCCGGGAGGTAGCCCGCCTCGCTGGGAGGCGACGCCTGCTCGGGTTCGGAGGTTTCGCCGCTGGCTTGCTCCGGCGCGGCGGGCTCGGTTGCGGGGTCGGCCGTTACTGACGCGACAGGTGCGGCGGCATCTGGGAGGCTCAGGCTCAGCGTATGCCAGCCGTGATCGGGTAGGCCGCGCCGGAGCGGACCAACGCCGCGTGGCCAGTCCGCGCTTTCACCCTCGCCGGGTAGCAGGATGATGACGCCTTTCGGATCGCCGTCGTTGGCCGGTCGCCATAGGGCGACGAAGTCTTCCTCCGCGGCGTTCAGGTTCACGAATTCACTCGCCGGCAACTGGCGTTTCAGTTCAGCGGCAATGGTGTCGCTGCGCGAGAGCGGCACCGGGTGATCGGTCGGGACCGCTTCCGGCACGGGCTCCGGTGCCGCGGGCTCGTCCGCCGCGATAGCCGAATGCGTGGCCAATGCCACGCAGAGCATGGCGAAGTACCTGACGGGATGGCGGGTAGACAACATGGGCTTCCTCTCAAGCACCGACCTGGCCGTGAGAATGCTGGCGCCGGCGGTGCAGATGCACTACAAAAGCGTTTCGGCCTGTCTGCCGATCTCGTGAGGCCTATGGTGTCATCTCTGCTGCGTTGCTGCCTGCTGCTGCTCTCGTTGGTTCATCTGCCAGCGCATGCCTGGAGCGTTCCGCTGAGCGACGCGCAACTGGCGTGGTTGCGCGAACATCGGCAATGGCGCGTCGGCGTCGTGATGACCCCGCCTTTTGCCGAATTTGACCAGCGCCAGCGACGCTTGTCCGGTTTCAACGTGCAGTTCATGGAGCGGCTCGCGGCCGGGCTCGGGGTCGAGCTGCAGTGGCATCGCTTCATCGATGAGGACGCGCTGGAGAAAGCCATGCGCGCCGATGAGATCGACCTCGCCCCCGGGCTGCGGCAGACGCGCGAAGGGCTGCGCACCTGGCGCTACAGCGATCCCGTTCTACGTGTGCCGAGACTGATTATCGGCGATGTCGCCGGTCCTCGGGCCATCGATCTCGAACGTCTGGACAGCGATGACGTGATCGCCCTCGAAGGTCCAGGCCCGGTGGCCGACTACATGCGCAGCAATTATCCGAGCCAGCCGGTGCTGGAGGTGTCCAGCCAGTTCGAAGCACTGCGCCAGCTGGTCGAGGCGCGGGTGCGCTTTGCCATCGTCGACGAGCCGCTATACGGTCGGCTGTCGCAGCGCGCCGAATATGCCTCGCTGGATGTCGTCGGCGACCTGGGCATTCCGCAGCTGCTGCGGATCGGCTCGCGTCGCGACAGTCCCGTGATGAGCGCCGTGATCGACCAGGCGCTGCGCAGTTTCCCGGCACAGGAGCTCGGCCGGCTTCAGGAACAGTGGTTGAAGTCGCGCAGCATCGACCAGTCCCGGCGCATCAGCCATTGGCGCAGCCTCAGTCTGTTGCTGGGCCTGCTGTTGCTGGCGGCGCTCATGGCGCTGGTCTGGCAGCGACGCCAGCAGGGGCTGCTCGAGGCGCGCCTGAAATCGGCGCGGCGGGACATCGAGCTGCGCGAGGCCGCCGAAGAGGCGCAGCGCCTCACGCAGTTCTGCCTCGACCACAGCACCGTCGGCATCCTCTGGCTGAATTGGGACAGTCACGTGCGGTACGCCAACCAGGCCGCCGAGGAGCTGCTGGGGTACGCCGCCAACGAGCTGATCGATCAACCCCTGCAGGCGCTGGATCCGGCATTGGGCATGGATGACTGGCTGCAGCTCTGGCGCGCCGCGCGCAGCGGCATCGACGATCATCAGGTGCACGAACGCGACTGGCAGCGAGTCGATGGCAGCCGCTTTCCAGCGGCCGTCACCCTGAGTTTTCTGCGCTTCGGCAGCAAGGAATACCTGGTGGTGTTTCTCGCTGACATCACCGAGCGACGCCGGGCCAGTGCGGCGTTGCAGGAAAGCGAGGTGCGGCTCAAGGCCATGGCCGGCAACGTGCCGGGGCTGGTGTTTCGTCTCGAGCGGCAGGAGCCCGGCGCGCCGGTGAGCATCGGCTACATCAGCGAGGCCAGCCAACGGTTGGTCGGCTATTCGGCGGACTTGCTGCAACAGCCGGGCCGCGGCATTCGCAGCCTGGTTCATCCCGATGACGAGCCGGGCTATTGGAGCAGTCAGCAGCAGGCGCTCGACAGCATGAGTGACTGGCACTGGCAGGGGCGCATCCTGACCCGTTCCGGTGAAACTCGCTGGGCCGATATCCGCGCCTCGGTCCGCGGGCAGCTCGAGGGGCGGCAGGTCTGGGACGGTATCGTCTGGGACATCACCGACAACAAGCGGATCGAGCTGGAGCTGGACGCCTCGCGTGCCCAGTTGCGCAAACTGGCGGCGCACGTGGAAACCGTGCGCGAGGAAGAAAAAGCACATATCGCACGCGAAGTGCACGACGAGCTGGGCCAGATGTTGACGGTACTGAAGCTGGAAATCTCCATGTGCGAAATCAGCTTCGCCGAGCTGGACCCCGGCCTGGCGGCCCGATTGCAGAGCATGAAGCGGTTGATCGCCCTGTTGTTCCAGCAGGTACGCGATGTCGCGACCGCGTTGCGCCCCCCGATCCTGGACGCGGGGATTGCGTCGGCCATTGACTGGCAGGCGCGGCGCTTCGAGGAGCGCACCGGCATCGCCTGCCTGGTCGAGGTGCCGGAGTGCCCGCCGCAACTGAGCAGTGCCAAGGCCGTCGGCCTGTTTCGCATTCTCCAGGAAGCCTTGACCAACGTGATGCGTCACGCCAACGCGCAGACCGTGAGCCTGTGCCTGGAGCAGCGAGGGGATGTGCTCAGTCTGAGCATCAGCGATGATGGCCAGGGCTTCGTGGTGCAGCCGGGGCGCCAGGGGCTGTCGTTTGGCCTGGTCGGCATGCAGGAGCGGGCTCAGATGCTGGGCGGCACGTTGGCGCTGGAGAGCCAGCCGGGCGAGGGCACGCTGATCCGGGTATCAGTGCCGCTGGATGCGCCGGCCCAACCGGCGCCACTGATCAGTACATTGGAGAGCTAGGCCATGATTCGGGTAATCGTCGCTGAAGACCACACCATCGTCCGTGAGGGCATCAAGCAGCTGATCGGGCTGGCCAAGGATATGCAGGTCATCGGTGAAGCGGGCAACGGTCAGCAGCTGCTCGACCAGTTGCGCCTGACCCCCTGTGATGTCGTCCTGCTGGACATCTCCATGCCCGGCGTCAGTGGCCTGGAAGCCATTCCGCGAATCCGCGCGCTGAGCGAGCCGCCGGCGATCCTGGTGTTGTCGATGCACGACGAGGCGCAGATGGCGGCGCGCGCCCTCAAGGTCGGTGCGGCCGGTTATGCCACCAAGGACAGCGACCCGGCCTTGCTGCTGACCGCGGTGCGCAAGGTCGCTTCCGGTGGCCGCTACATCGATCCCGAGCTGGCCGACCGCATGGTCTTCGAGGTCGGTTTGACCGACTCCCGGCCGCCCCATGCGCTGTTGTCCGAACGCGAGTATTCGGTATTCGAACGGCTCGTGCACGGTGACTCGGTCAACGACATTGCCGCCAAGCTGGCGCTCAGCAGCAAGACCATCAGCACCCACAAGGCGCGCCTGATGCAGAAGCTGGTCGCCCATTCGGTGGCCGACCTGGTGCGCTACGCCATGGAGCACAAGCTCGTCTGAGCCGCCTCACTAAGCACCGGCGCAGGCCCCTTCGATCCCGCCTCACGCCTTGCCCGGTGGTCACGCGTGCCGCTTGAGGGCGCGACGGCTGTAGGGCATTCCCTACACGCGCCTCTCCGTTTCGCTGAGTCCAATCACTCAGCTGCGCCGATATTCGCCGGTTCGCGCCGCTCCTAACCTGTGCTCACGGAACAACGGCACACAGGTGCGGCATGCTCGACTCCAACGCGAACGATGTACTGGTCAGCTTTCGAGGCATCCAGAAGAGTTACGACGGCGAAGCGCTGATCGTCAAAGACCTCAACCTGGATATCCGCAAGGGCGAATTCCTCACGTTGCTCGGCCCGTCGGGCTCCGGCAAGACCACCAGCCTGATGATGCTCGCCGGCTTCGAGACGCCTACTGCGGGGGAGATCCTGCTCGGCGGCCGCTCGATCAACAAGCTGCCGCCGCACAAGCGCGACATGGGCATGGTGTTCCAGAACTACGCCCTGTTCCCGCACATGACGGTGTCGGAAAACCTCGCCTTTCCCCTCAGCGTGCGCGGCATGCCCAAGCTCGACATCAAGGAGCGGGTCAAGCGCGCGCTGTCGATGGTGCAGCTGGAAGGCTTTCGCAACCGCTACCCGGCGCAGCTCTCGGGCGGCCAGCAGCAGCGTGTGGCGCTGGCCCGGGCGCTGGTCTTCGAACCGCAGCTGGTACTGATGGACGAGCCGCTGGGCGCGCTGGACAAACAGTTGCGCGAGCAGATGCAGATGGAGATCAAGCACCTGCACCAAAGCCTGGGCGTGACCGTGGTTTACGTCACGCACGACCAGGGTGAGGCGCTGACCATGTCCGATCGGGTCGCCGTGTTCCATCAGGGCGAGATCCAGCAAATCGACGAGCCGCGAGCGCTGTACGAGCGTCCGGCGAACACCTTCGTGGCCAACTTTCTCGGCGAGAACAATCGCCTGCCGGCGCGGCTGGTCAGCCGGGACGGGGAGAACTGCGTCGTCGAGCTGGGTCGCGGCGAGCGGGTCGAGGCACTGGCGGTCAAGGTCGGCGCGCCGGGCGCTCCGGTCAACCTGTCGATTCGACCCGAGCGGGTGCGCCTCAACGGCGCCAGCGCCAGTTGCCCGAATCGCTTCACCGGGCGGGTGGCCGAGTTCGTCTATCTGGGCGATCACATCCGCATTCGGCTCGAGGTATGCGGCGTCAGCGATTTCTTCGTCAAGCAGCCGATCGCCGAATTCGATCCCGCCCTGGCGGTTGGCGACGTCGTGCCGATCGGCTGGCAGGTGGAACACGTCCGTGCACTGGATCCGCTGCAAGCGGCATAAGCAGGGACAACAACAAGAAGCTGTTTTCAACCGCATCATGGAGCGAACGACAATGCTGAACATCCTGAAATTGACCGCCCTGAGTATCGGCCTGGCATGCGCCGCGCAGGCCTCGGCGGCAAACCTCACGGCCGTCACCTTCGGCGGCGCCAACAAGCAAGCGCAGATCAAGGCCTTCAACGAACCCTTCGAGGCCAAGACCGGCAACAAGATCATCGCCGGCGAATACAACGGCGAGATGGCCAAGGTAAAGGCCATGGTCGACACCAACAGCGTGTCCTGGCACCTGGTAGAGGTCGAGTCGCCGGAGTTGTCGCGTGGCTGCGACGAGGGGCTGTTCGAGGAGATAGACCCTTCGGTGGTCGGCAATCCGGACGATTTCGTCGAGGGCGCGGTACAACCCTGCGGCGTCGGCTTCTTCGTCTGGTCCACGGTGCTGGCCTACAACGCCGACAAGCTCGCCAGCGCGCCGAGCGGCTGGGCGGATTTCTGGGACACCGAGAAATTTCCTGGCAAGCGCGGCCTGCGCAAGGGCGCCAAGTACACCTTGGAGTTTGCACTGATGGCTGATGGCGTTGCGCCGAAGGACGTCTACAAGGTGCTGGCTACCAAGGAGGGTCAGGACCGGGCGTTCAAGAAACTCGATCAGATCAAGCCCAGCATCCAGTGGTGGGAAGCCGGCGCTCAGCCGCCGCAGTTCCTGGCCTCCGGCGACGTGGTCATGAGCAGCGCCTACAACGGCCGTATCGCCGCGGTGCAGGATGAAAGCAATCTGCAAATCGTCTGGGATGGCGGTATCTATGACTTCGATTCCTGGGCCATCCCCAAGGGCGCGAAGAACCAGAAGGAGGCCCTGGAGTTCGTTGCCTTTACCGTGCAGCCCGAGCAGCAGAAGGCCTACTCCGAGAACATCGCCTACGGTCCGGCCAACACGAAGGCGGTCGAGCTACTCGACCCGAAACTGTTGAAGAACATGCCCACCACGCCGGAAAACATCGCCAACCAGGTGGCGATGGACGTGACCTTCTGGGCTGACTACGGCGAGCAGCTGGAGCAGCGCTTCAACGCCTGGGCCGCCCGCTAAGCGCGCCATGCCGTACTCGCACGGCCGATCGTCGATCGGTCGTGCGCCTGAATCCTGAAACCTTGCGGAGTTCGCCATGGCTACTGCCGTCTCCCTGCCTGTTTCCGAACTCGCCGAGCCCAACCTGAAGCGGCGGCTGGCGCGTGCCGAACGCCTGAATCGACTGAAGTCCAAGGCGCTGATCCTGCCGCTGCTGGTGTTCTTGCTGCTCACCTTCGTACTGCCGATCGCCTCGCTGCTCTGGCGCAGTGTCGACAACCCGGAAGTGGTTTCCAGCCTGCCGCGCACCGTTCAGGCGATCGCTGACTGGGATGGCCGCGGCCTGCCGGACGATCCGGTGTATCAGGCATTGAGCGAGGACCTGCTGGAGGCCCGGCGCAATCAGTCGCTGGGCGATCTGTCGAAGCGCCTGAACATGGAGCAGGCCGGTTACCGCAGCTTGCTCAGCAAAACCGCGCGGGCGTTGCCGTTCAAGGCGCAACCGCAATCCTATCGGGATGCGTTCGAAGCGCTCGATGAGCGTTGGGGCGACCCAGCCTACTGGCAGGTGATTCGCCGCAACGACAGTGCCGTCACGCCGTATTACCTGCTGGCCGCGCTCGATCACCGTATCGACGATCTCGGTGAGCTGGCGCCGGTTTCGCCGGATCAGGCGGTGTACCTGGACATCTTCGCCCGGACCTTCTGGATGGGCCTGGTGATCACTGCCATCTGCCTGGTGTTGGCCTATCCGCTGGCCTACCTGCTGGCCAACCTGCCGGCGCGCCAGAGCAACCTGTTGATGATCATGGTGCTGCTGCCGTTCTGGACTTCGATCCTGGTGCGTGTCGCGGCGTGGATCGTGTTGCTGCAATCGAGCGGCCTGATCAACGGTGCGCTGTTGAAGATGGGGCTGATCGATCAGCCGCTGCAGCTGGTGTTCAATCGCGCCGGCGTCTACATCGCCATGGTGCACATCCTGCTGCCGTTCATGATCCTGCCGATCTACAGCGTGATGAAGAGCATCTCGCCGAGCTACATGCGCGCGGCGATCTCCCTGGGTTGCCACCCCTTCGCCAGCTTCTGGCGGGTGTACTTCCCGCAGACCCTCGCGGGCGTGGGTGCCGGGTGCCTGTTGGTGTTCATCATCGCCATCGGCTACTACATCACCCCGGCGCTGCTCGGCAGCCCGAACGACCAGATGGTCAGCTACTTCGTCGCCTTCTACACCAACACCACCATCAACTGGGGCATGGCCACGGCACTGGGCGGGCTGCTGCTGCTCGCGACCATGCTGCTGTACATCGTCTACAGCTGGCTGGTCGGCGCCAGCCGGTTGAGGTTGGGTTGAGCATGGGGGTTCGCAGCGTTCAGCCAATACGGCACGCCATTCGTTTTTCTGCGCAGGAGAACCTTCCATGCTGAGCCCCTACATGTCGCCCGTCGAGCGCGTCTGGTATTACACGCTGCGCATCATCTGCGCACTGGTGCTGCTGTTTCTGATCGTGCCGGTGCTGGTGATCGTGCCGTTGTCGTTCAACTCCGGTTCCTTCCTGGTCTATCCGCTGCAGGGCGTGTCGCTGCGCTGGTACGAGGCACTGTTCAGCTCGGCGGACTGGATGCGCTCGCTGAAGAACTCGTTGCTCATCGCGCCGGCCGCCACTGCGCTGGCGATGGTCTTCGGCACTCTGGCGGCGATCGGTCTGACCCGGGGCGAGTTTCGCGGTAAGTCGCTGGTGATGACGCTGTTGATCTCGCCCATGGTGGTGCCGGTGGTGATCGTCGGTGTGGCCAGTTACCTGTTCTTCGCGCCGTTGGGCATGGGCAACAGCTACCTGTCGCTGATCCTGGTGCATGCGGTGCTGGGTGTGCCGTTCGTGATCATCACGGTGTCGGCGACGCTGCAGGGCTTCAATCACAACCTGGTGCGCGCTGCCGCAAGCCTGGGCGCATCGCCGTTGACGGCGTTCTTCCGGGTGACGCTGCCGCTGATCGCACCGGGGGTGATCAGTGGCGCGCTGTTTGCCTTCGCGACCTCGTTCGACGAAGTCGTGGTGACGCTGTTCCTCGCCGGCCCCGAGCAGATCACCCTGCCGCGGCAGATGTTCAGCGGCATCCGGGAAAACCTCAGCCCGACCATCGCGGCCGCGGCCACCCTGTTGATCGGCTTCTCCATTGCGCTGTTGCTGACCCTGGAGTGGCTGCGCGGCCGCTCCGAAAAGATGCGCACCCAACAACCTGCCTGACCTGGACGCCCACATGACCCTGCGACTCGAGCATCCCGCGCTGTTGCGCCACCAGGCCTACCTCGATGGCCAGTGGTGCGATGCGGACAACGGTGCGAGCACCGACATCTTCAACCCTGCCACCGGCGAGCTGATCGCCGACGTGCCGAACATGGGGCGCGCCGAAACCCGTCGGGCCATCGAGGCCGCGCGTGTCGCACAACCGGCCTGGCGAGCGCTGACCGCCAATGAGCGGGCCGCGCGGTGCGAGCTGGTGGAAAAAGAATCTGTTTCATAGGGCATTTGGGGCGTGCAAAATATTGCACATGCTATTACTGTTATCCGAACGCCCGGTTGGCCCTGCAGTCGATCATCGTATGCTGCCGGCCCGGCTTCCAGGCGTTCATTCAGACCCGTGCCGACGATGAGCGGCTACCGAGGAGCTTATGAGCAAGACCAACGAATCCCTGATGCAACGCCGTGTCGCCGCCGTCCCCCGTGGTGTCGGCCAGATCCACCCGATATTTGCCGATCATGCCAAGAACAGCAGCGTGGTCGATGTCGAGGGGCGCGAGTTCATCGACTTCGCCGGTGGCATCGCCGTGCTGAATACTGGCCACCTACACCCGAAAATCGTCAAGGCGGTGGAAGATCAGCTGCACAAGCTGACCCATACCTGTTTCCAGGTGCTGGCCTACGAACCCTACGTCGAGCTGTGCGAGAAGATCAACGCTCGGGTGCCGGGCGACTTCGCCAAGAAGACCTTGCTCGTCACCACCGGCTCGGAGGCCGTGGAGAATGCGGTGAAGATCGCCCGCGCCGCCACCGGTCGCGCTGGCGTGATCGCTTTCACCGGCGCCTATCATGGCCGCACCATGATGACCCTCGGCTTGACCGGCAAGGTCGCACCGTACTCCGCCGGCATGGGCCTGATGCCGGGCGGTATCTTCCGCGCGCTGTACCCGTGCGCCATTCATGGCGTGAGCGTCGACGAATCGATCGCCAGCATCGAGCGCATCTTCAAGAATGACGCCGAGCCACGCGACATCGCGGCGATCATCATCGAGCCGGTACAGGGCGAAGGCGGTTTCAACGTCGCGCCGAAGGAATTCATGGTCCGCCTGCGGGCACTCTGCGACCAGCACGGCATCCTCTTGATCGCCGACGAAGTGCAGACCGGCGCCGGGCGCACCGGTACCTTCTTCGCCATGGAGCAGATGGGCGTCGTGGCGGATCTGACCACTTTCGCCAAGTCGGTCGGTGGCGGCTTCCCGATCGCCGGCGTCTGCGGCAAGGCCGAGATCATGGACGCCATCGCACCCGGCGGGCTGGGCGGTACCTACGCCGGCAACCCGCTGTCCTGCGCGGCGGCGCTGGCGGTGATAGACATCTTCGAGGAAGAAAAGCTGCTCGACCGCTGCAAGGCCGTGGCCGAGAAGCTCACCTCGGGCTTGAAGGCTATCCAGGCCAAGCACAAGGAGATCGGCGAAGTGCGTGGGCTCGGCGCGATGATCGCCATCGAGCTGTTCGAGGAGGGCGATCATGCGCGACCGGCCGCTGCGCTCACGTCTCAGATCGTTGCCAGGGCGCGGGAGAAAGGGCTGATCCTGCTGTCCTGCGGTTCCTACTACAACGTACTGCGCGTGCTGGTGCCCTTGACCGCCGAGGACGAGCTGCTCGACCGCGGCCTGTCGATCATCGGCGAGTGCTTCGACGAGCTGACCTGATCCAGCCTGTGCGCACCGGCATCCGCAACGGATGTCAGGTGCGCCGCAACCCTGACCCCTCGGGTACAATGCGCGGCATTCCGCCGTGCTACCCGAGGTCGTCATGCAGCCGTTCGCTATCGCCCCTTCGATTCTTTCCGCCAATTTCGCCCGCCTGGGCGAGGAAGTGGACAACGTGCTCGCCGCTGGCGCGGACATCGTCCATTTCGATGTCATGGACAACCACTACGTCCCCAACCTGACCATCGGCCCGATGGTCTGCGCGGCGTTGCGCAAGCATGGCGTCACCGCACCCATCGACGTGCACCTGATGGTCAAACCGGTCGACCGCATGATTGGTGATTTCCTCGAGGCGGGTGCCAGCTACATCACCTTCCACCCGGAAGCCTCCGAACACATCGATCGATCGCTGCAGCTGATCAAGGACGGCGGCGCCAAGGCCGGCCTGGTGTTCAATCCGGCCACGCCGCTGGACGTGCTCAAGTACGTGATGGACAAGGTCGACATGGTGCTGCTGATGAGTGTGAACCCCGGTTTCGGTGGGCAGAAGTTCATTCCCGGCACCCTCGACAAACTGCGCGAAGCGCGTGCACTGATCGATGCCAGCGGATGGGACATCCGGCTGGAGATCGACGGCGGCGTCAATCCGAAGAACATCCGCGAAATCGCCGCCGCGGGCGCCGATACTTTCGTGGCCGGCTCGGCGATCTTCAATCAACCGGACTACAAGGCGGTGATCGACCAGATGCGCGCTGAACTCGCGCTGGCTCGCCCATGACCCGCCTGGAGCAGCTGTTCGACGGTCGGCTGCCGCGTATGGTGATGTTCGACCTGGACGGCACACTGATGGACTCGGTGCCGGACCTGGCCGCCGCAGTGGACAAGATGCTGATGTTGCTCGGTCGTGAGCCGGTCGGCGTCGCCCGGGTGCGCGACTGGGTCGGCAATGGCTCGCGCGTGCTGGTGCGCCGAGCGCTGGCCGGGCAGCTGCAGCATGACGGCGTCGCGGACGAGTTGGCCGACGAGGCGCTGGCGCTGTTCATGCAGGCCTATTCCGGTGGTCATGCACTGACCACCGTTTACCCAGGTGTCATCGAATGCCTGGACTGGCTGCGCGAGCGTGACGTGAAGCTGGCGATCATCACCAACAAGCCGGCGCAATTCATCGAGCCGCTGCTGGAGGAGAAGGGCCTGGCCGGGTATTTCCAGTGGCTGGTGGGCGGCGATACCTTGCCGCAGCAAAAGCCCGATCCGGCGGCGCTGTTCTGGGTCATGGACAAGGCGGATGTCGCGCCAGGCGAGTCGCTGTTCGTCGGGGACTCGCGTAATGATGTGCGCGCGGCGAAGGCGGCGGCCGTGCCCTGCGTTGCGCTCACCTATGGCTACAACCACGGCGAACCCATCGCCAACGAGGCGCCTGCCCTGGTGGTCGATGACCTGCGCGAGCTGGTTGCTTCGGTTCCGGGGCTGCGCTAGTGTGGCCCCTGTTCCGTAATCCGCCTGGACGAGATCAGATCGTGGTGGTCACTCGCAAACAATGGATGAATGTCATCAAGGCCCTGGCCCGTTGGCGCTGGCGCGCCTGACATCTTTCTGCCGGCTCGGCCGGTCCGTTTGCATCCGACCCAAGTAGCTCCCTCCGACCACGAGGCTGACATGACCCGCGAAGAATTCCTGCGTTTGGCCGACCAAGGCCACAACCGCATTCCCCTGTCGTTCGAAACCATCGCTGACTTCGATACCCCGCTGACGCTGTATCTCAAGCTCGCCGACGCGCCCAATTCCTACCTGCTCGAGTCCGTGCAGGGCGGTGAGAAGTGGGGGCGCTACTCCATCATCGGCCTGCCGTGCCGCACGGTACTGCGGGTGCAGGATCACCGGATCAGCGTGACCACCGATGGCGTCGAGACCGAGACCTGCGAGGTC
Organism: Stutzerimonas stutzeri; assembly: GCF_019090095.1. Lineage (NCBI taxonomy): Bacteria > Pseudomonadati > Pseudomonadota > Gammaproteobacteria > Pseudomonadales > Pseudomonadaceae > Stutzerimonas > Stutzerimonas stutzeri. Next base: position 18,667 of record NZ_JAGQFP010000003.1, on the reverse strand, counting down.
GAAGACCCGCTGGCCTTCGTCGAATCCTTCCAGCAGCGTTACCGCGTGGCGCCGGTCGATGGCCTGCCGCGCTTCAACGGGGGGCTGGTGGGCTACTTCGGCTACGACAGCGTGCGCTATGTGGAGCGCAAGCTGGCGACATGCCCCAACCCCGATCCGCTGGGTACGCCGGATATCCTGTTGATGGTCTCCGATGCGGTGGTGGTGTTCGACAACCTGGCCGGCAAGCTGCACTGCATCGTGTTGGCCGATCCAGCGCAGCCGGACGCCTACGAGGCGGGACTGGCCAAGCTGCAAGCGCTGCGCGAGAAACTGCGCCAGTCGATCATGCCGCGCCTGGGCCTGGATTTCGAAAGCGGAGGCGGCACCGAGCCGGCGTTCCGCTCCAGCTTCAGTCGCGGGGATTACGAACAGGCCGTTGAGCGCATCAAGGACTACATCCTTGCCGGCGACTGCATGCAGGTGGTGATTTCCCAGCGCATGTCGATACCCTTCAACGCCGCGCCGATCGACCTCTACCGCGCGTTGCGCTGCTTCAACCCCACACCCTATATGTACTTCTTCAACTTCGGCGACTTCCACGTGGTGGGTTCATCGCCGGAAGTGCTGGTGCGCGTCGAGGAAGGGTTGGTGACGGTCAGGCCGATCGCCGGCACCCGGCCACGCGGTGCCAACGAGGAAGCGGACCTGGCGCTGGAAAAGGATCTGCTCAGCGACGCCAAGGAGCTGGCCGAGCACCTCATGCTGATCGACCTGGGCCGCAACGACGTCGGTCGCGTGGCCGAACACGGTTCGGTGCGCCTCACGGAAAAGATGGTGATCGAGCGCTACTCCAACGTCATGCACATCGTCTCCAACGTCACCGGCCAGCTCAAGGCGCCCTTGACGGCCATGGATGCACTGCGCGCGATCCTGCCTGCCGGCACCCTGTCCGGGGCGCCCAAGATCCGCGCGATGGAGATCATCGACGAGCTGGAGCCGGTGAAACGCGGCGTCTATGGCGGTGCGGTCGGCTACCTGGCCTGGAACGGCAACATGGATACCGCCATCGCCATCCGCACCGCGGTGATCAAGGACGGCGAGCTGCACGTGCAGGCGGGCGCCGGTATCGTTGCCGACTCTCAGCCGGCGCTGGAGTGGGAGGAAACGCTGAACAAGCGTCGCGCCATGTTCCGTGCGGTGGCCTTGGCGGAGAAAGGCAGCGACTGATCGGTTGAGCTTGGATAGTCAGACCGAGGAAATTGCGACTAAAGTCCGCACGGACAGTATGGTAATGGCATCTGGCTATCCTTATAGTCGGTGGAGGCCGAGCTAGAGCGTTTGGCCATCCACCCTAGCCGGTCTGCACCAGCCGATGTCATTACTGCCCAGTCATTCATCAAGCACCCATCCGCACCACCTGCCGCTGGTGTGGATGCTGGTCGCCGCCCTCACCGGGCTGCTGGTTCTGGTCTATTTGTTGTCGAACCTGGCGGACTTCAACGGCAGTCCTGTGTGGTTCCCGCTGCCGCTGCACATTGCTGTCGAAACCTTTTCGATTGTGGTGGCGGGATTGGTATTCGCCGTCGCCTGGCATACCCAACAGCCGCGGCCACTGTCGAACCCCTTGCTGGCGTGCGCATTTCTGGCCATCGCGCTGCTGGACCTGGCCCACATGCTCTCCTACAAGGGGATGCCCGCCGTCGTCACGCCAGCTTCGCCAGAGAAGGCAATCGCGTTCTGGCTGGTGTCCCGTCTAGTGCTCGCCCTGACCTTGCTCGCGGTGGCCTGGCGGGTCTGCCAGCGGCTCGGCGCGTTGTCACGGCGCACGCTGCTGTCCTCAACGATTGTGCTGGTCGCGCTGGTCGTCTATCTGCAGCTTTTCCAACCGCAGCTATGGCCGCGAACCTTCATCGAAGGGCAGGGGCTGACCCGCTTCAAGATTCTCGCTGAGTGGCTCATCATCGGATTGCTGGCCTTGGCCGCGTGGCCATTCTGGCGGGTGCGGACAGGTGACGAGACGGGCTATTTCGACGGCATGCTTGCCGCGACGCTGGTGTCGATTCTCGCCGAGCTGTGCTTTACCGCCTACGCCAACGTGAACAGCTTCTACAGTCTGTTGGGGCATGCCTACAAAATCGTTTCCTACGGTTTTATCTATCAGGTGGTATTCGTCTCCAGCGTGCGTGCGCCTTACGAGCGGTTGGCAATCGAAATGACCGAGCGCGTCGCGGCGCAGAAGCGTGCCGATTACATGGCTCACTTCGATGGCCTGACAGGACTACCCAATCTCAATTTGCTCGAAGACCGGACGCGCCAGGCTCTGGCGGCCGCGTTGAAGCTCAAGGGCGCAGTAGCAGTGCTGTACGTCGATCTCGATCACTTCAAGATGGTCAACGATTCCTTCGGCCGCACTTTTGGCGATCAGGTGCTGTGCACGGCGGCCACCAGGCTGCAGCAGACCCTGCCCGACGGCGCTGTGCTGGCCCGTGGCGGCGGTGACGAGTTCGTCGTGCTCCTGGCCGATCTCATCGATGCCGAGGCAGCGTCGGTGGTCATCCAGTCCGTGCTCGAGACCTTGGCTGAGCCCTTTGTCATTCAGCGCCAGGAAGTGGTGATGTCCGCTTCCATTGGCGTGGCCGTTGGGCCGGGCGACGGCATGGACTTTCCCTGTCTGCTGCGCAACGCCGAGATGGCGATGTACAAGGCCAAGGAGGCCGGGCGCCGGACCTGGTGCTATTACAACGCTGCGCTCGATGCCGAGATGCGAGGCCGGCTGTATCTGATCAATGGGCTCCGGGTCGCCATCGAGCGTGACGAGCTGTTCCTCGATTATCAACTGCAGGTGGATCTGTTCAGTGGCGAGGTGGTGGGCGCCGAGGCGTTGGTGCGCTGGCAGCACCCGCGTTGGGGCCTGGTCGCGCCTGGGAAGTTCATTCCGGCAGCGGAACAGAGCGGGCTGATCGTCGAGATCGGCCAATGGATCGTCCTCGAGGCGTGCCGGCAGGCCGCACGGTGGCACGCCGAAGGGCTGAGCATCCCGCGGGTGGCGGTCAACGTCGCGGCGATACAGCTGCACCAGGGCGCGCTGGAGCGGACGGTCTCCAGCGCCCTCGAGCAGACCGGGCTGCCCGCCTCCGCCCTGGAGCTCGAGTTGACCGAGTCCAGCCTGATCGAGAACACCGAGCAGGTCATGGTCACCCTGGCGCGGCTGAAAGCGCTGGGCGTGACCCTGTCGATCGATGACTTCGGCACGGGATATTCCTGCCTGGCCTACCTTCGGCGTCTCTCCGTGGATACGCTGAAAATCGATCGCTCTTTCGTCAGTGACCTGCTCACCGACGATGGTCACGCCATCGTCGCTGCCATCATTCACATGGCCGAGTCGCTGGGCCTCAGTACGCTGGCCGAGGGCGTCGAAGACGAGGGTACCGCCGCGGAGCTGCGCCGGTTGGGCTGCCGGCAGGCGCAGGGCTTTTTCTATGCGCGCCCGGCGCGTGCTTGTGCCCTGCCAGCCCTCGTCGCGAGGCTAGCGCATGAGCCGAGCGCGGCCTCGTTGTAACGCGCCAGTTTCGCCCGGGTTGCGCTCTGGTATAGTCCGGTTGAATCGTGGCCTGGCATGGGCTACCTTGCGCCGTAAGCCCTGCGAGACCTATCCGTGAAATTCAGCAGCACACTCCTGATGCGCCTGTTCAAGGCCAATGCCCGCTGGCGTTGGCGCGCCTGATCCTTCGCCGGCTCCATGCCGGAATACCTACGTTTGCCTGTCCCATTGCCCTGCCGTGCCGCACTGCGCCAGCGCGAAGCGTGATGACAGCGCCGGATCAGCTACAAACCCTAGGGTGACGCCCAATGCTGCTAATGCTGGATAACTACGATTCCTTTACCTACAACGTCGTGCAATACCTCGGCGAGCTCGGTGCCGATGTCAAAGTCGTGCGCAACGACGAACTCAGCGTTGCCGAGATCGAGGCACTGAAGCCGGAGCGCATCGTCGTCTCGCCAGGGCCTTGCACGCCCAACGAGGCGGGTGTCTCGCTGGAACTGATCCGCCATTTCGCCGGCAAGCTGCCGATCCTTGGCGTCTGCCTTGGTCATCAAAGCATCGGCCAGGCCTTTGGTGGCGATGTCGTTCGTGCCCGGCAAGTCATGCATGGCAAGACCAGCCCGGTCTATCACCGCGACCAAGGCGTATTCTGCGGGCTGAACAACCCGCTCACGGTCACGCGTTACCACTCGCTGGTGGTCAAGCGCGAAACGTTGCCGGATTGCCTGGAAGTCACGGCGTGGACGCAGCACGCGGATGGCAGCCTCGATGAAATCATGGGCTTGCGGCACAAGACCTTGAATGTCGAGGGCGTGCAGTTCCATCCCGAATCCATCCTCACCGAGCAGGGACATGAGCTGTTCGCCAATTTTCTGAAGCAGACCGGAGGCGCGCGCTGATGGATATCAAGGAAGCCCTCAATCGTATCGTCGGCCAGCTCGACCTGAGCACCGACGAAATGAAAGCCGTGATGCGCCAGATCATGACCGGCCAATGCACCGATGCGCAGGTGGGTGCGTTTCTCATGGGCATGCGCATGAAGAGCGAGACCATCGACGAGATCGTCGGGGCTGTTCAGGTCATGCGTGAGCTTGCCGAACCGGTACATTTCGACACCCACCGTCTGGTCGATACCTGTGGCACCGGCGGCGATGGGATGAACATCTTCAACGTCTCCACCGCCGCGGCGTTCGTCGTGGCGGCCGCCGGCGGCAAGGTTGCCAAGCACGGCAACCGCGCGGTCTCGGGCAAAAGCGGCAGCGCCGATCTGCTCGAGGCGGCCGGCGTCAACCTGGACCTCACACCGGCCCAGGTCGCCCGTAGCGTGGATGCCGTGGGGGTGGGCTTCATGTTCGCACCGGCGCACCACGGCGCGATGAAATACGCCGCTGGCCCTCGCCGCGAATTGGGGTTGCGCACGCTGTTCAATATTCTCGGCCCCATGTCGAATCCGGCCGGGGTCAAACATCAGGTACTCGGCGTGTTCAGCAAGGAACTCTGCCGCCCCATGGCCGAGGTGCTATCGCGCCTTGGTAGTCAGCATGTGCTGGTCGTGCATGCCCAGGACGGGTTGGACGAGATCAGTCTGGCGGCTCCGACTCACGTGGCTGAGCTGAACAAGGGCGAGATCAGCGAGTACCGCATCCAGCCGGAAGATTTTGGCATCAAGAGCCAAAGCCTGATCGGCCTCAACGTCGAGGACGCGCAAGGTTCGCTGACCTTGATTCGCGATGCCCTGGGGCGGCGCAAGACTGAAAACGGGCAGAAGGCGGCAGACATGATCGTGCTCAACGCCGGTGCTGCATTATATGCAGCCGATGTGGCCAGTAGCCTCAAGCAGGGCGTGGAGATCGCTCATGACGCGTTGCATACCGGCCTGGCGCGCGACAAGTTCGAGGAGTTGGTGTCCTTCACCGTGGTGTTCAAGCAGGAGCAAGCGCAATGAGCGTGCCGACGGTTCTGGAAAAAATCATCACGCGCAAGCGCGAGGAGGTGGCCGAGCGTCGCGCTCGGGTCGAGCTCGCCGAGCTGGAACGAGCCGCGGCTGCGGCGGACCCGGTGCGCGGCTTTGCTCGGCGGCTGCAGGAGCAGGCCGGCAAGAAGCAGCCGGCGGTGATCGCCGAAATCAAAAAGGCCTCGCCGAGCAAAGGTGTACTGCGCGAACACTTCGTTCCCGCTGACATCGCCAAGAGCTATGAGGCGGGTGGGGCTACCTGTCTATCGGTGCTGACCGACGTCGATTTCTTCCAGGGTGCCGATGAATACCTGCAGCAGGCACGCGCGGCCTGCAAATTACCGGTGATCCGCAAGGACTTCATGATCGATCCCTACCAGGTGATCGAGGCGCGGGCGCTGGGCGCCGATTGCATCCTGCTGATTGTCGCGGCGCTGGAAGACGGGCAGATGGCGGAGCTGGCTGCAGTGGCCAAGGCTCAGGGGCTCGACGTACTGGTTGAGGTGCATGATGGGGCGGAGCTGGAGCGGGCGCTGCGTCTGGATACGCCTTTGGTTGGTGTCAACAACCGTAATCTGCATACCTTCGAGCTGAGCCTGGAGACCACGCTCGACCTGCTTCCGCGTATTCCACGCGACCGCCTGGTCGTGACCGAAAGCGGGATTCTGCATCGCGCCGATGTCGAGCTCATGGAAATCAACGAGGTGCATGCGTTTCTGGTGGGCGAAGCCTTCATGCGTGCTGAGCAGCCTGGCATCGAGTTGCAGCGGCTGTTCTTCCCTGGCCGCAGCCGGCCGGGCATCGCAAGCGATCCGGACTGATTCGACGGGAGGAACCGACAATCCGCCGGCACGTTGAGCGTCGTTGCGCTCGCCTGGCAGCATGAGAAAAATCAGCTCAAAAATGCGCGTTTATCGTACGTAAACTGCACTTTTCCGCTGATTTTTGCCTTGCTTAGGGGCGCAACGTCTTAGTGGCTGGGATTGTCGGCTTTTTCTACGGTGCTGCCCGGCCGTCAACGCGTACCGAACACCACCATGGTTTTGCCTTTGACGTGGACCAGGCCCTGCGACTCCAGGCTTTTGAGTACGCGTCCAACCATCTCCCGCGAGCAGCCGACGATGCGACCGATTTCCTGACGGGTGATCTTGATCTGCATGCCGTCGGGATGGGTCATTGCATCGGGCTGCTTGCAGAGGTCGAGCAATGTGCGGGCGACGCGGCCGGTGACGTCGAGAAAGGCCAGGTCCCCGACCTTGCGGGTGGTGTTGCGCAGGCGTTCGGCCATCTGGCTGCCCAGTGCATAAAGGATATCGGGATCCTGCTGGGTCAGTTCACGGAACTTCGCGTAGCTCAGTTCGGCGACTTCGCACTCGGTCTTGGCGCGCACCCAGGCGCTGCGCTCCTTCTCCATGCCTTCCTTTTCGAACAACCCCATCTCCCCGAAGAAGTCCCCCGAATTGAGATAGGCGATGATCATCTCGCGGCCGTCGTCGTCTTCGATCAGGATGGTGACCGAGCCTTTTACAATGAAGAAGAGCGTCTCGCAGCGATCACCTGCATAGATGATCGTGCTCTTGGCGGTATAGCGTCGTCGATGGCAATGCGCGAGGAGTTTGTCGATGTTCTTGATCTTGGGCGTGAGTGTAATAGCGACCATGCTTTAGTCCCGGAAGATGTGTCCAATAAGAGGCAGGTTCTTATTATGTTTTGACTGAGTTCTGTAATCAGGCTGAAAGAGCTTAACAGACAGGTCTCGATCGACAACAAAACTGCGACACGAAATCAACTTTAGCGGATTCTTTTCGTCGGATTGCCGACTCCAGCCACGGTCGGCGCTCATGCTAAGCTTCGCTCCTTTTCAACCGGAGTCTATCGATGAAAGCGCGCATTCAGTGGGCCGGCGAAGCGATGTTTCTTGGTGAGTCGGGCAGCGGCCATGTGGTCGTCATGGACGGTCCGCCGGAAAACGGAGGGCGTAATCTCGGCGTCCGGCCGATGGAAATGCTGCTGCTGGGGCTCGGTGGTTGCAGCAACTTCGATGTGGTCAGCATTCTGAAGAAGTCTCGGCAGGCGGTCGAAAGCTGCGAGGCGTTCCTCGAAGCCGAGCGTGCCGATGAAGATCCCAAGGTCTTCACCAAGATCCATCTGCGCTTCGTCGTCAAAGGGCGCGGTTTGAAGGAGGCGCAGGTCAAGCGTGCCGTCGAACTGTCAGCGGAAAAATACTGCTCGGCGTCGATCATGCTCGGGCGCGCCGGCGTCGAAATCACCCATGCCTACGAAATCGTCGAGCTGGGTTGAACCGTTAGCGTCGCGCTGCAGCGCTCTATGCCGCCGCCGCGTAGGCATAGCCGGTACCGGGCGTGCGAATTTGAGCCCATGGGTACTGGAACCTCACGCTATCAATCTGCATAATGCGCGCCCCGTTTTTTACGGGGCGTTTCGTTAGCACACAGCCACGGTCGCAATTGCGAAGAGGTGTATACGGTCCTACGCAGGTACAAAGGTATCTGACGGGCATGCTCAATCACGCGGTGCGCCGCATCGAAGAGAGTCTCCAATGGTGAAAAGCAAACTCAAGCTCCACGGGTTCAACAACCTGACGAAGTCCTTGAGCTTCAATATCTACGACATCTGCTATGCCGAAACCCAGGAAGATCAGCAGGCGTACGTGCAGTACATCGACGAGCAGTATGACGCGAAGCGGTTGACGCAGATTCTGACCGATGTAGTCGACATCATTGGCGCGAATATTCTCAATATCGCGCGGCAGGACTACGAGCCGCAGGGTGCGAGCGTGACCATCCTCATCTCGGAGCAGCCGGTTACGCCAACCGACAGCCAGATTGAGGAATCGCCTGGTCCGTTGCCGGACACCATCCTGGCGCACCTGGACAAGAGTCACATCACTGTTCATACCTACCCTGAGATTCATCCCGTCGAAGGTATCGCGACGTTCCGGGTGGATATCGACGTGTCGACATGTGGGGTTATTTCGCCACTCAAGGCGCTTAACTACCTGATCCATCAGTTCGATTCGGATATCGTGACGGTGGACTACCGCGTTCGCGGCTTCACCCGCGATGTTGAAGGCAAAAAGCACTTCATCGATCACGAAATCAATTCGATTCAGAACTATCTTTCGGAAGATACGCGGTCGGCCTATCAAATGACCGATGTGAATGTGTACCAGGAGAACTTGTTCCACACCAAGATGCTGCTCAAGAACTTCGAGCTGGAAAACTATCTGTTCGGCGATGCCACCAGTAATCTGTCACCAGAACAGCGCGAGCAGGTGGAAGATCGCCTCCGACATGAAATGCTGGAAATCTTCTACGCCCGCAACATGCCGGGCTAAGTAAACGAAAGGGCGCCTCTGAGGCGCCCTTGTCGTATCTGCGGGACGCGCTCGTCAAATCCGATAGGTCGTCTTGGTCATCACCTTGGCCATCAGACTCATGCCGAACTTGATCGGCGCCGGAAAGCGCAGGCCGCCAGCGTCCAGCGCAGCGGTGGAGTGCTGCGCCTCGTCCTCGCGCATTTGCTCGAGTATCGCCCGTGACTTCTCATCGGCTGCGGGAAGCTGCTCGAGGTGCTCGTCCAGATGCTTGCAAACCTGGTCTTCGGTCGCCGCGACGAAACCCAGGCTGATGCGGTCGCTGATCAAGCCGGCAGAGGCGCCGATGCCGAACGACAAACCATAGAACAGTGGGTTGAGTACGCTGGTATGGCTGCCGAGCTGGTGGATTCGCTGTTCGCACCAGGCCAGATGATCGATTTCCTCGTCGGCTGCGCGCTCCATCGCTTCCCGTACGTTTGGCAGCCGCGCCGTCAAGGCCTGGCCCTGGTACAGCGCTTGGGCGCAGACCTCTCCGGTATGGTTGATGCGCATCAGGCCTGCGACGTGACGCGCTTCGCTGTCGCTCAGTTCCGTCTCGTTCTTCACAACGGCCGGTGTCGGGCGATGTGGCTGGCCACTGAAAGGAAGCAGCGTTCGTAGCGCCGCATCGGCTTGCATCAGCAGGCGATCGGCAGGTGAGTATTCACGTTGGTTGGGCATCTCGCCTCCAGGTGTTTCGGAGCAGCCTTGATTGAAAGTGCGCGTCTCGGGTGGCGACGGTCAGCCTGGAGGCCAGTGCATCTGGCGCTGGCCGAGCACATGCATGTGAATGTGGTAGACCGTCTGGCCGCCTTGGTCGTTGCAGTTCATGACGACGCGAAAGCCATCCTCACAGCCCTTTTGTTCGGCCAGTTGTTGAGCGGTAAAGAGGATATGGCCGGCGAGCAGCTTGTCATCCGCCTCGCTCAGGTCATGCAGGGTTGGAATGTGCTTCTTGGGGATGACCAGAAAATGCACAGGCGCCTGGGGCGCGATGTCATTGAAGGCGATGACCTGATCGTCTTCATATATCTTCTGCGCAGGGATGTCCCCGGCCACGATCTTGCAAAATAGACAATCCATGGCGTGTCTCCAGCGATTGGAACGATTGGGCAGTGTAACAGGCCGTTTTGGGCCTGGTCAGCCTGCACCGCGCAGTTAGGAACGTTGCCCCGTCACGGCGCGATTGATCGATGGGGTCGACCTGCATGCTCGGGCCGTGCGCACGCGATGGCTTTCCCGGGCAAAGACCGATCAGCTAGGCCGTATCGGCCGTTACGCCAGCCAGGCACCGTTAGAGGCAACGGATCAGGCGAGGCCGTTACAGGCCATCCGGCCTACTTCGTCGTTGGCGGCGATTGCGGCGAGAAACGTTCGCGGAGTTGCGGCGCGCTGGGCTAAAGCGGCACGTGGTGCTGGCATCGTCCGAGCGTGCGCAGTTGCGCCGCGCTACTGGTATGTCGGTATGACAAGTGCGGCCAAGATCGCAATAAGCGGAACCAGCAGCCAGAGTGCCGCGAGGAGCCGCACAGCCCGGGTATTGGGTGGTTGTGGTGGGCCAAAGCGATTTGCGCCCTCGTTTCCCGGCGCGAGCAGCATCACCAGCGGAAAGATGGCGCCGACCCCCGGCACCAGATTGAGCAGCATGAGCCAGCCGGACCAGCCAATGTCGTGCAGGCGCTGCACGCCTATCAGGGTGCTTGCGAGCAGGATGCCCAAGCCGGCGATCACGGCGAGAAGCGATCCGAGCACCGCGGACATGCCAAACGCCATCGCGATGACTACCCAGAGCCCGGTCGCAGCGGCCATCATCACGGCAGACCAGGCGAGATAGCGCAAACGGCCGATTCGACCCCGCAAGCTAAAAATCTTCAGCGTGCCGAACTCGGCCATCGGCTCGCCAACCTGGGCGCGAGGCGGTGCGTAGGGTTGTGCAGTATCTTGGCTTTCGTTCTGCTTTGACGCTTCGGCCAGCTGGGCTTGCCGGGCCAGGTACTTCTGGATCACGATGCCGCATTGCTGGCACAGGGGCGCAATCGGCTGGGCATGGCCACATTTCGGACATGCCATCTCTTCGCTCTGCGGTTCTTGCGGCGGCCTGTCATCGACAAGGCTCAGAGTCGTGGCGCGCATGGCTTCCGGCTCTTTGCGTGCGCACGCTCCCGCCCGTTGCAGCGCCTCCAGATAACGGTCGGCTTCGGGCGCGCTCAGGTTGCGCTTGATACTGACTGGCCCCTGTCCAAACAGCCGCTCGACCTTGCTGATGTCGACTCTGAACAAGTCGGCCAGGTTGTGCTTGGCCGCTTCCAGGGACATACCCGGTGCCAGTTCGCCGTCGAAGACAATCCTGTAGTGGTCGGCGCTCATCGCCACATCCTTGTTTCCAGGTAAGTCGCGCAAGCGTAAAGCGCGGCTAGGTCGCCAACAAGCGGCGCCCGAGGCGTGCCAGGCCGGGCGTTACGCGCGATGAGAGGTGTGTCACGATTGGCCCATCCAGCGTAGCGAGAGCTGTGCCGCCTGACTGTGTGCGGCGCGGTATTCTCGGTCCAGTCGCTCGATCAGTTCCGTGGCGCTGGGAAGGTCTTCGATTCCTCCGACGCCTTGCCCCGCCGACCAAACGGTTTTCCAGGCCTTGGCTTCGTCGTTCACCGGTTTGAGCTTTTCGCCGTAGTTCATTTCGCCCTTGCCTTTGAGGCGCTCCTCGTCGAACCCTGCCTGTTGCAGGCTTTGCCGCATAAAACTCGCTGGCACGCCTGAAACGGCGGCGGTGTGAACGATGTCGGCGGCATGGGCCTGCAGCAACATCTGCTTGTAGGCATCGGGCGCCTGGCTTTCTCGAGTGGCGATGAAGCGGGTCCCCATGTAGGCGAGATCTGCCCCCAGCAGTTGCGCGGCAAGGATTTCGTGTCCGTGGTTGAGGCAGCCCGCCAGTAGCAGCGTCTTGTCGAAGAACTGGCGAATCTCGGCGACCAGTGCGAACGGACTCCATGTGCCCGCGTGACCGCCCGCGCCCGCCGCCACCGCAATCAGACCATCGACACCCGCCTCGGCAGCTTTTTCCGCGTGTCGTCGCGTGGTGACATCGTGAAAGACCAGGCCACCATAAGCATGCACGGCATCGACGACCTCCTTCACGGCGCCAAGGCTGGTTATGACGATCGGGACTCGCTCCTGCACACAGATGGCCAGGTCGGCCTGCAGGCGAGGGTTGCTATGGTGGACGATCAGGTTGACGGCGTATGGCGCCGGCTCCTGCATGCCCGATAGATGCTGATTCAGCTCTTGCAGCCAGTCACGAAACCCGCTGCTCTCTCGTTGGTTAAGGGCCGGGAAGCTGCCGACCACGCCACTGGCGCAGCAGGCAGCAACGAGCAGGGGGTTGGATACCAGAAACATCGGCGCGGCAACCAGTGGCAGACGCAGACGCGCTTGCAGGTGAGCGGGTAGTGACATCTGGATATCCTCTTAGGGTTTTCAGAAGGGTTTGACCACCACGAGGATGACGATCGCCAGCAGCAGCAGCACCGGAAACTCGTTGAACCAGCGATAGAACACGTGGCTGCGGGTGTTCTCGTTGCGCGCGAAGCGCTTCACCTGTGCGCCACATACGTGGTGGTAGCCAATCAGCAGAACGACCAGCGCCAGCTTGGCGTGCAGCCAGCCGCCGCTGCTGAACAGCGCTGGGTTGAGCGCGATCATGCCAGCGCCAAGAAGCAGCGTGGCGATCATCGAGGGCATCATGATTCCACGGTAGAGCTTGCGTTCCATGACCTGGAAGCGCTCGCGGCTGATCGCATCCTCGCTCATCGCGTGATAAACGAAGAGCCTGGGTAAATAGAACAGCCCGGCGAACCAGCAGACAATGGCGACGATGTGTAGGGCTTTGAGCCACATGTAGAGCATTCGGCGGTTCCTTGGTTTCGATATCGTGGTCGATAGTAGTGGCTGCGAGGTCCGCGCGTCATCTAGGTGGTTGGCCCTGGGCGCGGGCGCCTTTATCATCGCCGTTCTTATTGTTGCAGTGCGCGAGGCAGCTCATGGTCAAGGTCGGAATCGTTGGTGGCACAGGCTATACCGGGGTCGAACTGCTGCGTCTGTTGGCACAGCACCCCCAGGCCGAAGTGGTCGTCATCACCTCTCGCTCCGAAGACGGCGTCAAGGTCACGGATATGTTTCCGAACCTTCGCGGGCACTACGATGGGCTCACGTTCAGCGTTCCTGACAGCGCGACGCTAGGCGCTTGCGACGTGGTCTTCTTTGCAACCCCCCACGGCGTAGCCCATGCGCTCGCCGCGGAGCTGCTGGATGCAGGGACCCGGGTCATCGACCTGTCTGCCGATTTCCGTTTGCAGGATCCCGATGAGTGGGCCAAGTGGTACGGCCAGCCCCATGGCGCGCCATCCCTGCTGCCTGAGGCGGTCTACGGCCTGCCGGAAGTCAACCGCGAGAAGATCAGAACGGCGCGTTTGATTGCGGTCCCGGGCTGTTATCCGACCGCGACCCAGCTGGGCTATCTGCCGTTGCTGGAAAATGGTCTGGTCGATCCGTCGCGGCTGATCGCCGATTGCAAGTCAGGTGTCAGCGGTGCTGGCCGGGCGGCGAAAATCGGATCCCTGTTCACCGAGGCGGGCGAAAGCATGATGGCTTATGCCGTCAAAGGCCATCGGCATCTCCCCGAAATCACGCAAGGACTGCGCCGTGCTGCTGGCGGCGAAGTCGGGCTGACATTCGTGCCGCACCTGACGCCGATGATCCGTGGCATCCACGCGACGCTGTATGCGACCTTGCTCGACACGTCCGTCGATCTGCAAGCGCTTTATGAGCAGCGCTATGCTGACGAGCCGTTCGTCGATGTCATGCCCGCCGGTAGCCATCCGGAAACACGCAGTGTGCGCGGCGCCAACATGTGCCGGATCGCGGTCCACCGCCCGCAAGGCGGGGACTTGGTCGTCGTGCTATCGGTTATCGACAATCTGGTCAAAGGTGCGTCCGGACAGGCTCTGCAAGACATGAACATTGCCTTCGGCCTGGATGAGCGGCTTGGTCTGGGCAACGCAGCGCTGCTGCCGTGAGGCATGCGGGTTCCGTAAATGAACGGCTGCTTGATGGGTGGTCGCCCATTAATGGAATAGTTGACCGATTTTGTAGGAGAAGCCGATAATGCGGCGTCAACGCAGTAATGGGCGCTCCCGCGCCAGGAGAACCAAATGAGTGTCGAATCCTTCACGCCCACCGCGATTCAGTTCAGTCAGGGTGCCGCGAGCAAGGTGAAGAGTCTGGTGGATGAAGAGGGCAATCCGCGGTTGAAGCTGCGTGTCTTCGTCACCGGCGGTGGCTGCTCTGGTTTCCAGTACGGCTTCACCTTCGATGAGGACCTGGCCGAGGATGACACCATCATCGAGCGCGAGGGTGTTAGCCTGGTGGTGGACCCCATGAGCTACCAGTACTTGGCTGGCGCTGAAGTCGACTATCAGGAGGGGTTGGAAGGCTCACGGTTCGTCATCAAGAACCCGAACGCGACCACGACGTGTGGCTGCGGTCAGTCCTTCTCGATCTAATCTGCTTGCTGCGAGCACACCGCGCTATGGCGCGGTGTTTTTCGTTTCGAGCTTTGCATGTTGGGCCCCTGGGCTTTGAGCGTCAGGCCGGGTAGATCGCCCCTAGCACCCGAGCGCCACGGGCACCGGTGACGCTTGGCCGGTTGGCCGCGATGCCCTCGAGGCAGCAATGCGCCAGCCAGGCGAAGGCCATTGCTTCTATCCAGTCGGGCTCTATTCCGTAATCCGCTGTGCTCTTCACGCTGCTAGTCGGAAGCAGTGCGCTTAGCCGTTGCATCAAGGCACGGTTATGCGCGCCTCCACCACACACCAGTACGTCCTGCGTTTCGGGCTGGGCTGCCAATAACGCCTGCGTGATGCTGACGGCAGTCAGCTCCAGAATGGTGGCCTGGACATCATTGGCCGCCACATCAGGAAATGCCGCAAGGCGGGCATCCAGCCACGAAAGGTTGAACAGCTCCCGCCCGGTGCTTTTCGGCCCTTGGGTTGCGAAGAACGGGTCATCGAGGAGCTGGTCGAGTAGCTGATGATTGACGTTGCCGCTGGCGGCCCAGGCACCGTTCCGATCGTAGGGCAGGCCCTGATGTCGGTTGATCCAGGCATCGAGCAGAACGTTGCCTGGCCCGCAATCGAAGCCGCGGGTCGCATGGTGGGGATGCAGCAGGCTGGCATTGCTGAAGCCGCCGATGTTCAAGACGGCTCGGACCCTGCCTTCGTCGCTGAACAGCGCCTCATGAAACGCTGGAACCAAAGGGGCGCCCTGACCGCCTGCGGCCATGTCGCGGCGTCGGAAGTCGGCAACCACACTGATGGATGTCAGCTCTGCAAGCAGTGCCGGCTGGCCAATCTGAATCGTAAAACCACGCTGTGGCTCATGCCGGACGGTTTGCCCGTGGCTGCCGATGGCGCGAATAGCGGAGGCATCGAGTTGCGCTTTATGCAGCAGCTGGTGCACACCGTCGCTTGCTCGCTCGGCCCACGCCTGTTCCGCCACCGCAGCTCGGGCGAGTTCGTCTGGGCCTGACGAGCACAGGTCCAGCAGGTCCCGCTTGAGCTGCCCGGGCATCGGTTCGTAATGCGTGACGAGCAGTCTCGTGGCATCGCTCTGTTCGACCAGGGCGAAGTCCAGCCCATCCAGGCTGGTGCCCGACATCACCCCGATGTAAAGCGGCACTACTCGCTCTTCATGGCCAGCATGGTCGAGCGTTCCTCGTCCATACGCGCCATCAGCGGTTTGCTTAGTTGCAGGAAGCGCTGCTGCTCGTTCTTGGCAATCGGGTCGGCCATTGGAAGCTTCAGCCCGAGCGGGTCGACATGCACGCCGTCAATCTGAAACTCGTAGTGCAGGTGTGGACCGGTGGACAGGCCCGTCGTTCCGATATAACCAATGATCTGTCCCTGCTTGACCGTTGCGCCATTGGTGATGCCTTTGGCAAAGCCTTGCATGTGACCATAGAGCGTGCGGTAGTGATTGCCGTGCTGGATTACCACGGTGTTGCCGTAACCGCCCTTGCGCCCGGCCAGCAGCACTTTGCCATCCCCGGCGCTCTTGATCGGCGTTCCGCGCGGTGCAGCGTAATCAACGCCTTTGTGGGCGCGAATCTTGTTCAGGATGGGATGCTTGCGACCATTCGAGAAGCGGGAGCTGATACGCGCAAAATCGACCGGGGTACGGATGAAGGCCTTACGCATGCTCTTGCCGTCGGCCGTGTAATAGCTGCTATTGCCTTGCTTGTTGGTGTAGCGAACGGCGGTGTAAGTCTTGCCCCGGTTGGTGAAGCGTGCAGCAAGGATGTTTCCGGTCCCGACGGTTTCGCCGTCGACCTTCTTTTCCTCGTACACCACCTCGAAGGTATCTCCTTTGCGTATGTCCAGCGCGAAGTCGATGTCGTACCCGAATACGTTTGCAAGATCCATCGTCAGGTTATGACTGAGGCCGGCTCGCTTTGCCGCCAAGAACAGGCTGCTATCGATACGGCCATAGGCATAGGACGTCTTGATTTCCGGCTTGACCTTCTCTTTCTTGAAGACGTAACCGGAGTCGGATCGCTGCAAATGGATACTTTCAAGCTTGCTCAGGGGGCTGCGAAGCTGAGACAGATTGCCCTGCTCATCCAGCTCGAACTCGAGACGCTGACCGACCTTGAGATTGGTCAGCTGCTTCGCATCCTTACTGCTGGCGAGCACATCGTGCACGACGGATGGGGAAAGTCCTACCTTGGCGAAAACGGTCGAAAGTGTGTCGCCGTTAGCCACGACCACTTGTTTCACCGGTGGCTCTGCCTCAGCGACCTCGGTGGCTTCGCTGGCCGCTTCGGGCTGCTGCTCGGCCTGGTCTATCTGAGCGAAAGGCGTCTGATCGGGCTCGGCAGATACTTCTTCCTCAGCCTCTGGCGCATCGGTGCTGAACTCGGCCGCGGAGTCGATGCGAAGGTCAAGGAAGGTTTTCTTCGCTTCGACTTCGCGGGAGGGGAACACAAGAAGTGCCAGGCTCAGAAGCGCAGCTACACCGCTTGCAGCCAGAAGATGGCTTTTCGGGTAGAGAGGTGCTTTCGATTTTGAATAGGTCATTAGAAGTCTGGAGATGTCTGGCGGTGTTTTGTACAGGAAAAATATCTGTCTAAAATATAACCAAAGCCACGCTGAGGCAACCCTCGCGTTCCCTTGCGGCTTGCTGGTTCGTGCTCGGCGCCGTTGAATTTTCTCGGCGTTCTTGTAAGGTTGACCGCCTTTATTTCTTGGTATGAGGCCTTTAATGAAGTCGGTTCAAGAGCAGCTGTCGGTGATCAAGCGGGGCGCTGACGAAGTGCTTGTCGAGGCAGAGCTGGTCACCAAGCTCGAGCGCGGGCTGCCGCTTCGAATCAAGGCCGGCTTCGATCCGACGGCGCCGGATCTTCATCTCGGGCACACCGTGCTTATAAACAAGCTGCGCCAGTTCCAGGACTTGGGGCACCAGGTCGTCTTCCTTATCGGCGACTTCACCGGGATGATCGGCGATCCCAGTGGTAAAAGTGCAACGCGTCCGCCATTGACGCGTGACCAAGTGCTAGAGAACGCCGAGACCTATAAAAGCCAGGTATTCAAGATTCTGGATCCGGCCAAGACCGAAGTGGCGTTCAACTCGTCATGGATGGATCAGCTGACGCCGTCAGACTTCATACGGCTGGCGTCGCAATACACAGTGGCGCGTATGCTCGAGCGGGACGATTTCAGCAAGCGTTACTCCACCAATCAGCCAATCGCGATTCATGAGTTTCTCTATCCGCTCGTCCAGGGCTATGACTCTGTTGCGCTGCGTGCGGATGTGGAGCTTGGTGGCACGGATCAGAAATTCAATCTCTTGATGGGGCGCGAGCTCCAGCGCTCCTACGGCCAGGAGTCTCAGTGCATCGTGACCATGCCTCTTCTCGAGGGGTTGGACGGCGTGAAGAAGATGTCCAAGTCGCTGGGGAACTACGTCGGGATCCAAGAGGCGCCGGGCGTCATGTACAGCAAGCTGGTATCCATCCCGGATGCGCTCATGTGGCGGTACTTCGAGTTGCTGAGTTTCCGTGACATGGAAGAGATCAAAGGCTTCCAGGCGGACGTGGAGCGTGGCGCAAATCCGCGGGATATCAAGATTAAGCTCGCCGAGGAAATCGTGGCGCGCTTCCATGGAGAAGAAGCCGCTGCGACAGCGCACCGCTCGGCAGGTAATAGAATGAAGGAGGGCGAACTGCCTGAGGACATTCCTCAGATAACGCTTCGCTCTGCCGAAGATATGCCTATTGCCGCGGTCCTTAACCGAGCAGGTCTGGTTAAGAATGCGGCCGTCGCTCGCGACCTGCTTGCATCTGGTGGAGTTCGAGTGGATGGGCAGGTGGTTGACCGTTCGTTCATGTTCAAGCTCGGTAGCACCCATGTTTGTCAGGCCGGAAAGAAGGCATTCGGGCGAATTTTGCTCGAGGCCGAATAAAAGCCAAAACAACCGTTGACGTGAGTTTCTGAGTCCCTATAATGCGCACCTTCTCCGGCGCAGGCTTTTAGCAAAACCTCTTGTAAATCAAGAAGTTAGCGAAAATAAAGGCTTGCACGGACGGCGAATTCGAGTAGAATGCGCCGGGCTGACAGGGTGGTGGTTGAGTCCTGTTGGTGGCTTCGGTCGGGTTGATCGGAAGCGGTTGAAAAGGTGGTTGACAGCGGTTTTGAACGCTGTATGATTCGCCTCCCGCTGACGAGAGACGGATAGTTGATCGGAAGCGCAAGCGGTT